>NZ_JAKZGG010000009.1:0-159098 GCF_022549455.1 Acinetobacter sp. NIPH 1852 | reverse complement strand
TTAGGAGATAAACTCAGTGCAAGGAGTTTTGATAGCCAAGTGAATGAGATCCATGCACGTGTAGCAGTCCTTAACAGATTTACGGAATTAGGTCGACCACTTACCCAAGTTACGCCTTAAATTTGGCTCAATTAGGGGCGCTTTGCATTTCAAATCTTTGTGCAACAAAGCCCATTAGAGTTAGAGATATTAATAAGCTAATGAAAAAAAATGGAAAGATAATGCTGTGGAGCAAGCAGTATTTAGAATATTTATGTACTCACCTCAGTATTATTATGGTGATGTAAATACATTTAACCACAATTCATGCAATTCTGAAATAGGTCGATTTAAATGGAGTGGAGTTCTTATTGAAATTTACAATGCTCATTTTATTAATGTTACAGATGAACAATATTTAGATGTTTGTTTAACTACATTAAAAATTTTAAACAAGAAATAAAGGAAATACATTATGTCAATTAAATGGCTTTGTTGCACAAAGATTTAAAAATAGAACTACTCTAAGCGACTCAAATTTAAGTGACAACTTCGGTATGAGGCCGACCTAATTCAGTAAATTTATTGAGTACTGCTACACGTGCGTGAATCTCGTTCACTTGGCTTTGAAAATTCCTAGCATTCAGTTTATCTCCTAATAATTTGATGCAATGCATCTTGGTTTCTACCAAGCTTCGTTGGAATAGATTTAAAAAAATGACAGCGATTATGTTTTGAATATATTTATTCTTTTTTTAAGGTGAATGTGGTGAAAAGTTTATTAAATCAGTTCAATTAAAATAATTGTGGAGAACAGAAATGTCAAATCTAGGTAATAATGAAATAGATTGTGCGATTGCTATGGAAAGGTTGGATGTTTCTATTAGTCTGACGTTAACTAAGATTAAGGCTGAAAACGGCATATTTTCTAGAAATTTTGTGAGATAGCTTATGAAGATTAGTACGCCTGTCTTTTGTTTATTGCTATTTATGATTTTTTATATAGGTACTTGCTCGGACGTGGTATTTGATAAAAAGGCATTGCAATCGGATAGAGCAGAATTTTGTGGTCGAGTTATTAATGAGTATCCGTGGCAAGAAGGCAAAGTGTCGAGCACGTATTTCGTAATTCGTGACGATAGATTGTTTGAGATGACATTTCTAAAATCAACGCCAGGTATTGTTAAACCAAAGGTGGTACCAGATTGGCATAAAACACAGCAGATACTATCAGGGCTAAGGTTAGGTCATCACATATGTGTGATCTATAGTCTGGGTTTTAATGAAGCATCTAAAAATAAAGTTTATCGACAAACCCCATATATTATTGAAGTTAAGCATAAAGAGAATTAAACGAGGAGAATAATGATGAGTAAAGTAAGTGGATATGAAGATCTCTATAACCACTACAATGCGTAGTTGTAATTTAATGTAGGATAGATTTTTTAATAAAAAAGACCAACTACAGTTGGTCTTTTTTGTCTTTACGGCTATAACGTTGCCAAGGAAGTGGACGGTTTAAAGCCTCAGGAACATCACCACTATTCGAACGCAAACGCAAATGAATAGCAGCTTGTGCCATTAAATTTGCAGATACAGGTGCGGTAATAAAGATGAATAGGGTAATCAGTAACTCAGCAAAACCAAAACGTCCTTGTGTCACACCAAAGATCATTGCTGCGATCAAGAAGCTTCCTAATCCCAAAGTCCCTGCTTTGGTCGGTGCATGCAGGCGCATAAATAAATCAGGTAGACGGATCATACCGATTGATCCAACCAAAAGGAAAAAAGCACCAAACACCAAAAAGAACGAAATGAGGATCTCAAAGATCAGTTGCATGATGTATCTCCTTAATCAATCACATGCCCAGTTGTGAAATAACGAGCAAGTGCGACAGTCGAAACAAAACCGAGCATTGCAACCAATAAAGCACCTTCAAAGAAGTTGGTGCTGACCCAATAAATGCCCAATACCACGATGAGACAAGTCGCATTGAGAAATAGAGTGTCCAAGGCGAGCAGTCGGTCAATCACAGAAGGCCCAATAATCAGGCGAATGAGGCACATGAACATGGAAATGGTAATGGCAATTAAACCGATACCCAGTGCATAAGGTAAAATGGTCATTTTGTAGTGACTCCTTCTGCAATCTTCACATTAAAGACTTGGATTAAAGGCATTTCATAGCGCTTTTTAATCTCTTGGATATCAAGTTCAGTATCATCACAATTCAATGCATGAACCAGAATATCACCACGTTCTTGATCGATTCCTGCTGAAACAGTACCCGGTGTGGTCGTGATGATCATTGCGAGCAGTGTATTGACCTGCTCATGTTCAGTATCTAAAGGGACGCGATACCATTTAGGGCGCAACTGTTGCATCGGACCAAGCACCATTCTCGCCACTCGGAAATTTGAGATCACGATATCCCACAGCACCACAAAAAATAGCTTCATGGCGGCCGTCCAATCAATACGTGGCGTATACGCAATAAAAGGTCGGACCAAAAGCGGAATAATGACTGCCAATAAGAAAGCAAATGTAAGACTTGCTATCTCTACGCTATTGGCAAGCATTAACCAACTGAGAAAAACCAAGCAGGATACGAATGGATGTGGAAAACAACGATGAAGCAAAGCGCGTTTTTGCATTAGTGTTCCTCCATTGGCTTGAGCTGGGTTGCATTTGGACGTGTTGGTGCTTCTAATGTCTGCTCAGCGATTTGGCGTTGCTTATATTCAGAAATATGCTCACCTTGTAAAGTGGCTTTTGAAATGATATCTGGAATAAGCAAAGCATTATGATCACTTACTTCACCACCATATTTGGTTTCTGGTAAATAACTTGGATCATAAGGTTGTACGCTGATCGCACGACCTTGAGCATCTATTTTCAAGATCGCTTGATTATACAGAGCATGGTCTTGGATTTGCTGTGCGGTCGCAACAGTATATTGTTGAATAGGGGAGGCGAAAACCACATAAGCCATTAATCCAGCAAGCAGTATATAGATTGCTTTATCATTACGCTTTGGTGCGCGTTCAGGCAGGGCCTGATATAAAGTAAAGTTGGCTTCTTTTGGATTTTCTTCAGGTGCGCTCGCACGCCAAAACAGAATAAAACCAACACGAGTAAAGGCGATAATACTCAATAAACTCACGATCAATACGATGGCAATAATCCAACCTTGATAAGGACTTTCTGCTGTTGCTTGTAAAATAAATACTTTACCTAAGAAACCGCTGAATGGAGGTAAACCTGCCATCATCAAGGCAATGGTGAAATAGGTAAATGAAGCCGCTTTTTCCTGCTTCATTTTAGGCGCAACTTTCAAATGATCTTTAAATGCACCGCGTTGTGAAGTGATCCAACCACAAAACAAATAGAATGCTGCTGCAATCAAGGTACTATGGACTAAGTAATATAAACCTGCGGCCCATGCTTGGGTATTGAACATCGCAATGGTGATGAGTAATGTTCCAATAGAAGACAACACCATAAAGCCAACAAAACGACGTAAACGATCAGCCCCTAAAGCCCCAATCACACCATAAATTGACGTGATTAGACCGATGACCATTAAACAGTTTTTAAATATGTTTTGTGCTAATTCATCATCAAATACCGTGCCGTTCACGCGTAAGATGGCATAGATGCCGACTTTGGTCATGATGGTGAAGATCGCAGCTACGGGTGTACTGGCAACGGCATAGGTCTTCGGTAGCCAAAAACCCACAGGTAGCATTGCAGCCTTGATACCGAACACCACAAATAGCAATAAACCACCTGCAATCGCCAGTTTATGCTGATCGCCATCTAAGGTTGGAACCAGACGACCTACATCCGCCATATTTAAGCTACCAATACTGCCATAAATCATGCCTAAACCGACAAGGAATAGTGCTGAAGCCAGTAAGTTGATGGTGACGTAATGTATGCCTAATTGAAAACGTTGACGACCTTGACCATGTAAAAGCAGAACATAAGAAGCCAACAATAAGATTTCAAAGAATACAAATAGGTTAAATAAATCGCCTGTTAAGAATGCGCCTGTGATACCCATCAATAAGAAATGAAACATCACGTGGAAATAGCGACCACGTGTGTCCCAGTTATGACTGGCATACCAAAGCACAGGCACTGCCAGTACGTAGGTCAAGACCAACATAAATGCAGATAAACGATCAAGCACCAATACGATACCAAATGGTGCAGACCATTCAGCCAACTGGTAAACCGTAATTTGACCTGTACTTGCAATCGCTAGATAGCTCACCGCAGTGGCGAGCCCTAAAACGACGGAGAAGAGACTGATCCCACGTCGCCACGGTTGACGCCAGTCTTGTTTTAAAGCCCCTGCACCAGGATTACCCAATAGTAATAATATAAAACTAGTAAATGCTGGAATTAAAATACTAAGAATTGGAGCATGAGTCTGCCAAAATTGGTAGAAATCAAACATTATGGCTCATCCTCACGTGGGTCATAAGTCAAGGTTGGATCTTCTTTTGAGTCGACATGATCTGTGCCTGACTCATAACGACTGCGCAATGCCAGTTGTACGATAAATGCGGTGGTCGCAAAACCAATCACAATTGCGGTCAGTACCAATGCTTGAGGTAATGGGTCAGACACTCTGGTGGTTTCAGTCAGTACAGCAGGTGCGTTGACTTGGGTTCGTCCCATTGCAAACAAAAACAAGTTCACGGCATAGCCAATCATGACCAGTCCGAGTACCACAGGGAATGTTCTGGCACGTAGAATTAAATAAATGCCTGTCGCAGTCAGTAAACCAATGCCAGAAGCGAGTAAAAATTCAATACTGAGCATATTATTTGTCTCCACTTGGGATTGGTCCCGTCATACCTGAGTGACGTGAGTCACCTAAGACCGAAATCAACAACATGGTTGCACCCACGACGGTGATGTAGACCCCTAAATCAAATGGTAATGCAGAAGCTAAATGCATTTTTCCAATCAGAGGAGGCTCTACATAGAAATGTGCGCTGGTAAGGAATGGGCGTGCCCAGAACCAAGCGCCAACACCAGTTAAACCCGCAATCATTAGGCCTGAACCAATACAAATTTCGTATAAACGACCCGACTTGGCTTTAATTATTCTTTCAGCTTGATCTTGTCCCAAGGCAATATACTGAATGATCAGCGCCATTGCGGTGACTAGACCCGCGATAAAACCACCACCTGGATAGTTATGTCCACGTAAGAAGATATAAATGCTGATCACAAGCGCGATCGGCAATATCCAAGAAGCAGCGATACGTAACATCAAGGGAGATGGATTAAAACGATAGGTTAATCCTTGGGTCACCGTAGTGCCATGCGTACGCATACCGTCCATCAAGCACAGTGCACCAATGGCAGCAATCCCAAGGACCACAATTTCACCGAAGGTATCAAAGCCACGGAAGTCAACCAAAATGACATTGACCACATTTGAACCGCCACCCAACGGGATGGATTGCTGCAAGAAGAACCATGAAATTGAATTATGGTCTCGACTCAGGATTAGCCATGCGATCCAGCCAATCCCTAAGCCGCCTGCAATCGCAAGACTGGCATCGCGCCAACGATGCGGGCGCGTTGATTCATAAGGTGTGAGTTGTGGTAGTAAAGACAAACTCATTAACAATAAAATGGTGGTCACCACATCTACAGTGATTTGCGTTAGCGCCAAATCAGGTGCAGATAAAGCCACGAAGGTCATGGTCACGACTAAACCGACCGCGCCGCTAATCAAGATGGCTTTGATTCGTTCATGATGGAACCAAAGCATCATCCAGCAACCAGAGAACAATGTGAGCCAAAGTACAATGGCAGCCCAAGGTGCATGTGTCAGTTCACGTGTACCTGTGGTTAAACCTTGATTGAAGAGGGGTAAAGCCACCATGACGATGCTAAACAGCACAATTAAAAATAAGTAGTGCTGTAAAGAACCATTTTCAGTGCGTTGTTTTATTTTGCGACTGATCAGTAATAAGTGTTTAAGGAACAGTTCAAATAAGATTTTGCCCTGAAATCTACCGAGATGAGGATCGAGATCAATTTTACGGATACGACCATCTTTGGCCAACGCGAAGTAAAATATTGTACCGCCCACCAAGGCAATCAGACTCATGATCAGCGGTGCGTTAACGCCATGCCATATCGCTAAATGTGTTCCAGCAAAGTCTGGCTGTGCCAAACTGGCACGCGTTACACTGTTGACAAATGTTTCAGCCAATAGCGCTGGGAAAATACCCACCAAAATACATAAGGCTGCCAAAATAATGGCAGGCATACGCATGCCTAAGTGTGGTTCATGCGCATCTTTGTGCGGAACCTGTTTACCCACTTCGCCATCAAAAAACACGCCATGGACTAAGCGGATTGAATAACTCACCGCAAAGATACCCGCTAAGGTCGCCACAATTGCGGAAGCAATCATGACCGGACCAGATAAATTCACCAATAACTCAGTAAAGAACATTTCTTTAGAGAGGAAACCATTGGTGAGAGGGACACCTGCCATTGAAGCGGCAGTGATCATGGTGAGCGTGGCTGTGAATGGTAATAGTTGCCAAATGCCACTTAGCTTACGTAAATCACGTGTTCCAGTCTCATGGTCAATAATGCCTGCAATCATAAACAATGCGGCTTTAAAGGTTGCATGGTTAATAATATGAAAAATTGCCGCTGCAACTGCAAGCGGAGAACCGATACCGAGTAGGCAAACGATCAAACCTAAATGACTGATGGTCGAATACGCCAACAGCCCTTTGAGATCTTCTTTGAAAATGGCAAAACCTGCGGCCATACACAAGGTAAACAGACCAACAAAAGTCACGATGTTGTGATACAGGGCAGCACCAATAAAGATCGGCGCTAAACGAGCCAGCAAGAAAATCCCTGCTTTAACCATCGTGGCGGAGTGTAGGTAGGCAGACACTGGAGTCGGTGCTGCCATGGCATTCGGAAGCCAAAAATGAAATGGAAACTGCGCACTTTTGGTAAATGCACCGAGTAAAATCAACAGTAATGTGGGTACAAAAAGTTCATGCTGTTGAATGGTATCTTTCATCAGCACCAGTTGGTCGATCTCGTATGTTCCAGTGATTTGTCCAAGCAGGACAAAACCACCCAGCATCGCAAGACCACCTAAGCCTGTTATGGTGAGCGCCATACGTGCACCGCGTTGCGCCGCATCGTAATTGCTCCAATAACCCACCAGCAGGAAGGATGAAATACTGGTCAGTTCCCAAAATACTAATAATAAAATCAGGTTGTTAGAAAATGAAATCCCGAGCATCGCTGCCATAAACAGCATCAGTAACTGATACAGTTTGGTCAGCGAATTTTTAGGGCTTAGATAATAATAGGCATAAATATAAATGAGGGTACCGATACCGCTAATCAGTAGACCAAATAATAGACCTAAGGCATCAAGGCGGAAACTTAGATTGATTCCAAGTTGTGGTAGCCAATCCCAGCTTTGTTGCAGGGTATTGCCCTGAAGAATAGTTGGTGCCTGAGTTAATAATAAAATAAAACAACTCAGACTGATGCCAATCGCCCCAAGTGCCGTCATGCCACGTGAGATACGTTGCAATTGTGGGATTAGGGTGGTGCCGAGTATGAGCGGTAATAGGATAATAATCGGTAGCACACTGGTATCCATGTCGATGATGTAGGTCGAAAACCTAAAGTGAAATTTATTCAAGACTCACAGGCGCGCAAAGAGAACGCCAAAGCTTTAAATCTTGAAGCCCAATCAAGTTAATAGAGCGGTAAGTTGTATTGCGCAACTTAGTAATAAAAAGCGGTTTATTTTACTACAAAAACAACAAAAAAGATTGGCTTATTACATGAAAAACACAGATCAAAACCTCAAAAGAGCTGGGTGGTGTTATTCGCTTGGCAGGCTATAAAGCACTTTTTTGTGGGGTATCATCAATTTTAAGTAAGTCTAATAACTCATTTTTTTCTTGTGGACTAAGTTCTTGTATCTGATTGAATAATTCATCAACTCTACGCGACAAGGTCTCTGACTCAACTAAGTCGGGGCTTTGCAGTTCAGTATCCTCTTCTGTCTGTGAAAGTTCACTATATAGTTCAGACAGTTGTTGTTGTGATTGCTCTAGATTGATTTCAAAAATCTCTTTTGAGTCTAAGCGCAAACATTGATAGTGGAGTGCATGCTCGAGGAGTTCGTCGCGGTTGCCTGTCACGATGATTTGTAGGCGAGGGAAGGCTTGATGTAAGCGCTCAAGAATTTCTGCACACATGACTTGATCGAGTTGTGCATCGATTTGGTCAATCAATAAGACACCTTCGCCCTCTAAACAGGGATCAAAGCAATGTTGATTGAGTAAGCATAAACGACGACTGATGTCTCCAACCAGCGCGATCCATGTTTTTTGTGATGTGGACAGTTGCTGGAATGGGATCAATTGTTCTTGATAGCGCACGATGAGCTGGAGCTTTGGTACATATTGAATATAAATATCATCCAATTCGGGAAACACGGTATTCAAGCTTTTTTTCAATGCATACAGGTTGGGTGCGGAGAGCTGTTTAGGATGATTGAGCAGTTCTTGTTGTAGTTCTTGCAATATTTCAGATTGGTTTTGTTGATTAAAATCATTGCCCATCAAACGTCTGACGATATGCGCTGAATGGGCATTTTCGACATCACTGATTTCGCGGAACCATTCAAAAAAACGAGTAAAGGTCGTGTAAGGAATCGCGGTTAGGTCATAGGCTGAGTTTTTTTGTAAAATACCAGGCACATTTTTACTTTGTAAGTTGATGTCTTGGACAAACCGTTCAGCAGGATAATAGGCGATCAGAGGAAGACCAAATAACGGATCTTGGAGAATGGTTTTTTGATACAGACTTACCATTTGATCGAGTTGTTGCGTCTCAACCTGACTGATACCGACACCTTGATTATTAAAGGTTTTAAATAACTTCCAGATGCAGCTTTGGGTGTTTTTTTGTTGTGCCGAGCTACTTTCAGTTAAGACATTGTTGAGCTCACTGCTGATACGCACTTGGGTCTGAATTTTGGCCTGTAAGCACCTCAGCATAATATCTTGATCTGAGATGACCACCCCAGCGGTTCTGATATCTTTGTATCGCGCTGAAAACCAAGACAGTGCCTGATAGATATTCTTTATAACCGTGGTTTTACCAGTGGCTTGATCGCCTAGGATCAGGGTGATGGGATGCCGTTCAGGTTGAAACTCAATACGAAGGTCTCGAAACATGCCCACATGTCTAAATTGAACCGATTCAAGTTGCATAAGCTTACCTCGATCATGAGCGCTTTAACCTGCGGTTTTTTGAAGGCTTTGGGGAGCGCATCGTTTTAGTTTTAATTGTTGTATTAAGTCAAAAAGATGATGGATATTTAGACTTACTTTAGCACGAGTGCAGGCCACGTAAAGTAATCTTAATTCTTCATCTGTAATTTTATGTTCAAGTCCATTTATTTTAAATTGGTAATCATCTTCGATATGCACACGATTCCATTCTAGACCTTTGGCTTTATGCGCAGTTGAAATCACATAATCCGCTTGTTCAATAGGGGTAATTTTGGCCAGTGCTCTTTTCAATGGATCTGTACCATGTTCATCAACCAATTTAACTAAAGGTTTGATGTCACTGCCATCATTGGTTTCACAGTACTCATGCACATCGTGCCAAGAGTTAAACCAAGCTAACTCTGGAACATCAACAATACGCTTGCCTTGTTTGAGTAGGCTGGCTGCATCCACAAAACGACTGAGCTTTTGATGATCAGCTTGCAAGCCGACTTTATCACCATGCACCAAACCTGCCAGTAACAATTCCATGGCGCGAGCATTGGTCCGACACAAAATCGCATCTCGCATTTTGGTATGTGGTTTATTCACCACACTCGATTTGACATGAGGATTACCCAAAAGCGGTACGCTTTCATTCAATGCACCCAATAAACTATTGGCCACATCTGCAATCGCATCACCAAAACGAAAGGAGGTGGTTAAACGACTTTCAGGCAGTGGCATTTGCTGCATGGCATTGATTGCGCCACGCCACGCATAGATTTGTTGGTGTGCATCGCCAACATAAATCACTTGGGTACTTTTCTGTCGCAACAAAATACCGAGCATCAATGGATCAGCATCTTGTGCTTCATCGAACAGCACATAATCCGTTGGAATATTGGGTTCTGACAACGCCCACAATTTGAGATAAATATCATGCCCAATGCCAGCCTGATGATTGGGATCAATCGATTCTAGCCAGCGACGTTCAACCGCAGGATAAAGATGTTGCTGTAACGATTCGATATCATCTTGATGCAGCCAACTTGGTGCTTGTATATGACGTGGTGCAGGGTATTGCGAACTGGTCGAGCAAAAATAACTGACGGTATTGGACACTAAACTGGCCAGCCGACTTGGCATCAATACATATTTTTCATAGCGTCCGCCCATTAAGCGTCGTAAGGTAATGGGTTCTAAACGATATTCTTTGGCGATAAAACTCGGACTTAAACGCGGTAAGCGTAATTTGTCGGTGATGCCACGTGGAACACTACGAAATGCCAGCGAGTGAAAAGTACGACAATTGACATTGCCATGAAATTTACTCTGCGCCTCAGTGGCAATCGCTTTGTTAAATGCCAAATACATACCACGCCGTTCAGGCATGGCATCACTGATCATTTGTAAGGTTGTGGTTTTACCTGTGCCAGCATAGGCAATCACTTTAAAGGATTGTCCTAAACGAGCATTATCTATGGCAACTGCTTGCTCATAAGTGGCTTTGGGTTTTTCGATATTTGACACAGGTTTGGATTACGCCTCTTTGCTACGGTTTGCTTTTTCAACTAAACCTGATAAACCTTGACGGCGTGCTAACTCATCTAAAACCACTTGTGGATCAAGATCGAAGTAACCGAGCATGACGATACTATGGAACCATAAGTCAGCCACTTCATAAATCAGATCGTGTTTATTTTCCAAAGAAGCATGCACTGCATAATCTTTAGCGGCGATAATTGTTTCGACACTTTCTTCGCCGACTTTTTCTAATATTTTATTGATGCCTTTTTTATAAAGGCTTGCGATATACGAGTTATCTGCTTCTGCTTTTTTGCGTTGTTGCATCAAACGACCTAAATAGTCGAGTACGTCGACTTGCTCACTTTGAACATGATCGTGAATGTCTGTTTTTGCAGATGTGCCGTAAATCGCAGTGGGGTCTTTCAGTTGTGCATCAACAGTTTCCCAGCCTTGCGGGGTGAGTTTGCGATAGAAGCAAGATTCACGTCCTGTATGACAGGCAATACCGCCATGTTGTTCGATTTGTAGAATGATGACATCGGCATCACAATCTAGACGAATTTCATGCACCGTTTGGAAATGACCTGATTCTTCGCCTTTGTGCCATAGTTTTTGGCGTGAACGTGAGTAATACACCGCTTGGTTTTTTTCTGCGGTCAATTGCAAAGCTTCACGATTCATCCACGCAACCATTAACACTCGGCCAGTTTGATGATGTTGTGCAATGGCAGGAACAAGACCATTGGAATCAAATTTAACTTCATCTAACCAGTTTGACATGAGTGAAAATCCATTGAGTGGAGAGCAGCTAGTTTAGCCTTTGTGGCTAGGGTTGGCTATGCTTGTTGGGTAAAAAATCGCTGATGGGGGTATTAAAGATAGTTTGAGATCTCAATCAAATTCTGATCTGGATCACGTAAATAAATCGATAAAATTTTCCCCATTGCCCCAGTCCGTTCTAACCGAGCTCCTTTTTGATGTTAGTCATATTCAGGCAACGATTGATTGTTTTGAAGCAATGCATTTTCATTTTGTTGATATGCAGCAATTTGTTGATAGCTCATTTGTTGGAACATGCCTGTTTTTAAACCTGAAATGGTCATCGCCATTTCCTTACGGAAATAGGGAATCTGATACATCCAAGGAAAAGTGAGGTCACGTAAGCCACTTGCCCACCAATGATTAGATTGATAAAGGGGTGTCAGTAAACGGCTAAGGAACTGATAAAACTGGGTTGAAGAATGACGATGCTGATGATAATGCTGCCACAGCATTGCCCAATCTATTTGTTGATTTTTCTTGGCACTTTGTACGGATTGTGAAAAAGCCCACGCATCTAACAGCGCCATATTGGCACCTTGCCCTAATTGTGGACTCATCGCATGTGCGGCATCACCAATCACCCCAATTCTTCCTTGCCCATATTGCGACATCACCACATCACGGTATTGTGCGGACAACCATTGTGGTTGGATTTGTTCATCATACAAAATCTGTTTCAGCCATTCTGCGACATCAGGCCAGCGATCTGACACCTGTTGTAGCCATTGCTGTTTTGCTTGTTCATCTTTTAAAAAGGATTGTAACTGTGGCGTTGGCAGACTCCAAAATACGCTGGAAAGCCGTTGCTGCGGTGCAGAGGGGATTGCACCTGTGGGTAGAACACCCATCATGATTTTTGAGCGATCATAAAACTGATGTAAAATTTCAGGATTCAGTGTCAAGCATTCAGGTACGATGCTCCACGCTGCGCCCCACGGATAAGCTTGATCGACTTTCACCCATTGTTTAGGTCGTAGTTGACTACGTGCACCATTGGCAATCAATACCGCATCAAAACAGTCATCAATATTATGTTGTTTGGATGAGCCAAATAATCGAACCTCATTTTGTCGTTCTTCAATTCGTTCAATGCTGTGATTCATCCGCCATGTCACTTGATTTGAGTATTCAGCCAGTTTTTGTGTGAGCACATGACAAAGGGTGGCGCGATGAATGCCTAGACCATAGAGCTTTGGAGCGGCTTGCTGATAATGGCTATTGACCAAAAGTCGTTTATTGGGGAGTTGTCCTTCTAAGCCTGTGACTTTCGCTCCAAGCTGTAAGGCATGCTCAAGTACACCGAGATGTTCAAAGACCGCCAAACCAACAGGTTGTAACAGTAAGCCAGCCCCGACAGGTGATAATTCATCGACTTGTTCAAAAATGGTGACTTGATTGCCTTCGCGTGCAAGTAAAATTGCGGTTGCGAGTCCTGCTGTACCTGCACCAATAATCGCAAAATGGGGTATTTTCATATTATTTTTGAATGAATATTGTCCATCATCATGTCCTTTTGTGTAAGAACACAGATATCTATATCATTGTTAAGCCATTATATCGTTTAAGCATAATACTTTGTTTTATAGACAAATCAAACTTGACGTTGGTGATCATAGGGGCAAAAGCACCATGAGAGCGTTTTTGGAAACGCTCTTGCAGGTTTAGCTTTTGAAGGAAGTATCGGAAACCGATTCATGGATTGCTCAACAGAGCTTAAGCCTCGACATGTTTGTGTTTGTGATGCAAGAACGCCAGTACCTCACCCCGATAATGATTGAATTTTGCATCTTCAGTCAAAGCGAGGCGATCACGAGGGCGAGGCAGATCAACCGTCAAGATTTCACCAATGGTCGCAGCAGGTCCGTTGGTCATCATCACAATGCGGTCTGATAACAATACTGCTTCATCGACATCATGGGTAATCATGATCATGGTGTTATTTAGCTCTGCCTGAATTTGCATTAATGCATCTTGTAGCGTGCTGCGTGTGAGAGAATCTAAAGCCCCAAATGGCTCATCGAGTAATAAAACTTTAGGTTTCATTGCCAGTGCACGCCCAATCCCAATTCGTTGTTTCATTCCCCCTGAAATTTCACTCGGTAATTTATCTTTGGCATGCAGCATATTGACTTGGTTAAGATTGTGAATAATCCAGTCATGACGTTCGGCTTTGCTCATTTGCGTTTTAAACACAGAATTGACAGCAAGTTCAATATTTTCATAACAGCTTAGCCACGGGAGTAGTGAGTGGTTCTGAAACACTACCGCACGATCACTACTTGACTTCTTTGCCATCGAGTAACACCACGCCTTGCGTAGCTTGGTATAGACCTGCAACGATATTTAAAACAGTTGATTTTCCGCAACCAGAGTGTCCAATTAATGAAACAAATTCACCTTGATGAATATCGAGATGGATATCCTGTAAAGCGGTAAAAGTTCCACCGCTGTCTTTTTCAAACACCATATCGAGATGTTGTAAAGAAAGATATGCTGTACTCATATGTCTATTCCTTATTAGCGAGCGGCAAGAGATTTGTCCCAGCTAAAACGGTGTTGTAGCATGAGCATTATTCGATCAAGCGCAAAACCAATCAAACCAATGGTGATGACGGCAACGAAAATTCGTGAAGTTGATAGGCTGCTGCCATTTTGAAATTCATCCCAAACAAATTTACCTAAGCCTGGATTTTGGGCGAGCATTTCAGCCGCAATCAAGACCATCCAACCCACCCCAACAGATAGGCGTAAACCTGTAAATATCATTGGGATAACCGCAGGCAATACAATTTTGGTGAGGTGGGTGTACCAAGAGAGATTCAGTACTTTACTGACATTGATAAAGTCTTGGCTGATTTGTCCTACGCCGACCATGGTGTTAATCAGGGTAGGCCAGATGGTACACATCGCGACGGTAATGGCTGAAATGACAAATGATTTAGATAGCCCCTCGACTGGATTTACATATAAGGACGCGACCAATAAGCTCACGATCGGTAACCATGCCAGTGGACTAATCGGTTTGAAAATCTGAATAAGTGGATTTAAAGCACGATAAAAATTAGGGCTTAGACCACAGAGCAAACCCACTGGAATGGCAATCATTGAGGAGATCAGGCAGGCGGTTAGCACCGTTTTTAAACTTGTCAGAATTTGATCAAAAAAAGTCGGAGGACCACTAAATATGGCGGTCGATCCTTCGGGTAAATTGGCATAAAAGCTTTTTGCAGCTTCTCGCTGATTGAAAAACTCAGCCATTAGACCTTTAAAGGCATTAAATACTTCCACAGGGCCGGGTAGATTGCCAATATTGGTTTGAATCTGTTGTGATGCACCTTGCCAAACCCCTAAAAATACAAGAATCGCAATCATCGGCAAGATGACACTTAATACAGTGTGACGTGCTTTTGTTGATAGTTTTTTCATGAAAATTCCCCCTATAACATCAATATAATCTTGGCTGGATAAGTGAGCTTTTCAAATCAGGCATCACTTATCCCATGTTCGTAGAGAGTTATTTCAAACCAATTTTAAAGGATGCCAAGAACGCATTGGGTTGATTTGCATCAAAAGTAACACCATCCAAAGCGCTGGTTTCTGGTGCTTTGATATAGGTCGCGGTGCTGAGGTCAGGGAAATCTTCCGCTTTCATTTTGCCTTCAGCGATCAGTTCTTTGGCTGCTTGCGCATAGATTTCTGGTTGATAGGCTTTTTTCGCCATGTCTAAATACCATTGATCTGGCTTGGTTTCAGGGACATGTCCCCAACGGCGCATTTGTGTTAACCACCACACTGCATCTGAATAATACGGAATGCCGTATTGACCTTTATAGAAGGTATTGAAATTTGGTACAGGGCGCTTATCACCTGCTTCAAATTCAAAGGTTCCTGTCATACTGTTGGCAATCACAGCTTCATCAGCACCGACATAGTTCGGTCTTGAAATGATTTTGACCGCTTCAGCACGATTGGCATTATTGTCTTGATCTAACCAGTAAGATGCGCGAATTAATGCTTTGACGACTTTTACAGTTGTTGTTGGGTTTTTCTCGGCAAAGTCTTTGGTCATTCCAAACACTTTATCTGTACCGTCTTTCCACATCTGATCAGAGGTGGCTACGGGAACGCCAATTTTTTTAAACACGGCTTGTTGGTTCCACGGTTCACCAACGCAATAGCCCATGGTCGTACCTGCTTCCATGGTGGCAACCATTTGTGGTGGGGGTACGACGGAGAGCATCACATCTGCACCTTTGTTTCCTGAAGTATCGCTTGCATCGTATACGCCCGGATTGACACCACCTGCCGCAAGCCAATAGCGCATCATGTAGTTATGTGTACCCACTGGAAATGTCATACCCAAATTAAAGGGCTTACCTGCAGCTTTTGATTCATTTGCGGCCACTTTTAATGCCTCAGCACTAATCGGGTGCTTCGGCTTACCATTTTCCATGCTTAGGTTCGGCTTCATTTTTTGCCAAACTGAATTTGATACGGTGATACATACCTGCACCATTATAGGAAAGCGTAAATGGGGCAATGATTTCTTTATTTCCAGTAATGCCTGTCATCGAGCCGAGTGGCATGGCTGCGAGCATATGCGCACCGTCTAATTCACCGCCAGCAACACGGTCATAGAGAACTTTCCAATTTGATTGTGCTTCGAGTTGCACATTTAATCCTTCATCTTGGAAGTAGCCTTTTTCATGGGCAATTGCTAAAGGCACCATATCGGTGAGTTTAATAAATCCAAGTTTGAGATTGGTTTTTTCAGCCTCGGTTGCTGTGTTTGAAGATGCATTCGTTGCAGTTTCAGGTTTTTTACCACATCCGCTCAGCGATAATACCGCGGCAGTCATACACATCATTAAACATGTTGATTTGACTAAATGTGACATAATCGTTAGACCCCTATTCAGATTGTCTCTTGGCCATCAGCCAGATGATTTATACTGATCAATATTTTATTTATGCGAGCGAGAGGTGAGAGAGGGGGCTGTATAAAGCATATAAAAAGATGACAACGCCCTTCCACCACTCAATCCATATGTAATCTATGGAGCAAGCAGTTTTACGAGCGTCATTGGCCGTGAATTAAAAAATCATCTTTGATTTTTATAATTATGAAGTAGCAACTTGTATGCCAAATAATCAAATGATGAAAATTAATGTTGCAGTGAGGGTGTTGGTAAATATCTAGACTATTTGACCACCCGCCAAAATGCGAGAAGTCCACTCAGTACGATTAAGACAACTGAGATTAACCACGGACTAATAATTGCAATGGTGAGCAAAATCAACATACTACTGCCGAACATCCAACTACGGCGTTGTTGCTGTTGCATTTGTAAGCGCATTTGTTGAATTTCTTTGAGCTGTTTGTCATGCCATGCGGATTGGTTTTTTAAACCATTTAGACTATCAATAAGTAGGCTTGGTAAATCTTGAGCGCCCAATAATAGGTCGGGAATCTGCTGACCAAGCTCTTTCATATTTTTGACTGGATTCATATTGGCTTTGACCCATTCGGTCAGAATCGGTTTGGCCAGCTTCCAGATGTCGAGTTGAGGATAAAGATCTGTACCTAAACCCTCAACGTGAACCAGTGTTTTGAGGAGCAACATCAACTGCGGTGGAATTTCCAAATGGAAACGACGCGCAATGTCCATGACTTGAATCAAAATCCCAGCGAAGTCGAGCTGATCCATTGGTTTAGAGACCATTGGTCCAACGGTGCGGCGCATCTCACGAGACAATGCATCTTGATCGGTACCCGGTGGAATCCAGCCAGCCTGATGCACGATTTGAACCAATTGCATAAAGTTGCTGTTCATCACCGCAAGTAGCATCCGAGCAATCGTCATTTGATCATGTTTTGACAATTCACCCATGATCGCGCAGTCCAACGCGATAAAGCGAGGGTTGTCTGGGTTAATTGTTTCAACAAAGACATTACCCGGATGCATGTCGGCGTGGAAAAAGTTGTCACGGAACACTTGGGTAAAGAAAATGGTTAAGCCTTTTTCTGCCAGATCAGCGCGATCCATGCCTAAACGGTCAAATGTCGCGATATCAGAAATCGGTACGCCTGTGATGCGCTCAGCCACCATCACGTCTTTACTGTCCATATAGACTTCAGGCACATACATCATGCTTGAACCGGTAAAGTAATGGCGCATACGTCGGGTATTGTCGGCTTCAAGGCTGAGATCAAGTTCATTTAAAATGATCTGACGGTAGTCCTGAATAATTTCAGATAAATGTAGGGCGCGTGCAGCTTCTAAACGATTTTCCAACCAATCCCCAAGCCAAGCGAGGATTTCAAAGTCTTGTAAAATCTGATTACGGATATCGGGACGGGTGACTTTAACCACCACTTCACGACCATCATGCAGTGCGGCGGTATGTACTTGTGCAATCGATGCCGCCGCAAGTGGTTGTTCATCAAAACGAGAGAATAAGGTGGAAACATCTGCTTTTAATGATTCCTGAATCCGTTGTTTTGCCAGTTGTACATCAAACGGTTTAACCTGATCTTGCAGTAACACCAATTGCGATAAAATTTCAGGTGGAATCAGATCACGACGGGTAGAGAGGAGTTGCCCCAACTTAATCGTCAAAGGCCCCATATCTTCTAAGGCTTCTTTGAGATTGAGCGGATTTTTTTTCTCGCGACTTGACCATGCGGCAGGATGCATTTTGATTACATTTAAGGCATGGCGTGCTTTGGCTGGTAATTCTTCCGCAGGGAACAAGGTGTCAAGGCGGTAGTGTGCTGCTATACGCCAGAGTTCGAGTAACCGTGTAACATGCGGAATCATATAAAATCTTACCTAGTCTTGAGAGGATTGTTTTTGTGGGTTGAAAGAAGCCTGTAATTGCTGAAACTTGGCTTCTAAGCGATCAATTTCTTGATTGAGTTGGCGTGTTTCTCGATTGAGGTCGTCCATTTGCCAACGCGGGGCAAATATCCCGCTGTCTTCTTTTAGAGCATCTTCAACAAAGAATAAATGACTTTGCAATGAACGTTTTAACTGTTCTGGCGCACGCTGAATTTTACCGAGTTCATGCGCCAGTTGTGGACCAATCCAAGGTGATAAATGCGCAGCGAGATCAGGCTCAGCTTGCTGCATAATTCTTTGAATATCTTGTAATAAGTGATAGTCGCCTTGTAGTGGGATATTGCCAATTTGATCCATATCACTGAATAACAATTTGACTAACGCCACTACGTTTTCAACATTTAGGGTTGCTGTTGCATCACTAATCTTATTCTGATTGTCGAAAGGTCGTTGTTCAAAGATGGACGGTGTTTGACTCTGTCCTGTCACCGTCGGTTCCAGCCGAACTTTATTTTCATCAAAAAACACATCAACAGAGAGTTGGGGACTATCGATCACCACTCGCAATAATTGACCTTGTAATTGATTGAGTTGAACGCGTGTAATCGCATCCAAATCAATCACATGATGAATGAGTCGTTCGACTGCACCGAGTGCTAAAATCGACCACATTGCGAATTCCTTAAAATCTGAACCTTACAGTTTGAATCCACGGTGAACAGCCACGATACCACCTGTTAAGTTGTGGTAGTCACAGCTTTGGAAGCCTGCATTTTCCATCATCCCTTTTAAGGTGCGTTGGTCGGGATGCATACGGATCGATTCAGCGAGGTATTTATAACTTTCAGCATCATTCGCGACCAATTTACCCATGATCGGGAGTGCCGTGAATGAATAAAAGTCGTATAGTTTCGAGAAAGGTTCAAATACAGGTTTTGAAAACTCAAGTACCAATAAACGACCACCTGGCTTAAGGACACGATACATCGCCTGTAAGGCAGCATCTTTATCGGTCACGTTACGTAAACCAAAACTGATCGTGAGTAAATCGAAGCTATTGTCTGCAAATGGCTCTAAGGTTTCTGCATTGGCAAGCACAAAATCGACGTTGGTACAGCCCGCATCAATCAGACGATCACGACCCACATTCAACATGGATTCATTGATATCTGAAAGTACCACATGGCCTTGGGGACCTACTTCGCGACTAAACACTTTCGCAAGGTCACCTGTACCGCCTGCGATATCTAATACATGCTGTCCACGACGAACACCAGACATATTAATGGCAAAGCGTTTCCAAAGGCGATGGATACCGAATGACATGAGGTCATTCATGATGTCGTATTTGCTTGCAACCGAATGGAAGACTTCAGCAACTTTTTGTGCTTTATCATCACTACTTACGGTTTGATAACCGAAGTGAGTCGTCTCACCGACATTTCCTGTATTTGCACCACGCGGTAAGTTGTATTTCGGTACTGAACCCGTCGGTGTTGATGTTAGACCTTGTTGTAATGTTTGTTGCTGGCCTTGTGGTGTGCCTTGCGGAAGGGGTGAGCTTAGGAATGGGCTGACTTTGTCTGAACTTGGTTTTTGCTCAACTTCTGGGGTGGGCTGTTGGTTTTCGTTAGACATTGTTTTCTCCTAAACTTTCGTTCTAGCGGCACGAATCAGCATGCATGATGACAGATTTTGTAATTTTTTACAGGCTTTGACATGTAATTGTTATGAATAATATACAGAAACTCATTTTCTCAAAAGGGTTTTTATTTTGAATTATGTTGAGAAAAACCTCCCTCTTATTGAAGAGGGAGTGCGTCAGTTATTTATACTTGAAATGGAACAGGATCCCCAGCATGAACTTTGTCAATAATTTCACGCTCTTTTTCAGTAAACGCCTGAATAAAAACCGCAGCAGATTTTAAGGGTTTCATTGCAGCAAAACCTTCTTGAATGAATTCGTACATCCCTTCAAATTGATATTTTTTGGCAATACCTTTGCACATCTTAAAAGCAGCGTACATCATAGTAGAACGCATATATTTATCTAAGGTTACGCCCAACTCATCGAGGAGTTGTAATTGTTCATAACGCGCTTCACCTTGATCAAGTTTGACCAGTGTCTGGCGCATGATTTCATCGGTTATCGGTGTGTCTAAAGGGTAGTCTTGTAAGAGTTGGATGGCGACTTGCTCATCCAAACGTGTTGCAAGTACTGCCAGACTAACTGACTTTGTGCCCGTTTTAATGGCATTTTCAGGAAGTAGACTTTCCGCTTTGTGGGCATATTTCAGTAAGCGTTCGATTTGCTGTGCCATAGCATCAAAATCAGGCCCACCATATAAGCGATTTAAGAAATATTGCGCCATTAACTGATTTTCAGGCTGAGCAAAGAAATCTTGATGCGTTGCCGCAATGCGTGCTTTCATCCATGCTTGTGCATCATGTAGGCGTTGGGCAATCGCTGGATTTTGGTGGTAATTCAAATTTTGATATTGTAATAAAAGATCATCAAATGCAGCGAGTTTTGACATATTCGCACTCAAAGAAAATAAAATCATGAAATCATAGGCTGCATGATACCCAAGAACCATGACAACATAAACGCTAAATGTTTAACAATTGGTCACTACAAAGCTCCATTTATTTTATTCTACAGAAATTGTACATTTGTTTTTTTAAAGTCTATTCCAGTTATGACTATACTCAATTTTAATAAATCATACACTTAGAGCAAAAAATGAGTGAACAACAACCCGTATTTGAATTACGTGATGAAGATGAGCTTTCTTTAGATTTGATTGAAGCGCAGTACGCATTAAAACAAAGCCAAGATCAAAAAAATGCAAAAAGTGTGTTAGTGCTGGTCAGTGGTATTGAGCTGGCAGGCAAGGGCGAAGCGGTTAAACAGCTAAGAGAGTGGGTCGACCCACGCTATCTACGTGTTAAAGCAGACGCACCGCAACGTATGTCAAATAGCCAAGCATTTTGGCAATCGTATACGCGATTTATACCTGCTGAAGGTCAAATCGTGGTGATGTTTGGCAATTGGTATAGTGATTTACTCGCAACTGTGATGCAGGATGCGAAGGCTTTGGATGACAAAGCATTTGATCGTTATGTCGAAAAAATGCGGGCATTTGAGCATGATTTACAACAGAACCATGTGCATGTGATTAAAGTTTGGTTTGATCTGTCTTGGAAAGCCTTGCAAAAACGTTTGGATCAAGTAGATCCATCTGAACAGCATTGGCATAAACTGCATGGGTTGGATTGGCGCAATAAAAAGCAATACGAGACTTTGCAAAGCTTCAGTCAACGTTTTACTGAGGATTGGTTTATCATCGATGGCGAAGATGAAAAACGCCGAGATCAATGTTTTGCTCAGTATGTTTTACAGACTTTGCAAGCCTTGCCAGAACATCAAACATCCGCAGCAAAAACATGGCAGCAGGCAGAGATTCCTCAACAATTGGTACAACCAGAGCAGCAAGTTTTAGAAAAAGAGCGCTATAAAGATGAGTTGAATGAACTGACCAAAAAAGTTGCAGAAGCATTACGTTGCGACGAGCGTAAAGTGATTATTGCGTTTGAGGGAATTGATGCAGCAGGTAAAGGCGGTGCGATTAAGCGGATCGTGAAAAAGTTAGATCCGCGTGAATATGAAATTCATAGCATTGCCGCGCCTGAGCGCTACGAATTGCGCCGTCCTTATCTTTGGCGCTTTTGGAATCGACTCAATGACAGTGGAAAAATCACTATTTTTGATCGGACATGGTATGGCCGTGTGTTGGTGGAGCGTGTTGAAGGATTTGCATGCATACCTGAATGGCAACGTGCTTATAATGAGATCAATCGTTTTGAACAGAACTTAATTGATAGTCAAACCGTCATTGTTAAGATTTGGCTGGCGATTAGCAAAGATGAACAAGCATTACGCTTTAAAGAACGGGAACAGACACCGCATAAACGTTTTAAGATCACAGAAGAAGACTGGCGTAACCGTGAAAAATGGGATGATTATTTAAACGCAGCCGCGGATATGTTTGAACGGACCAGTACCAAGAATGCCCCGTGGCACATCATTGCGACCAATGATAAATATAGCGCACGTATTGAGGTATTGAAGGCGATATTAAAACAACTGAGCGTAGATTAAGCGCTCAGTTGTTTATTGACCTTGGAAACTTCAGTCGATTAAGTCTGTTGAACCAAACCCGCATCTATTGAAGATGGTTTAGCGGTAACATTTTTATGCTGGCGGAATACAATCAGTGTGGCAATCAGACTAATGATGGCGGCAAACATCAGCCAAAATGCAGGCATACTTTTGCTACCAGTTTCTTGCACGAGATAGGTTGCGATCATGGGGGTTAAGCCACCAAAAACTGAAGTTGCTAAGCTATAAGCGACGGAGAAACCTGCGATACGCACTGAGCTTGGCATCATTTCGGTGAGTGAAACCACCAGTGCCCCATTGTAGAAACTATAGAGTAGTGATAACCACAACAGTGCCATCAACATATGCGCAAGACTAATGTCATGTGCTAACCAGTTGAGCAACGGATAGGCGCTGATAAAAATCAATACAGTTGTGATGATCAAGAGTGGTTTTCGACCAAACTTATCTGAGAGATGACCACCAATCGGTAACAGTAAAAAGTTGCTGGCACCGACCATAACGGTTGCGATTAAACTTTCGGTACTGCTTAAATGCAGCACTTCCTTGCCGTAGGTCGGTGTATATACCGTAATAAAATAAAACATGGTGGTGGTGGTCGCGACCATGCACATACCCACCAGTACAATTTTCCAGTTTGCAGCGAGTGTCGCCATGATTTGTCGCGTGCTTGGATGCTCTTTACGTGAAGCAAAGGCTTCTGTTTCTTGCAAAGATTTTCGTAACCAGAAAATAAAAGGAATAATGGCGCAACCGACGAAGAAGGGAATGCGCCATGCCCAAGCGTCTACTTGTGCCTTGGTAAATGCTAAGCTGACCAGATAACCCAATGTTGCAGCAAAAATAACAGCGACTTGTTGGCTAGCAGATTGCCAACTGGTGATAAAACCACGGTTATGTGGTTCAGCTATTTCTGATAAATAGACAGATACGCCACCGAGTTCGACACCTGCTGAAAACCCTTGAGCCAGACGGCCGACGAAGATTAAAACCGTGGCTGCAAATCCAATACTGGCATAACCTGGGGTCAGCGCGATCAGCAAAGAACCTGCGGCCATGATGCTCAACGTGACCATTAAGCCTTTACGTCTTCCGATTCGATCAACGTATGGACCAAGAACCAAAGCGCCGATCGGACGCATTAAAAAACTCACTGCGAAGACCAAAAAGGTTTTCATCAGTGCGGCATAGCTACTATCGGAGTGAAAAAAGGTTTGACCTATGGCTTGTGCATAAAGCCCAAAAAGGAAGAAATCATATTGTTCGAGAAAATTCCCGCTGGTGACATTAAAAATTGCACGTATTTTTGACGTTGTTGGTCCGTGTTGCACAACGACTCTCCATCATTCATTTGTCATCGTGTGATGGAGCATAAAAATACAATCTTGATCTAAACTTAAAAAATTAAGTGAATATTAACGCTTCTGTTGTTTTTATGTAGTGCAGTGTTTCCCTGCGAGACGAGTCATCTTACAGGGAACAAAAGACCTCTTCCATCATAATTCACACCCACTGTGTAGTTCTCTCACTGGGAGAAACAAAAGGGATTGATGAAAGAGGTCTAAATCAATATTTTAATGCGGAGAAATTTATTTAGTTAAGTGTAAGGCTTTTTTGTTGAATACGTTTGGCTAGGTTATAGCAGTCTTCGATATGTAGTTCGGTGATTTTTTTCATCATAAAATAACCTAAACTTGCTGCAATAATTTGTCCGCCTAGAGGAATAAATTTGGTCACTTGTTTGGTGGCGATTTTGGCAAAGAAACCATTAAAGGATTTTTTCATGGCAGTGCGTGCGACAAGGAATCCTGAAAACTCAAAACCACGTTTACGTAATTCATTCCAATGGATTTTTTTAGTTTCTGGGTCATAGACGCTGATATGTTCAGGTGCTAGACCAAAGCGAGAGTTAATATCTGGAATGACTTGGGTCAGCATGCTCAAGTCAACCACAACATCAAAAAATGGAATGGGTATAATCGCTGCACCTGCCGAATAATAAGCGGTTTTTTTTGTACGTTCTAAGCATTCTTTACGGATTTGTTCCAAATTTAAACTTGGGTCAATAAAGTCAGGCGTTTTTTCAATTTTCATAAAGTGATACCTAAGTCTATCCTTTGAATATGGGATTTTTTGGGGTGTATGTATAAATAGTCAACAATACTTTATTCAACCTTATTCAATAACAGTTTTCAAAACAATTTTTATATTTCATTGTTTGATTAACGTGACATAGTTCTACAAGCTTGTATAGTAACAATTATGTGCATGTGAAATGGTGCTTTTTTGATGAGGTTGTATTAACGCATGGCGATTCATGTTATTCAAAGTCAACGCCTTGAAGTATTATTGCAAGGCGTGATGGCATCCATCACTCAACCAAGCGCTACGCCATTTCAAGTGTTTAAAACGCAACACTTTGTTGTCCCTAGTCCTGCTCAAGAACAATGGTTAACGCAGAAAATCGCAGAGCAACAGGGCATGACTGCAAATTATCAATTCCATCAAAGAATCCGTGGTTTCCAATGGTATGCCTACCAACAAGTTCTCGATGATAAAGAGAAGGTGCGTAAAGCCAATATTCCGCGCTTGATTTTAAAATGGCGAATACATCAAGCTTTGCAACCTTTTATTCAAGCAGATCAAATCAGCTTGGCGATGGAACATCCTCTCTATTCAATCGTACAGCGTATCTATGACAGTGCCGATCAGTTGCAACAAGGCACAGAAAAACAGCTTAAAAAGCAAAGTATGTTGTATTGGGTAGCCGAACAGGTTTCACAGTTGTTTAATAACTATATGATTTACCGTGGTTATTGCCAGCGCGGTTGTCAACAAAATTGTACTTGTTCGAGTAATTGGTTGTCGACTTGGGGACAAAATCAAACGCTCGATATTGAAAATTTGATTTCTCACTCAGATCAGCAAATTTCGGCTTTTACGCTTAATCAGACCCAGCAATTAGAAGCGTGGCAACGTTGGTTATGGCACAACTATTTTCATGCTGACTTTTTGGAAATGCAAAGTATTGATGCTGATTTCTGGAAACTTCTGGACAATGAGCAGACAAGATCGCAGGCGTTGGCTCAACTTCCGAATCAGGTCATCGTTTTCACGCTTTTGGATCTTCCACCTAGCCAATTACAGTTCTTACGTCGTTTAGGACAATATCTTGAAGTCTTGATTTTGCACTATAACCCTTCACAGGAATATTGGGCGGATAGTGTCGATCCACTTTGGAAGCAACGTTATGATCTCGGAGTAAAAGAACGTTTCATTGTGAAGAATCCAAAAGCGACGGATGCGCAAATTGCAGCATTTTTTGAAAGCTTTAGCTTGGGTTTTAATGCCTTAAATCGTGAATCTCGTCATCCTTTGTTGACTCGTTTAGGCAAACAGGCGCGTGATCATTTTTCGCTGTTATCGCAACTGGCCACAGGGGAAGAGGGTAATTGGGTTGATGCATTTGAAGATTACTTTCCAGATAGCTTACTTGGTCAAATCCAGTCGGATATTTTCTATTTGGCTGAACCTATAGCTCAACAATATGAATTAGCACCTGATGATGAATCGATCCAATTTCATGTCTGTCATTCCAGTTTGCGACAGCTTGAAGTGTTAAAAGATCAGTTGGTGCATTGGTTATCTCAAGCGGACACCATGCCTCGTCGTCCAAGTGATGTGCTGATTTTGACCCCAAACCTAGCAGAGCTTGAGCCTTTAATTCGTAGTGTTTTTCCTGCTGTTCCCAATGAGCATGATGTATTTTTACCGATCAAAATAGCAGGGGTCGCACAGTTAGATGCGTTGAATGCATGGCGGGCGGTGTTAGGTCGTTTGCAGTTGACCCAAGGGCGGTTTACGCAGGATGAGTTTGCCGACTGGTTGAATCTAGCGGCAACACAACAACGTTATGGCCTAGATTATAGTCAAGTCCAACGGATGTTAGCGTTGCTCAGTGATGCTGGTTTCAAACGTGGTTTGGACGCGGAACATTTAAAACAGAGTCTCACTGAGGCTGATCAAGACTATCGTTATAGTTTTAAATTTGCTTTAGACCGTTTGGCTTTAGGGATTGCTGTGCCTGCACATGTGATGGTGCAACAGACCTTAAGTTATGCGTTGGTACAGCCGAGTGACTTTGAGTTAATTGGTATTTTGATTCAGATTTATCAAGACTTCGCTGCTCGACGAGACTGGTTAACGGTGCATAATCAAGGTCAGCGTTTGCCTGTGGAAACATGGCTAACACGGATCAAGGCAGATGTTCAGGAGTTTGAACAGGCCGATGTGACGGCTTTAAAAGCCGTCCGAGAAATCGTGCAAAAGCAAGAGCGTATGCTGACCTTGGCCAGTTATTATGACGATGCCGAAACCCAGTTGCGTCAAATTTCATTGCCGCTGCCTTATATCATTGAAGAAATACAACGCACTTTAGAAAGTCAGTCGGCACAAGTTGAGCCGACTGGACAGATTACTTTCAGCCAGATCGGACAGATTCGCCCGATTCCTTATCGCTTAATTGTGTTGTTGAATTTAGATACAGGAAAATTCCCAAATCGGGACAGCCATATTCCATTTGATTTGATGGATGCATTACGCCAACAGTTAGGTGATCGTTCCCGTTTGGAAGATGATCAAGGTGCATTTTTGGATGCAGTGTTGTTGGCGCAAGAGCAATTATGGCTATTCTATAATGGCTTTGATATTAATGATGGCGAAGTCAGAGAGCCTTCGAGTGTGTTGCAAGGTTTTCGAGATCATTTGGCTTTGATTGTGAAAGCCCCTCTCTCTAAATCTTTCCCAGAGGGAGAGACTTCCTTTGATTCTTTTGGGGAGGGCTATGAAAAACTCCAGATCCCTGCTCAGCTTTACCCGCTTTATTCTCTGCATCGCTTACAACCTTTTGATCCACTGGGTTTTATCGCGGAGCGTCCTGTTCGTTATCAAGACCAGTGGTTTAAAGTGGCTTCACACATTCAACAAGTCAAAGGTGAGCGACAGGCATGGGCGAATACCCCTTATCCAGTTGAAAACAATGAAATGACGATTTTGGATAGTCGACAATGGATTCAGGATGTGACTTTTCCAGCGCGACTGTATTTAAAAACTTTGGGTGTGGAAAACCTCAGTGCAACAGAATTAGTTGATCAAAGTGAACCTTTGTTATTAGATGGTTTAGGTAAATATGCGATTCGACATTTTCTCCAGCAGCAAGATGTACAGCAGCACAACCAAATGCTATCACCCCGCATTTTGCAAGATCAACTCCCTGTGGGAAAAGTACAGCAAAGTGCATGGCAACAAAGTTGTTTAGAGCAACAACGATTGCTTGAGCGGTTGCAGCAATATGCCCCAGCGCCAACAGAAACCACGCAACGTGTTTGGCGCATCTCGAAACAACTCCAGATGAGCTGTATTAGCCCTAAACAAATGACGCAGGATTGGGTCAGTTTGGATGCATCCAGTGCGCGCGCAAAACGTCTGGCCAAAGTTTGGTTGGAATATTTACTTTGGTTGACGATATTGAATCATGACTCGGCAACAGCGAAACGCCGTATCGTGGTGTTTAGTGATCAAACCGTGATTTGTGAGGGATTAAGTTCTCAGCAAGCACATCACTATTTACACGCATGGTTGCAGCTTTGGCAGACTGCTCAACAGCAGCCTATCGTTTTACCTGCGGCACTGATTTTAAAACCACTTGAAAAAGTCAAACATCTGGAATGGACTGAACAGAATGATCAACATCATTTAACGGAAGACAGTCAAAAACAAGTATTGAAAGATTGGAATGATACGGGTGATTTTTCTGGTTTTGATATGAGCCAAAATGAAGCTTGTAAACTGCATCGAGATTGGCAATTTATTCTACAAGAACAAGATGCAGCCGCACTATTACAATATGCCTGTAATCATTATAGCTATGCGCTGTATCAACCAATTTTTGAATATTTACGGGTGGAGTAAGACATGCATTCAAAATATCCTGTGTCTTATCAACCGATTGGTGATATTCAATTCGAAGGTTTGCATCTGATTGAAGCTTCGGCAGGTACAGGGAAAACCTATACCTTATCAAGCTTGATGGTTCGGATTTTATTAGAAAAATATCTGCCCAATCAGGTGATTGCGACGACATTTACCCGTGCTGCTGCCGCAGAACTCAAAAGCCGTATTCGTGCACGTTTGGTGGAGATTTACCAATATTTAGAACCATTACGCACGCGATTAGATGTCGATATTTACAAACTTGCAGCGCAAGAATGTGATCCGCTTAAACAGCATATTTTACAAACATTTGCACCACGTATTGCCTATGCTTGCGAGCGTTTAAAACTCGTCATTGATCAGTTGGATGAATTATTCGTTGGTACATTGGATAGTTTTAGCCAAAAGCTGTTAAGAGAATTTGCTTTTGAAAGTGGCAAGATTGAACGTGCGCAGATTACCGAAGATGCGAAAAGTTATACCCGCCAGTTGATTCATGATGTGTTACGAGAATGGATTCAATCACAGCCACAACAGGTCATTGATGCCTTGTATAGCGTGGGCGGACTGAAAAGTGTCGATCATTTTGTTGGGATGGTGGAAAGCTCGCTGAATTTTAGCTCTGCCCAGTTTAAGTTGCCTGAAATGCCCGAAATTGAGCTGGCGCAGCAACAACAATGGCAACAACAAGCACAGCAAATTGAGCTCAGTACTTTGGCTGAATATTTTAATTTAGACGGCGCTTATTATTCTCATATTAATGGCACGTCTTTCCGTAACAATGCTTTTAATAAATTATTTTGCGAAGCGTTACCACAGCTATTAAAAGCCCTCTCAGATACTGAGAATGTACAAGTGTTTGATGCCTATTTTGCCGATGCACGAGAGGCTGTATTTAAGTTTTTAGATAAGCTTGACCACCAGAAGATTTTTAAAAAATGCCCTGCGGAGATTGCAGAGGGTTTTTACCAACATCCGACCATTTTACAACTTCAAAAACTTTGCCAATCGCTACAGCAAACACAGCAGCAGTTCGAACAGTTGCAGGTTTATTTAAAAGCCTATTTGTGTCTCGAAGTGAAGAAACGTTTACCACAAGTATTGCAGCAAAAAGGTGAAACCACTTTCGCTCAGCAAATCAAAACCTTATCAGAAGCCTTAAAAGGGGAGCAAGGTCAACGTTTTGCGGTGTTTGTACAGGCACGTTACCCGTTGATTTTGGTGGATGAATTTCAGGATACTAACCAAGATCAAGATGATATGTTGGCCAGTATTTGGCGGCATCCACAGCGCTATCAAAAAGGTTGCATGATTATGGTCGGAGACCGTAAGCAAGCGATTTATGGTTTCCGTGGTGGCGATATGCTGACTTTCCTGAATGCCTACCAAGATATTATGGCCAAGCAGGGGCGTGAGTATAAATTGATTCATAACCATCGTTCGGTCAAAGAATTGGTCGAGGTTGTGGATGTGCTGTTTCAGCGACACATGGATTTTGGTGAGCAGGTACTTTATGACCCAATTCAGGCAGGTTCACGTCCTCATCCTGCTCTGATTGAAGATGAGCAGATCAATCCTGCACCTTTACGTTGGTTACAGCTTCAGGATGGCAATGAACAAGCAACCCAAGTGGCTTGGAAAATTCAGAGCTTACTCAATCAAGCCCATTTGCAGCAATTGTACTTAGAAGGTGATGGTCGAAAAGCCATTTGTGAAGATGATATTGCGGTGCTTTCACGTAGCCACCGTCAATTGGATGAAGTGCAATACGTATTGCAGCGCTTGGGCATTCGGGTCAATCGACCATCAAAACGCAGTGTCTTTGATTCAGCGATTGCGCAGGATGTGGGAGCGTTGCTAACCACTTTGCTTCATCCTTATGATGAAGCAAAGTTAAAACGCGCTTTATTGAGCCGTTTATTTGGTTTTGATCTCACTCGATTATTGGCACTGGAACAAAGTGCGGAAGGACTGAGTCAGTATATTCAGCAGTTCGATGAGATCCGTGAAATGTGGTCGAATCAAGGTTTTTTATCTGCATGGCAACGCTGCTTAAATCAGTTTGGTATCTGGCAGCAATTGGTGGCAACTCAAAGCAAAGATAATGAACGCGCTGTGGTGAATTTGCGTCATCTTAGCGATATTTTGAGTCAGCACAGTGAACATGTGCAAGGTATACAGAACCTGTATCACTGGTATTTAAAACAACTGCATTCACCCAGCGATCGCGAGTGGGAATTGGAGCAAAAGCTTTCTAGCGAAGCGGGTGTACAGTTGATGACTATTCATCAATCCAAAGGTTTGGAATTTAAAATCGTCTTCTTACTCGGAGCGAACAAAGCATTCTCTGAAATGCAGAAGACTTTAAATTTCTCAACGACTGAAATTCAAGTACCCGAGACTGGACAGTCACGCACCCAGCGTGTGGTGGCGATCGCCGATAAAAACTTCTTACAACAAATTGAATTGGATCAACATCAGCAACGTGCGCAAGCTGAACAAAATCGTTTATGGTATGTGGCGCTGACGCGAGCCAGTCATCGTGTTTATGCGGTATTTGAGCCTGAAAAGGGTGATAAAAATAAACGTTCAGGTTTGGCGTTTTGGAAGAATCAAGGTGAAAGCTTCCAATATCCTTATAGTGCCGATGAGCGCTTGATCTTAGATCGTCCACAAGCATTGCAGACTCAGCAAGCCCAACAGGAAATCATTGTTTCTGCACAGCCTTTACCCGAGCAGCGTTTTTATGCTCGGGCTAAAACCAGCTTTAGTTATTTGGCACAGCATCTCAAACACAAAGCCAATCGCGTTGATCGGCTTGCCAATGCGGATCAAGCTTTTGAACAAGCAGAAGATGAATTAAATCTACAACTTACGACGAATGCAGTAAGCGCTGAGCCGATTGCTTGGATTAAACAATATTTTCCGAAAGGGACGTTGGCAGGGAATTTTCTGCATGAAATCTTTGAACAGATTGATTTTCAACATCCTGAAACATGGATAGAAGAAATTCGCCGCCGCTTTAAAAATACCTATCAAAGCTTATTGTTAGATTTACTGAGTCAATATCAACAACATTTTCCAGAACAGGACAATGCCGAACAACAATTATATCAATGGATGGCGGTGTGGTTACGTGAAGTATTGGCAACACCTCTGAATCAAGGCTTTCAATTAAAACAATTGACGACAGGACAATATCTTTCAGAATGCCCATTCTATTTGGCCTTGTCTGATCGTGTCCTTGCTATGCAGCGAGTGCAACAACTATTTGAAGAATACGATATCCACATGCCTGAGTTGCTTGAAGCCAAATCAGCGAGGTATCTCAATGGTTCGATTGACTTGGTGTATTTTGATGGGCAGCGTTACCATATTGCCGATTATAAAAGTAATTACTTAGGCAGTGATCAGGTGGATTATCAAGCGATTCAGATTGCTGAAAGTATGTCGCTGTCGAGCTATTGGCTACAAGCGGCATTATATTTGGTGGCATTACATCGTTATTTGCAGGTGAAATTGCAGAACTACGATATGCAGCAGCATTTGGGTGGCGCGTCGTATCTGTATTTACGGGGTATGAACGGACAAGCACAGCAGGGCTATTTCTACTGGAAACCTGAGGATGAATTTATCCTACGTTTAGATGCAATTCTTGGGTATTTTACTGAAGATAAATCTGGAAAAATGGTGTAGATAAAGTGAATGATTTTAAATTAAACAAAAACTTATTTTGTGGATAAGTCTGTTCATAAACTTGTGGACAAGCGTGTGGGTAAGTTTGAGGATAACTCTGTGGACAAACAAATCAGTAATCAGTCGGAAGCTTTACCTTGGCTCAATACGTGGAGTCGTTATCTCTCACAAGCTCCATTTTCTCAATCTGCACAAGCAGTTAGCGCATCAGTTATCTTGCAACAACTGGTTGAAGCCAGCTTAGACGGCGACAGTTGCATTGAAGTAGATTCAACACAGCTTGAAGCTTTGGGTGATTTGGCTGTAAGCAGCGAAATCGCAACGATTCAAGTTGCACCATGCGTCTATGATCAGCAGGGCTTGGCATTATACCGATATTGGAACTTAGAACAACGCCTCGCTGATCAGATTTGTCGATTAAAGCGACAAACGACTCAGGCAATGGATATTTCCAGCTATCAAGCCCTATTGAATGATGAATATCAACAAGCGGCGTTGAAAATGGTAATGCAACAATGGCTCAGCATTATTACTGGTGGACCAGGTACAGGTAAGACCTATACCTTGGCTAGAATTATTGCGGCGCTGAATCAGATGATTCCTGATATTCGTATTGCCATGGCTGCACCGACAGGTAAAGCGGCGCAACGGATGCAAGAGGCACTGCAAAACTCATTTAATGACCCCAAACTGCTTGAATCAGGTTTAGTCACCGATGAATTACGTCATCAAAATACGCAAACACTGCATCGTTTACTCGGTTTAGGGCATCAGCAGATTCCTCGCTTTCACGCCAAACAGCCTTTGCCTTATGATGTTATCGTGGTCGATGAAGCATCGATGTTGGATCTCAATCTCGCTACTTTATTGTTTGAAGCGGTGCCTGATTCATGTCGTATTATTTTACTGGGTGATGCCAATCAATTGGCTTCGGTCGATGTCGGTTCAGTTTTGGCAGATTTACAACAGGTCGAAGCCTTGACCGAAAATCGAGTACAACTGAAAAATAGTCGCCGTTTCTCTGATGAAGCCAAAATTGGACAGTTGGCACGGTTTATTCAAGCTCAGCAAGATCAAATAGAACATCACGCTGTGCTGCCTAAACTTGAATCGGAAATAGTAGTGCCTTCAACCTTGCAAGCCATTGCACTGTCAGAGGGCATGCCAGACCTGATTCAACTGGAATATTTGCCACAACAACCTGATTTTGAGGTTGAACCGTATCAACAAAAATTGATGTATGGTTTTCAGGGCTATGTGGATGCGTTAAAAAATTATCTACAATCGATTGACCCTGAAGATGAAATAGAACGAGTCATTCAGTCTTTTGATGATTATCGGATTTTAGCCGCAGTACGACATGGTGCTTTAGGGATAGAGCAACTCAATCGTTTTGCTGAACAATGGTTGAATCAACAACTTAAACAGATTGCAATCGGGGATTGGTACGTGGGACGTCCTGTGATGATGACGTATAACGACTACCAACTTGGGATTTCCAATGGCGATATTGGAATTTGCTTTAAACACCGTAGCCAATCGCAGCAATTTGAGGTATTTTTTCCGAGTTTAAATAAATGGATTGCTGCACATCGTTTGCCTCGAAATATGCAAACGGCTTTCGCTCTGACCATTCATAAATCACAAGGTTCTGAGTTTAGTCATACGGCAGTGGTACTTGATCAAGCAGCGGAAAAACTGCTTAGCCAAGAGTTGATTTATACGGCGATTACTCGTGCAAAAAAAGTAGTCACACTTTTGGCCGATCCAAATGCGTTATTACAAGCACTTACAATTCGAACGGTTCGTCGCAGTGGTTTAGTACAAAAGATCAATTTGGACGGATTGTGAACTTATACTTCAAAGTTCACAACTTTGTAAGAAAATGCTTACAAGGATTCAAGCAATTGGCGCTAGAGCTATCTGTGTGTTTTTGAGATTATGGACACACAAAGAGCCTAGTAGGGAAAACTAGGTAAATCGCAAAAATATAATAATAACGTCGTGATGACAGCGAACTTACAGTGAAGTAAGTGATAAAAGAGGAAACTTACAGCCGCTAAGCCTTGTAGTTTTGGGAGAGACTACAGGGCTTTTTTATTTTTACAAATAAAAGCCTAAAAATAGTGACCTTTAATATCGGTTGATTTCAAAGCGTGAACATTCACACTTTGATGGATTTTGCTGTTTAAGTGAAACAGAATCGACCCGTTTGATACTTCAATAAATCGTTTTGTTCCCCCACTTCATTGTTAGACAGTTATTTTTAATTATTAAGTTAATTGTTATACAGAATCGTACGTTTTAACTTACAAGGAGATAAGAGAAATGCTATTTTTCTCCACAATTGGTTGTGACAGAATGATCAGTATAAAGAGAAGAAAATTCTTTTCAGTTATATAAGAAAAATGATGTGTGAATCTCATTCAGAGGGTTTGAATGATCGTAAATAAAAAGATAAATAACAAAAATAAATGAAAATGAAAACAATAAAAATTAAGCGCAAAGCCCAAGCTAAAACTTGGGCTTTTTTGTATGGATTTGAATGTTAAACCGCTACACCAAATCATTTTCCGTACGATCAGTTGCAAACAATGAGCGACGTTGATTTTTTGGGATTTTTGGACAATTGGTTGAGATTTGATAGAGGGTTTTTGCCAGAGCAGGTAAATGTGTTCCGACGACAGATTTCCCAGTCGTTAAAAGCGAGACACTGATATCACGCTCAGGATCAGCCCAGCATAAAATGTTAGAGAAACCGATATGTCCAAAGGCTTGTCCAGTCATCGGGCCAAATAAGCCAATTGGGTTACTGCCGAGCATAGGACCTAAAGCATAACGCATCGGTGCAAGTAAGGTGCGATCTAAACTGATCCCTGATGTTGGTAGCGTCGAACGAAAAACCGTTTTGGCACTCATAATTTGTTTGCCCTGATATTCACCACCACTCAACAACATTTCAAAGAAACGACCTGCTTGTTCAGCACTGGTATAGATATTTCCTGCGGGGCAAATCGTATCCATAAACCGAGTATCGTTGGTGACATCAACTGCAAGCTGCAAACCACCGCCCAATACACGATGTAGATAATGATCTGTGCCCAAGCTTGGATGAATGCCTGTTGCGTAGTTGAGCGCGGCATCGGCACGATATTCAGGTTTTAGACCATAGTTAAAGTAGTCCAAGCCCATCGGTTTTTCTATATTTTCTGCCAAAAACTCACGAACGCTTTGACCTGTCACCCTCTGTACAATTTCACCTAAAATGTAGCCAGCGGTGACGGCGTGATAGGCCAGATGCGTGCCTGAAGGGGATACCGGTTTGGCTGCACACAGCAGCTTTAAGATTTCTTCTTGATTAAACAGCAGTTCTGGTGTGACTTCACTGTCAATACGAGGAATGCCGCCGCGGTGGGAAAGTAAATGGAAAATGGTGGCACGACGTTTCCCATTTACGCCATATTCAGGAATATAGTAGCTAATCGGATCAAGTAAATTTAGATCACCGCGTTCATCTAACATATGGATCAGCATGGCGGTGACCATTTTAGATGCCGAAAATAAGCAAACAGGTGTATCTGGTGTCCCGACTTTGGCATCGGCGGCTAACCCATCAGGCGAGTTGCCTTGAGCATGACCAATACTACGGTTAATTAGAATCTGTCCTTTTCGACGTAGACACAAGGTAATCAGTGGATAGTTACCTGTTTTGTACAAGTGTTCGACACTGTTCCAAATTTTTCCAATCTGAGCATCGGTCATTCCCCCGAGTTCAGCAGCAACTTCATCTTTAGAGCGAATGACTTGATTTAAATCATGGGGTACATAACAGGTATTGGTTGATAAAATTTTCACGATTCCCTCGCATTTTTTCGTTTTTCTTTCATTTCTGTCATAAATTGAAAACAGAACTCAGTTAGTGTGCCTCTTTTTATTCGGGCTGTCAGCTGCCGAAATGCCCGTGTCGTTAAAACATTTTTGCAATATAGTCAGAGATCACTTAAAATAGCCAACTTGCTGTAGTGATGCACGGCAGTCAGTTCTTAGAACTGATCAATATCATTTATTTTTTAAGCATCTCGGAGAAATCGAATGGCTTTAACAAACGCAGATCGCGCAGAGATCATCGCTAAATTTGCTCGTGCTGAAAACGACACTGGTTCACCAGAAGTACAAGTTGCTTTATTGTCTGCTCAAATCAATGATTTACAGAGCCACTTTAAAGAACACAAACACGACCACCATAGTCGTCGTGGTTTGATTCGTATGGTTAACCAACGTCGTAAACTTCTTGACTATTTAAATGGTAAAGATCACGGTCGTTATGTTGCTTTGATCGGCGAACTAGGTTTACGTCGTTAATTCGATTTGGCTTTGTTTTCGGTATTTCGCATGTCACAGTGCTTTATCGCTGAGAAGAAAGTTTCACCTAATCTATCTTAGGTGATTTTATAGAAGGGGCGCATGTTCGCTCCTTCTTTGTGTTTAACTTTTTTAAAAATCTTTGGTCTAGTGCGATGGCTTCTAAGCTTTGTCATTTATCTACACAGCAGTTGTAGTCTGAATGCCAAACCTTAGGGGTCTCACTAGAATTAAAACTAGGAAATTAAAATACATGTCAATGTTTAATATCATTCGTAAAGAATTCCAATTTGGTCAACATCAAGTTGTTTTAGAAACGGGTCGTGTTGCGCGTCAAGCGAATACTGTTGTTGTAACGATGGGTGGTGTCACTGTACTTGTGGCTGTCGTTGCTCAACCTAAAGCAAAAGCAGGGCAAGACTTCTTCCCACTTACAGTTAACTATCAAGAAAAACAATATGCTGCGGGTCGTATCCCAGGTGGTTATGGCAAACGTGAAGGTCGTCAGTCTGAAGCTGAAACTTTAATTTCACGCCTCATTGACCGTCCAATCCGTCCATTGTTCCCAGAAGGTTTCTATAACGAAATCCAAGTAACAGCAACGGTTATTTCTTCTGACAAAACGATGGATGCCGACATTGCTGCAATGCTCGGTACTTCAGCTGCAATGTCAATTGCATCTGTTCCATTCCGTGGTCCAATCGCTGGTGCACGTGTTGGTTTGATCAACGGTGAATACGTTCTTAACCCGAACCATGAACAGTTAAAAGAAAGCGATCTTGACCTTGTGGTTGCTGGTACAGAATCAGCAGTATTAATGGTTGAATCTGAAGCGAAAGAACTTTCAGAAGACCAAATGCTCGGTGCTGTACTTTTTGGTCATGACGAAATGCAAATCGCGATTCAAGCGATTAAAGAATTTGCTGCTGCTGCGGGTGCAGTTGAATCGACTTGGGTTGCGCCAACTAAAAACGAAGCACTGCTTGAGCAATTAAAAGCAGCGTTTGAAGCAAAAATCTCTGATGCATATACCATTGCGGTAAAACAAGACCGTTACGCAGCACTTGATGCACTTTATGCAGAAGCAGTTGCACAATTCGTTCCTGAAAATGACGAAACTGGTATTGCTGACGAAGTAAACGAATTATTTGAAGAGCTTAAATACCGTACCGTACGTGACAATATCTTGTCTGGTAAACCACGTATTGATGGTCGTGATACTGAAACAGTTCGTGGTATCGACGTTCAAGTGGGTGTATTAGGTCGTGCGCACGGTTCTGCATTATTCACACGTGGTGAAACTCAGGCTTTAGTGACAACGACTTTAGGTAATACACGTGATGCGTTGATGGTCGATACGCTTGCGGGTACTAAAACTGACAACTTCATGTTGCACTATAACTTTCCTGCATACTCTGTAGGCGAGACAGGTCGTGAATCAGGTCCTAAACGTCGTGAAATCGGTCATGGTCGCTTAGCGCGTCGTGGTGTTCAGGCTGTTCTTCCTGCAGCAGATCGCTTCCCGTACGTGATTCGTATCGTATCTGATATCACTGAATCGAATGGTTCATCTTCAATGGCTTCTGTATGTGGTGCTTCATTGTCACTTATGGATGCAGGTGTTCCATTGAAAGCGCCAGTTGCGGGTATCGCAATGGGTCTAGTGAAAGAAGGTGAGCGTTTTGCAGTTCTTTCTGACATCTTAGGTGATGAAGATCACTTAGGTGATATGGACTTTAAAGTTGCTGGTTCTGCCAATGGTATTACTGCACTTCAAATGGACATCAAGATTGAAGGCATCACTGAAGAAATCATGGAAGCTGCACTCAACCAAGCATTTGCTGGTCGTATGCACATCCTCAATGAAATGAACAAAGTCATTTCACGTGCACGTCCTGAAATTAATGCACATGCACCGACATTTGAAGTGATCACCATTAACCCAGACAAAATCCGTGATGTGATTGGTAAAGGTGGCGCAACGATTCGTGCTATTACTGAAGAAACCAAAGCTGCGATTGATATCGAAGATAATGGTACAGTTCGCGTATTTGGTGAAACTAAAGCGGCTGCTAAAGCTGCGATTGCAAAAATCCAAGCGCTTACTGCTGAAGTTGAACCAGGTAAAATCTATGATGGTAAAGTGATTCGTATCGTTGAATTTGGTGCGTTTGTAAACATCATGCCAGGTACAGATGGTTTACTTCACATTTCACAAATCTCGAATGAGCGTATTGCGAATGTGTCTGACGTCTTAAAAGAAGGCCAAGAACTTAAAGTTCAGGTTGCTGATGTAGACAATCGTGGTCGTATCAAATTGACGATGAAAGATATTGAACAAGCATAATCTCGCTGAGCAATACAAAAAAGTCCGCTAAATGCGGACTTTTTTTAATGAAAATGTTTTAACTGTTTACGCAGTTGCTGTACTTCATCAATCAAATCCAGCATAACTGCAACTGCCGATAAACTCGCGTCAAAGTCGCGTTGTAAACGATAAGCACGACGTGCGCGAGCCACATCTTCACCAATAAATTGATAGCTTTGCGGATCAACTTGGACTTGCAAAATATCGTAATCAATCAGTTTGAGTACCCATTCTGTACTTTGACCACAAGTTTCAGCAAAGCGTTCAAGGTCTAGTGCCATTTGTTCATCAATGATTTCAATTTGGCAGTGACCATCATATTGGATTTCTTTGTATTGAATCGTTGTCATGATCTTACTCCTTATCTTGCACGAGGTTGGAAAGAGGAGAAAGCATCAGCAAATTGCTGATAGGCTTGTTGCTCTTGTTCACTATGTGCTGGTGGTAAAACGATGTTAATGATCAGATAAAGATGTCCTGCGATTTTGTTTGGAATGCCTTTATCTTTTAAACGTAATTGTTGCCCATTTTTTGCATTTTTAGGTAAATTGACATTAAGTTGTCCTGCGGGTGTATTCACCCCAATATTTTGTCCTAAACCAGCTTCCCAAGGACTGACATCAATGGTGTGGTATACATCTGCACCTTCTACACGGATGCGATCGATATCATTGTATTGAATTTCGATATAAAGATCACCGTTTTCACCGCCGTTGATACCACTTTGTCCTTGTCCATTTAAGCGGATTTGTTGACCTTCTTTCATTCCTTTTGGAATTTTAACCTCTAAGGTCTTGCGCTGTATTTCAGGTTCGCCATAGGCATTGTAGGTCGGTATTTGCAAACTAATTTGTTGAGTTGAACCTTGATAGGCGACAGATAAATCGACTTGAATGCTGGCATGTTGATCTTCACCGCGATAGCTACGTTGTTGGCGTTGCGAACGTTGTTGTCCACCACCAAATCCAGAACCAAAGCGACCAAATAAATCTTCAAAACCACTAAAGTCGGTATTGTCTCCCGAACTTTGACGATAAAATTGTGAACTATCAAATCCACTGCCTTGATTGCTATTTTGACCAAAACCTGCAAAGCCTTGTGGGTGATCTAACAGCTGATCATATTCAGCTTTTTTTTCGGTGTTACTTAAGGTGTCATAAGCGACATTGATCGTTTGCATTTTGGCTTCAGCATCAGCCTCTTTGCTGACGTCAGGATGATATTTCCGCGCCAGTTTGCGATAGGCTTTTTTGATTTCATCTGCTGAGGCATCGCGTGCAACACCTAGTTCTTCGTAATAATTCTTTGCCATAGTCTATTGTCATAATGTTTTACTTTTATTCCATTATTTGACGATTGAGCAAGAAAGAACAGAGAGGATATGTGTTGATATTGTTTCAAAAAATAGAAAAACTAGTATAAAAATAGATAGCTTAATGTACTTAGGGATAATCTATGCAGTATTGGAAAGTACAATGGATTCATAATTTTGTTGATGAACCGTATTTAATATATGGCGAACTAAATGCAACAATGGAAGAAATTCGTAAAATTGAAGTTTTCAGAAATGGTCAATTAGGGTATGCAAGTATTGATGGGCTGGAATATCTTACCTTTAGTTCAGAATGTAATTGGCCAACAAAAGTAGAAATAGAGGCTGATCCACAATTTGTTGTTGAAGTGATTTCAGAGGAAGAGTTTGAAAATATTTGGAATCAGGCGATTATAAAAACAAAATCGTATTGATGAATGAATCAACTCCCATGTAGATAACACAGGAGTTGTCTTTGATTAACTCAAATGTTCACCAAACAAACCTAAAGCTTCTTCAGCGGTAAACTCATAACGTGTGTTACAGCATTGGCAATCCATTTGAATTGGGTTTTGGATTTCAAGGGATTCATGTACCGCCGCTACACCAATTTGAATCAAAGCATTGGCACAACGCTCTCTAGAACAGGTACAACCAAATTTTAATTGTTCAGCCTCGGGCAAACGCACTTCTTCCTCATTATACAAACGATAAAGAATTTCATTGGCTGAAAGATCAGTGAGTTCTTCTGGCTTTAAGGTCTCAGTCAGCAGGGTTAAACGTGGCCATAAATCTTCATCAACGAATTCTTGTTCCTCTTCATTACGAGGAAGCAGTTGGATCAATAAACCACCTGAACGTTGACTATTGGTCGCTAGGACAATATGGGTTGGGATTTGTGCGGATAAATCATAGTATTGTATTAAACAACCTGCCAAAGTCGGTTTATCGAGTGGCACAATACCTTGATAGCGTTCGCCATGTTCAGGTTCAATATTGATGAACAAAATTGGATTGGTCAATGACGCAAGAACCGTACGACTATCTGTACCTTCGGCGAAGCGTGGATCTTCTTCATAATCAGCCAGAGCACGCACTTCACCTAAATGGTTACATTCCGCCATTGCCCATTTAAATGTGCCATTTGCTTGAATTTGTAAGCTAATACGCCCTTGAATTTTCATGGTGCTTGCAAGTAAAGCTGTTGCACTTAACATTTCACCCAATAAGCTTTGTACCGCAGGCATATACTCACGTTTCGCCAAAATGGTTTGCAGTGCTTCTTCTAAATGAACTATTTCACCGCGGATAGGACTATCTTCAATAAAAAAGCGTTGGCGTAAATCAGACATATTTTTCTCCAGCACCCCGTATTGGGGAAACAAAGCAATGCTTTGCCTTGAAAAGCGCTTAGGGCTTTTATAAAAAGGTGAATGGTTATGCAGTCAATAATGGTGTCTGTTTGCTAAAACTCAAGATGTTTCATGCGGTGAATTTGCATCACTTTGTTTAGTTTGCTCATCCGGCACACGATCTTGGGCGATGATTTTTGTATTTTCAAACAAGTATTCGAGTTCCGCAATTGCATTTGGATAAGCACCAATCAAATCATATTCAGCATGTGACCAATGCTGTTGCTCAAGCAGTTGCTGATCTTGTTGTTTAAATTGTTCAATCTGTGATTGCGCCTCTTCGTTGGAAAGACCTGTTTCAATTAACGCTTGTTGTGCCATATTCAATGATGATGCATAGGTTTCACGCCAAATATGTTGAATACCTAAACCATTGAGTAGATGGGTGTGGTGACGATCTCGGGCACGAACCATGATATTCAAGTCTGGATAATTCAAACGCAGATAACGCGCTAGATTCATACCGTCTTCCACATCATCAATGGCAAGGATCAGTAATTTACAATGCTCAATGCCAGCCGCACGTAAGTTTTCAACTTGGCTTACATCGGCATCAATGAAACGATGCCCATATTTTTCTACAAAATCAGCATCGGGCTGGTTACTGTCAATGATGCTGAATTGCTTGCCTTGCGCATGTAAAGCTCGGGCGACCACTTGCCCGAAACGACCAAAACCGACAATCAGAATCGGGTGTTGGGGCACATCCTGAGTTGGAATAGCTGTTTTTTTCAGCATCATCGGCAATATTTTAGCGTTGAATAACCAATACAATAATGGCGTGAGTAGCATTGAACCAAAAACAATCAACATGGTCGATTCGAGTATATTAGAGGCTAATACATTTTCACTTTCAGCAATTTTTAGCAGGATAAATGACAGCTCTCCACTTTGTGCCAACGTCACTGCAAGCAGGGTACTTAACTTGGCATGACGATGTTGATAATAGCTGATAGCAGCAACCACGCCTGCTTTAATGATCACTAAAACAAGAATAGATGCGAGGATCAATAACGGTGATTGCAATAGGGGACTAAGTGAAAGCCCCAAACCGATTGCAAGGAAAAACAGTCCAATTGCCGCATCTTTAAAAGGGTGAATAATGCGTTCAACTTCTGCTTTAAATTCGGTTTCTGCGAGTAATAATCCTGCGAGAAATGCGCCAATCAACACATGGATGTTGAGAATATCCATGATTATAATAACTGCGACAACCACCAATAAACTCAGTATTGGAATGAGTTCAAGACTATGATGACGGGCCAAGAAGCGAAATGCAGGACGAACCAAATAACGACTGGCTAGGAATAAACCTGAAACAGTGGCAATGATCGCAGCAAAATAAGCAATACCGTGTTGAGTGGTTGCGGTATCTTCTAATAAGGGGAAAAGTGCAATTAAAATAATCGCAATGAAAACTTGAAACTGTAGGGTATTCGAGGCTGACTGCCCAAATGTACTATTGAGTTGTTGTTTTTGATGCAGTAGTTGCTGAATTAAAGTGACTGAAGAAAAAGCCAAGGCAATACCGAGAATAATACTGCTGAGAAGATTTTGTAACAACAGAAAGCAGACACTCACCAAAATGATGCTGATAACGCTGAGTGGAAAACCACTATTTTTTAAAATGCTGCGGCGTTGTACCCAGAGGTGTCGAGGACGAAAAGCGAAACCAATAAAGAACATCAGCATGATCATGCCTAAATCGGTCAATTGGCGAATCAGTTGTGTATCGGTGATCAGTGCGAACACACTTGAGCCAAGCAAAAGCCCTGCAATGAGATAACCCAAAACAGTGCTTGCGGCATAGCGTTTTGCTAGTGGCACAAAAATTAAAGTCGCAGCCAGTAAAAAAATGATCGGGAGTAATAAAGACATTTAACGTCTCAATCCTTTGTATTTTATGATTTAACTAAACTCTTGTGGATCAACATCAATCGACAGCCTGAGTTGGTGTTGACGAGGTAAATGTACCACTTGTTGCCACCATTGGCGCAGATAAAAATGCAATTTTGCCCGATCAGCAGACAAAATCACCATGTGGGCACGGAAACGTCCTGCTTTTCTTTCCATCGGGGCAGGGATCGGTCCCCATATATCGACTAGATCAGCAGCCATCGCTCTGAGTTGCTGCGCGATTTCAGCTAAGAATTGTTGGCTATATGCTCGATCTTTGGATTCCACACGAACCAACACCGTATAACGATAAGGGGGCAGCATAGCGATCTTGCGTTCTGCCAGCATTTGCTTCGCGACAGTCCGATAGTCATGCTTAATCAAAGTGGTGAGCATGGGATGATCTGGGCGCAGGCTTTGTAAATAAACACTACCTTTATGTTCTCCACGACCTGCACGGCCTGCAACTTGAACGATCAATTGTGCAGTACGTTCAGGCGCACGTAGATCAACACTGAGCAAACCTGCATCAATATCTAAAATCGCCACCAGCGTCACATGAGGGAAATGATGTCCTTTGGCCAGCATTTGTGTACCTAACAAAATATTAGGTTTGTTCTGCTGAATACGATCATAAATTTTTTGCCAGCTTCCGACACGACTGGTACTGTCACGATCAACTCGAATGACCTCGTGATGAGGGAAAAGCTCTTGTAAGTGTTCTTCAAGTTTTGCCGTGCCCGCACCAATGGTTTTGAGCGTTTTCTTTTGGCAAGCAGGGCAATCATCAGGTAGTCGATGAATCGTACCGCAATGATGACAATGCAAATAATGATAAGGCTGAGAGTGCAGGGTAAAGTGAGCATCACAATGTGGGCAATTGGCTTGCCAACCACAACTTTCACACATCAGAATCGGCGCATAACCTCGACGGTTAAGAAAGATCAGCACTTGTTCTTTACGTTCTAAAGTCAGTTTGATCTGTTCTATTAAGTTTTGGCTGATACCATGTTTTTTCTTAGCAATTTTTAAATCAATTACATGCATTTTCGGGAGCACAGCGACACCAGCACGTTGATTGAGTTCGAGCAAATGCAGTTTTCCAGATTCCACCAAATGATAACTATCAATACTTGGTGTAGCAGAGCCTAGAATCACAGGGCAGCCTTGCAAATGTCCCCGATATAAGGCGACATCTCGGGCATGATAGCGGAAGCCTTCTTGTTGTTTGTAGGAGAGGTCATGCTCTTCATCTAAGATGATTAGGCCGAGATGAGGAAGTGGCGTGTAGATCGCGGAGCGAGTGCCGATGATGATTGATGCTTTGCCTGCTTGTGCATGTTGCCATGCTTGCAAGCGTTTCGAATCATTTAAACCAGAGTGCATCAATGCCACATCACAATGAAAACGTGATTTAAAGCGAGCAACGGTTTGTGGGGTCAAACCAATCTCAGGCACCAGTACTAATACTTGTTTGCCTTGTTTTAACACCTCATACATCACCTGCAAATACACTTCGGTTTTACCGCTACCAGTTAAGCCATCGAGTAAAAAGGCTTGATAATGCTGTTGTGCTTTCAGTATCTGTTGAATGGCTTTCTTTTGATCTTCATTCGGGGTGAGAGGTACTTGTGCCAATTGTACCGGTATTGGAGTGAAATCATGCGGCTCAAGACGACACTCAATCAGCCCCTTTTTTTCTAATGCTTTCAGTGTTGCTGATTCTACGCCACTCAAATTTAAAATATTTTCAGTGGTGCCTTGCGGATGTAGTTTTAATACTTGGTAAGCATCATATTGTTTTTGAGAGCGTTTTAATAAAGCATCAGGGTTGTCGTGCGGCACGATACTCCACTGATGAAATAGAATATCTAAAGCACGTCCTTGTCTCAATAATGTGGGCAAAGCACTTTGCATGACTTCGCCAATGGGGAATTGATAATATTGCGCTGACCATGTCACCAAAGTTAAAACTTGCTGATCTATAATGGCCTGCTGATCAAGGAGTTCAGTGATGGCTTTAAGCTTGAATTGTCCTGTAAATGGCTCGTTAGGATCAACTTTTTCAGTAATAATGCCAACAAGGTTTTGTCGACCAAAAGAAATTGCAACGCGTGCGCCTACCTGTGCCTGTGCATATTGCTCGGCACTGACTGTGTAGTCAAAGATGTCATATACAAATACAGGTATAGCGACTCGAATACGGTAAAGAATAGCGTTAGAATTTTCAGTAGGCATATCGGCTTTATTCATGTGTTAAATGGTACGATCTCATACCTTGTTTGGATCATTTTAGCTGATAAAGCAAGACATGAATGAAATATCGATCAGCCCTGTGCTACAGTGCTATGCATAAGGTCAATCGACCTAAGATGAATTACGATACTTTGGCTTCTCATCCCTTACAAGGACGCAGCTTAACAACAACATTTTGGACAATTAGAACAGAACCATGCCAGCTTATCAATTTACTGCTATTGATGCTTCTGGAAAGCAACACAAAGGTGTGCTTGAGGGAGATTCCGCACGTCAAATTCGTCAACAGTTACGAGATAAAGCATGGACGCCGATTGCGGTTGAAACCGTTGAACAAAAAGATAAACAGCAACAGCACGCATGGTTTAAAAAAGGCTTTAGTGCTTATGATTTAGCCTTAATGACCCGTCAGCTTTCGGTGTTGGTTGCTGCAGGTATTCCACTTGAAGAAGGATTACGTGCGGTCAGTAAACAAAGCGAAAAATCGCATGTGCAAAACTTACTGTCATCCGTGCGCTCAAAAGTCATGGAAGGTCATTCGCTGGCACAAGCGATGCAACAATCAGGACGATTCCCTGAACTTTATATCGCAACCGTAGCAGCAGGTGAACGTTCAGGGCATTTAGATCTGATTTTAGATCAGCTTTCTGATTACACCGAAAATCGTTTTGCCATGCAAAAGAAAATTCAGGGTGCGATGATCTATCCGATTATTCTGATGCTGATGTCATTTGCGATCGTCATGGGGCTGATGACCTATGTGGTTCCTGAAATTGTGAAGACTTTTGAGCAGAGTAAAGAAGCATTGCCATGGATTACGGTGTTGTTGATGAAAGCGAGTGCATTCATCAAGCAAACATGGATTGGGATATTGCTGTTGGCTTTTATTGTCATTGTATTATTCACACGTTTTTTACGAACCACAGCAGGGCACTATGCATTTGACCGATTAACGCTCAGATTGCCATTATTCGGTAAACTTTCGCGTGGTATAAATGCGGCACGATTTGCCAGCACCCTGTCTATTCTGACTCGATCAGGCGTACCTTTAGTAGAAGCACTGCGCATTGGTGCAGAAGTGAGCAATAACTGGGTGGTACGTGATGCGATTCAAGTCGCAATGGAACGTGTAACAGAAGGTGGTAATTTGGCAACGCAGTTAGAGCGATGCGGTTATTTTCCACCAATGATGGTACAAATGATCCGAAGTGGTGAAGCATCAGGTGAATTGGATCGTATGTTAGACCGTGCATCTACGATGCAGGATCGCGAGGTCACCACATTTATATCAACGATGTTGGCGTTACTTGAACCTTTGATGCTGGTTTTTATGGCAGCGATTGTCTTGGTGATTGTCATTGCGGTTATGTTGCCAATTATTAATATGAATAATATGATCTAGGAAATTTGATGTTTGAGATGAAAATGAATAATTTAATGAATAAACACAATGTTGAACATGGTTTGAATTCTGCTACTCGAAGCACAGTTTCTCGTCTTGCGGCACGTTCGAGCGTGAGAAGTACTACTTCGCAAGGAATGAATCGTGCCCACTCCGAGCAAAGCTCTCCATCTTGCACTCGGACAAAGTTGCACTTTGTTAACCCTCGTTCAGGCTTCACCCTCATTGAAGTAATGGTGGTGATTGTAATTTTAGGTGTTTTAGCGGCACTGATCGTACCCAATGTGATGGGGCGTGGTGAAAAAGCCAAAGTAGATACCACCAGTATTACGTTAAAAGGTGTGGCTGGCGCATTGGATCAATATAAATTAGATAATGGTCGTTACCCATCAATGCAGGATGGGGGTTTAGATGCACTGGTCAATCAACCAGCATCTGCAAAAAACTGGTTACCGGGTGGTTATGTTAAAGGTGGTTATCCGAAAGACAGTTGGGAAAATGATTTGCAATATGTAATACCAGGCCGTGAAGGTCGTTCATTTGATTTATATTCGTTTGGTGCGGATGGTAAAGAAGGTGGTGAAGGCAATGATGCGGATATTTATTATCAGCCATAATTTTTAACTCAAGATATCACTTCATTCAATCACTAAATAAATCAAGAGTGAAGTGATAATGTTTCTTGATTCTAAAATATAATCTAAATATTTGAAATGTAAAAATATAATAAAATACTGATTATTTGATAGTTATAATAAGAATTATTCCCATATTTAATCGTTACAAGAAAAAGAAATTATGCATGAAAATAGTCTTTTCCTTTAGTTCAAAGCTTTGCATAATAAATCTAAATCATAAATATGATATATGGGGAGGTCGCAGATGAAAGCTTTTTTTGTGTTGGATGAACTGAATCAGTTTCATTGGGCCATGCTTAAATCTGTGTTGCTCATTTTAAGCTTGTTGCCGATTAGTCAAACGGCATTAAATCTGTGGCAAACAACAGAAGGCAGTAGCCAAATCATGATTGGCTTTTTTGCACTAAGTCTATTGAGTGCTTGGTTTGTACTTTGCTTTTTAAGTGCTTTGAAAACCAGTGTTTGGGATAATAAAGCATTCATTTCTAATTATGAGCAGCTTTTGTTTAAAGCCTATCGCTATATTCCGATGTTATTTTTATCCAGTTTAGTCGCGTATTTAAGTGTGCAATTATCACTGGTATTTTGATTTTTATTGATTCAAATAAAAAGAGCGTTTTATTTTAAAACGCTCTTTTTATTTTATCGCCGTGACTTAAACGAAACATCCACCTTGCGAGGACGATAGAACCAACCCATTATCAGTAAAAGAACTGAAAAGATCAGGATCGGGTAATCACTTAAACGACTATATAGCGTTTGCCCTTGCATGGCGGGTAAATCGCCACGTAGCACAAACTCTTGATCGACTGGCGCTTGCTTCACAATATGACCATGATGGTCAATAAACGCAGTAACACCTGTATTGGTGGCACGGATAAACCAACGACCATTTTCTTTGGCGCGCATTTGTACCATTTGCAAATGTTGCCAAGGTCCTGCTGTACCGGTAAACCACGCATCATTAGAAACTGTAATGAGAAAGTCACTATTCAATGCATTACGACGTGTCAGGTTTGGATAGGCAACTTCGTAGCAAATCGCCGCAGCTAAAGCATGTCCTTTCACCGTTAAGGGTTTTTGATTCGCTTCACCCCGAGAAAAACCAGCCATACTGACATCATTTTGCATGGCGGGTAGTACCCATTTCAGCAGTCCTGATAAAGGAATATATTCACCAAATGGAACTAAACGTTGTTTCTTATATAAACCAGAAGAGTCGCTACCAGATGCCATAATGCTGTTGTAGTACTGAGGTTCACCAACTTGCTGTGATTTAGGTATATCCCAATATGGAATCCCTGTGACCCATGCACTACCTGATGCTTGGGCTTGGGTATCCATTGCCGCTAAGAATTCAGGAATATCTGTCTGAAATAGCGGAATTGAAGACTCAGGCCAAACAATCAGGTCACGACCCCATTCTTTACGCGTTAGCGTTGCATAAATTTCGAGGGTCTTGATCTGGTATTCAGTTAACCATTTAAGATCTTGTGGAATATTCCCTTGAAGCAACGAAACACTGAGCGGTTTAGCGGCTTTAGGTTGTACGAATTGAATATATCCGACAGCCCATGCACCTAAAACCAATAATGCCGATGGAATCACCCAAAACCAACGTCGATTTAAAATCTCGACCAAGGCACAAGCAAGTACAATCACCACGAATGAAACAGCATAAACACCAAACAATGGTGCATAGCCATCTAAGAGTCGTTCAGTAAAGGCATAGCCTGCAAATAACCATGGAAAACCAGTAAATACCCACGTTTTAGCCCATTCAAACAAGACCCAAATTGGCGCAAAAGTCAGGGGAGTTTCTGGGAAAAAACGACGATATAGCCATGTTTGTAGGGCGGTAAATAATCCCATCAACAACGCCATAACGACGATCATCAGCACACTTAGAATCGCACTGGTGTCGCCATAGACGTGAATTGAAGTGTAGAGCCAAAATGCCCCAACAAACCATAAACCGAATCCATAGGCCCAGCCTAAAACGAAAGCTTGTTTAGGACTACGTTGGCGTAACACCGCATATAGCAATGCGGGTGACAAAATTGCCAACCACCAAAAATAATAAGGTGCAAGAGCCAAACTAAAGATTGCACCCGATATGAGTGCAATCAATAGTGGAACGATAAAGGGGAGCTGTTTTTGCGGTTGAGAAGGATTTAACAGCTTTTCAAAATATGTTCTCATGAACGGACAGCTCGAATCAGATGAATAGTGCGTGCATCTGCTTCAATAATGGTAAATTGCCAGTCATCAAGCTCAATGGTTTGACCTTGTAAATCACTGACTAAACCGATTTCTTGTAGCAGCAGGCCGCCCATAGTTTCAACTTCATCATCAGAAAAATCAGCATTTAAAATTGTGTTGAAATGTTCAATTGGTGTAAGCGCCTGAACGATCCATGTATTGGCTGTGGTTGGATCATTGTCTGGCACGATATATAGAGCTTCTTCGTCTGCAATATCATGCTCGTCTTCGATTTCACCCACAATTTCTTCAAGAATATCTTCAAGCGTCACTAAACCAGACGTTGAACCATACTCATCAATCACAATTGCAATATGTGTTTGTGTATTTTTGAGCATACGCAACACTTGGTCGGTACGCGCACTTTCAGGGACAAAAACTGGCTGGCGCATTAAGGCGCTAATATCCACTTTAACATTGCGATCAGTTAAAAAAGGTAAAAGGTCTTTTGCGAGTAGAACACCGACAACATTGTCAGTTTGATCTGCTGAAAATACAGGAAAGCGTGAATGTGCTGAATCAATCAGGACATCTAAGATATCAAGTAATTGGTCATCCTCTTGTAAGCTAATCATCGCTGTACGTGGGGTCATGACTTCTCGAATCTTTGTTGCTGGCAGATCAAGAACACCCTCAAGCATAGCAACAGTATCTGGCTCTAAAAAGCGACGTGAGTCTTGGACTAACTTGAGTAATTCATCGCGGGTTTCTGGTGCAGTACCTAACCATTTTCTTAGGCCGCGCATACCCCACGACGGACTGGATTCCTCGATCATGATCTTTCCTAAAGACTCTCTATATCAATTAGATGATTTTCATCATACCGAAGAAAAAGCAGATATGCATCAATAAAACGATGCAAGAAACGTACAGTTTTTTCAAAACTTGTAGATGATTTCTAAATCTTCCCTTTATGTTAAAATGTGAAAATTAGAATATTTGAGTTTTATGATGTCTGAACAATCAAACCTAGCTACTGTTCAACTCAATACGAGAGGGTTACGTTGCCCTGAACCGGTGATGATGTTACATCAGGCGATCCGTAGAGCAAAGTCAGGCGACATCGTTGAAGTGTTTGCAACGGATCCTTCCACATCATGGGATATCCCTAAGTTTTGTATGCATTTGGGACATGAGTTATTGCTCAAAGAAGAAAGTCTAGATGAGCATAGCAATACTGAATATCGTTATTTGGTGCAGAAAGGTTAAATAAGCTTTTGCCTTAGATTATCTGAAAGTAGGTTTTAAAACCGAGTTTTTTCAAACGATTTCTGATGCTCAGCATGGCTAGATCGAACTAAGCCATGCGACTATTTTGTATCATTCTCTTACTTTCTAAATTTATTAATATATCGAGATAGCCAATAATCGGAACTAAAATACCGACCTCCGCCAAGAACAATCAAAGCCAACAACATAATCAAATAAGTTGCAGCAAATTCGATTCCATTATTTAAGATTACGAATGAACCGCTAGACGTCAGCCAATCATAATTTCCATAGCTTTGTAAAATTTCTCGTGCACGTTCTAATTTTTCTGTAGATGCGATGACTTGTGCATTTGCAAAAGGAGCATTTGCATCTGCAATGGCTTGCCAACCATTGGGAAGATGTACCGTCAAGATCGCAACGATCATGGTGATGATCAGTGGAATACTGATTAAACGAGTAAATAGCCCAAGTGTTAATAATACTGCGCCGCCCAGTTCAGCAGATATTGCAAGTATTGCCATTAGGGTAGGAAAGGGCAAATCCAATCCCCAGTCAGGATTGCCGAACCACGCTACAGTATCGTTAAAATGCATGAGCTTATTTTGCCCAGCCATCCAGAAAATAGGAACGAGATAGATTCTTAGCGCGAGTGCAACAATCCCATCAAAATGTCTAAAGTGTTGTAGGTATTTTTGATAGCGTTGTAATACTGAGTTGATTAAGTACTTCATGCGAATTTCACACCGAATAGCATTCAATGATTGTTAGTCGTTTGAAGAGTTAATTTATTACAATAATTTTTTTAGTTTTAACTGTAATAAATGGATTGGTCGCTCGTCTAATGATATGTACCGTAGTACAAACTTAAAAATTGACTCAAAAAGGAACTTCAAAATGAATAAATTAAACTCAATGACTTCAGTCGCTGCATTGGTCGCACTTTCGATGGTTGGTGCAACAGCGAATGTTTCAGCAGCATCGACTACCACTGAAGCGCATGTGACTAAAGTAGCCGATGCAAAATGTGGTGAAGCAAAATGTGGCGCTGATAAGGCAAAAAAACCACATAAAACGACTGAGGCAAAATGCGGCGCTGATAAAAAAACCGCTGAAGCAAAGTGTGGAGCAAAACATAAGGCAACAGATGCTAAATGTGGTGCTGATAAAAAAGCATCTGATGGCAAATGCGGTGCTGCCAAATAGTTTGCTCGAAAATCAACAAACTAACGAGTGATGCAAATCGATTTAATCTTGATTTGCATCATTCAATAAGGAATATTCCATGGTGGCTTTAACGGGTGTGGGTTTAGGTTTAAGGCGTGATTTTGTTGATACCTTTTTACAGGCGGATCAATATCCTGATTTTATAGAAGTCGCACCTGAGAACTGGATGAACTTTGGCGGTCGACATGCAAAGCTACTCGAACAATGTACAGAAAAAGCACCTTTGATTTGTCATGGTCTGTCTTTATCGATTGGTGGCCCACATCCACTCAATATCGAATTTATTCAACAGATAAAAACATTTTTAAAACGCTATCAGGTAAGTACTTATTCAGAGCACTTAAGCTATACCAATGATGGTGGCTATTTATATGATTTATTACCGATCCCGATGACTGAAGACGCAGTGCGCTATGTATCAGAACGCATTCTTCGTGTTCAAGATATCCTTGGACAAAAGTTGGTGCTTGAAAATGTCTCAACTTATCTGATGCCGCATGCTGAAATGAGTGAGGCAGAGTTTGTTGCTGAAGTCATTAAGCAGTCGGATTGTGAATTACTTTTAGATGTAAACAATGTCTACGTTAACAGTATTAATCATCAGAGCAATCCTTATGAGTTTATCAAAAAGATGCCCCGAGATCGCATCCGATATTTGCATATTGCTGGTCATGAGCAAGTGAGTGATGACTTATTAATTGATACACATGGGGCAGAGATTGGTGATCCAGTTTGGGAATTGTTGGAGTTTACTTATCAACAACACGGTGTGAAGCCGACATTATTAGAACGTGATTTTAATATTCCGACATGGCAAGAATTACAAGATGAGCTTGTAACGATTCAAAGCATACAAAACAATTTTTACTTACGTCGTCATTGTCTAAAACATCATGCTGAACAGGATTATGAGGATATAAAATGAATAATAAACTCCAGTCTTTTCAAGATAGCCAACACGCATTTTGTAATTGGATACGCGATCCCAAACAGCCAATACCTCAATCCTTTGAAACTGAGCGTATGCGTGTTTATAGAGAATTATTATTTAATAATGTAAGTTCTTTTATTGACTTAGTTTATCCGCTTGCGCGATCAATATTGCCAAAAGAAACGTGGCAATGTCTTTTAGACGAATTTTTTCGAAAATCTATAAATCAATCGCCCTTCTATAATGAGATTTCACTACAATTTAGAGAATATTTAAGCGAACAGCAGCATCCAGTTTTACAGGATTATCCTTGGCTCGCTGAATTACTACAATATGAATGGCTAGAGCTTTATTTAGACACTTTAGAAATCTCAGAGAAGCAATGTGTTCAGGCACCTGTATGGCAATTTAAAACTCAAGTTTGGGTTTTGGTATATCAATATCCAGTTTATCGATGGGCACTCAATCAAACTGATCTTGAGCAAGATCCAAGTGCAATCATGGTATGGAGAAATCAAAAAGATCAGGTTTGTGTCGAAACGCTTTCACCATTATTTGCTTTTTTAATTGAAAAACTACATCAACAGCCTTTATCTGAGCTTGAGCTTTGCGAGCTTATAAGTGCAACACTCCCTGATTTGTCATCACATGAAATTCTTTTACAAGTTAATACTTTATCCGATTTATTAACTCAGTTGGAGTTGATTGATATGCCCAAAAACTCGATGACCGAGGATTGAAATGTCTCTAGCCTCAGTTGAAAATGTTGATTTGAATCAGCAATTAAAAAATACAGAATATTTAACTGATCTTAGACAGCAAATGATGAAATTTGCAGTTTTACAACTCGCATCATTTCATCAAGCTGAGGATGTAGTTCAAGAAGCTTTGTTGAGCGCCTTGCAGCATGTTGCATCTTTTTCTGGCCGTGCTGCTTTTAAAACTTGGGTATTTGCGATTTTAAAAAATAAGATTGTTGATTTAATTCGGCAAAAGACTCGCCTCGTTACAATGAGTGAGTTATTCAATGATGATGAAAGTGAGCTAAGTGTCGATGCATTATTTGACGCTGCTGGGCACTGGCACAAATCCGAAAGACCTCAAGCATGGCAAAGTCCTGAGGAAATGATGGAGCAGCATGATTTTTGGGTTGTTCTTGATGCCTGTTTAAATCATTTGCCTGCGAAGTATGCGCAAGTATTTATGTTGAGAGAGATGATTGAACTGAGTTCTGATGAAATATGCGCAAAGCTAGGACTCAGTACTTCTCATCTTAATGTTTTGATGTACCGTAGCCGAGCAAGGTTACGTGAGTGTTTGGAAAATAAATGGTTACTCAAGGAGGATTGCTCATGTTGACTTGTCGACAAGCGACGCAATTACTTTCTGAACAGCAGGATAGGCAATTGGTATTTAAAGAGCAAAGTGCTTTGCAACTCCATGTAATGATGTGCCGTTCATGTCGTCGTTTTGGAAAGCAAATGAAAATATTAAGCCTACTTACTAAAGAATTTAAAAAAGTTGATGAAGTGAAAAACGACTAGACAATAAAAAGCCTCAACGTATTGAGGCTTTTATAGTACTTACATATTCGGGTATGAGAAGCGGCTAAAGCTTCGCAAGGAATTACATATTTGGATAATTCGGACCACCGCCACCTTCAGGTGTTACCCAAGTAATGTTCTGTGATGGGTCTTTGATGTCACACGTCTTACAGTGAACACAGTTCGCAGCGTTAATTTGGAAACGCTTAGAACCATCATCATTTTCCATGACTTCATACACACCAGCAGGGCAGTAACGCTGTGCAGGCTCATCCCACTTCGGCAAGTTAACCTGAATTGGTGTTTCAGGATTGGTCAACTTTAAGTGAGCCGGTTGGTTTTCTTCATGTACTGTATTCGATACAAATACGGATGATAAACGGTCAAAAGTAAGCTTGCCATCTGGTTTTGGATAGTTCGGTTTGAACGTTGTGGCATCTACTGTTTTTAGTGTTGCATAATCTTGTTTTAAGTCATGCAAGGTAAATGGCACTTTAAAGATATTTTGGTCGATAAAGTTAAATGCACCACCCACCCATGTCCCAAACTTATGCATCGCAGGACCGAAGTTACGCGCTTTATATAACTCTTCTTTTAACCAAGAATTGTCATATTTTTCAGTATAAGCGGTGAGTTCTTTGGCAAAGTGATCGTCGCCTTCAGTTACACGTGCAATCGCAAGATCACCACCTTTAGCAACACCCGCAGCAATCGCTTCAAATACTGCCTCACCACATAACATGCCTGACTTCATGGCAGTGTGTGAGCCCTTGATTTTCGAGAAATTCAAGAAACCAGCATCATCACCGATCAAGCAGCCGCCTGGGAAAGTCAATTTAGGTAGCGAGTTAAAGCCGCCTTTGACTACAGCACGTGCGCCGTAAGAAATACGTTTACCGCCCTCTAAGTACTGTTTGATGACTGGATGAGTTTTCCAACGCTGCATTTCCATAAACGGATACATGTGTGGATTTTCATAAGAAAGATCGACAATCATACCCAAGGTCACTTGGTTGTTTTCAGCGTGATATAACCACCAACCGCCAGCAGAGCCAGTTTCAGACAATGGCCAGCCAGCACCGTGCATCACTAAACCTTCTTTATGTTTAGCTGGATCGATTTCCCAAAGTTCTTTGATCCCGATGCCATAATGCTGTGGGTCAACATCACGATCCAGTGCAAAACCTGCAATCAGGCGTTTGCCGAGATGACCACGGCAACCTTCAGCAAACAAAGTGTATTTGGCATGTAATTCATAGCCTGGTGTGAAGTTATGCGTTGGCTCACCATTTTTGCCAATGCCCATATCACCAGTTTGAATGCCTTTTACTGTACCATCTTCGTGGTAAAGGATTTCAGATGCAGCAAAACCAGGGAAGATTGATACTTCTAATTCTTCAGCTTTTTGACCTAACCAACGCACCACATTGCCGAGAGAAATAACATAGTTCCCTTCGTTATGCATTGATTTAGGAACCATCCAATACGGCATCTTTTGTGATTTAGTATCAGACAATAAGAAATAAGTTTCGTCGCCAGTCACAGGGACATTGAGTGGCGCACCTTCTTCTTTCCAATTTGGGAACAATTCATTCATGGCACGTGGTTCAAGTACAGCACCAGAAAGGATATGCGCACCTACTTCAGAGCCTTTTTCAACAACACAAACAGAAAGGTCAGGTAGGTTGTTTTCAATCGCTAATTGACGAATTTTAATCGCAGCAGATAAACCCGCAGGCCCTGCACCTACGATCACTACGTCAAACTCCATCGCTTCACGTTCGATGTGTTCCATGTAGGACTCCTCATATTTTTAGGGGTGGCAACCGTAATATTGTGATTCGGTGCTGCCATGAGTGTTCTGAATTGCCAAACACAAAAAGAACCTATTGTGCTTGCAAACGTTTGGGATAGTATAGTTTTAAACCTTGATCTCGCCAATTGGCTGAGCGGTCATATTTTCTCGTCAGCAAGGCATAAACTATGATAAATGAAAATGATTCTTCACAGAATACAGGAAAAATCGTGTTTCCTGATGATAAAAACTTAATGAACATTGCACAATACTTAAAAGATGTACAGCAAAGTCACAAAAGGTCAATTCCACCTTTAGACCAATGGCATCCAAAGCATTGTGGCAAAATGGATTTGAAGATAAAAGCCAATGGTGAATGGTGGCACGAAGGTCAATTGATCAAGCGACAAGCATTACTTGATCTGTTTAGTAAAGTGTTATGGAAAGAAGATGGAAAGTTTTATCTCAAAACACCTGTAGAACAGATTGAAATCGAGGTTGAAGATGAGCCTTTATTGATTAATCAGGCCGATCAGATTGAGATCGAAGGCAAGACGTATTTGCAGCTCACAACGACCAACCAAGATGTGGTGATTGTGGATCAACAACATCCTATTTATATGCGTGAATATGAGGGAGAGCTACGTCCTTATGTACATGTGCGCTTTGGGATGAATGCCTTGATTCAGCGGCAGAGTTTTTATCATCTGATTAACTACGGTAACTTGTCTGAAAATGCGCAAGGTGAGGCAGTTTTAACATTAAAAAGTGGTGATTTGGTCTTGCATTTAAGCACCTGAGGTTTAAGCTTAAAAGAGCGAATAAACAAGTACCAATGATTTGTATGACTGCCGTTCAAGCGATGCCGCTTTTATTAGACCCTATGCCTCATGCATGCTCAGATGCACCGATTGGGATTTTTGATTCAGGGGTCGGTGGACTGTCGATTGCGCAAGAGATTGCTCAGCATTTACCAAATGAACGGATCCTTTATTATGCTGATACCAAGCATGTGCCTTATGGCGCTCGTTCAGATCAGGAGATTCGTCAACTCACAGCGCAAGCGATCGAGTGGTTATACCGCCAAGGTTGTAAGGTTGCAGTGGTGGCCTGTAATACGGCTTCAGCATTTAGTTTAGATTATTTGCGTGATCATTATGGCGAGCGCTTCCCGATAATCGGTTTGGTTCCTGCATTGAAACCTGCGGTGATCCAAACGCAGACCAAGGTGGTTGCTGTGTTGGCGACACCTGCTACGTTTCGTGGACAACTGATTAAAGATGTGATGTCTCATTTTGCTGAACCCGCAGGCGTGAAAGTGTTAACCGTGACCAGTTTAGAACTCGTGCCTTTTGTTGAGGCTGGGCAGCAATTGAGCGAAGCATGCTTGTCAGTACTACAGCAAGTTTTGCAACCTGTGATTGATCAAGATGCTGATTTTTTGGTGTTGGGTTGTACCCATTATCCATTTTTAAAAGAGGCGATTCGTCAGGTTTTTGATGAAAAGTTAAAATTAATTGATTCAGGGCAAGCAGTTGCGAGACAAACTGCATATATTTTGATAAAAAATAGGTTATTATCTGACAAAATGCGTCATAGTTTTGCACGTATTGAATGTTTTGTCAGTGGTAACAATGCTGTCGTATTAGAACCCGTACTACAGCGTCTTATACCAAAACAAATAACATGGACGATTCAAAATTTGGATGTTGTGAGCACATGAAAGTGCCAAATCGAACCATATTTTATATTTTATCGGGGTTATCTTTTAACAAAAATCAAGATTAGAACTTGATATTATTGATAAGTGAATTGGGGCTTAGCCTATGCAAGATACTCGTTATCAAGTCTTTATTTCGACATCTGGTCATGAAATGCAGCCAGAACGAGCGGTTTTAGCCCAGACTTTGGTTGGTATGGGTTTTTTCTCATGGGGGTTAGAACAGCGAACACCGCTTAGTACCTCGATTGCTCGTCGTCAGATTGATGACTGTGATTATGTGGTGATTTTATTGGGAAGTCAGTATGGTGAGCAGTCAGTTTCAGGTGTGGGCTATATGCATCTGGAATATATTTATGCCATGACCAAACAAAAACCGATTGTTGTGTTTATGCATGAAGAGCCTGAATTTAGGGAGGCGCAATTGCATGATCATAAAGCTGAATTAAAAGAAAAATTCAAAGAGTTTAGAAAGCAGCTGCAACACGAAGTTGATCAAGTGTTTTGTTATCGTACTTTAAGAGATTTGGAACTTGCAGTACGTTCGGCTATGCCGCAAATGTTAGAGCGTTATCCTGTGGTTGGCTGGGTTCGTCCTCAAAATACCCAAGTGTTACGTGATGAAATTGATACTTTACGCGCTAAAGTCAAACAACTTGAAACAGAGCTTGGTAGTCGAGAAGCAGATCCACTGACCAGCGTACCAAAAGTCTCGATGTATGAATTATATGCATTTGAATATCGGATGCACGCTTATCAGGATGGTAACTTCAAAGAAGTGAGACCTCATCGAAAAATGACATGGGCGCAGTTGCTAAATGTACTGGGGACTGCGTTTGTAATCCCAACGCCAGAAGAATATTTTTCGAAACGCATGAACGAGTATTTAAATGAAACAGGCTTGGATGATGCACGAAAAGAAATGCCAAGAGCGCATGCGGTGTCACGCGCTCAACTGAATATTCGAGCGTTGCACGAGATCAAGTTACAAATGCGCCAAAATGAATGGATTATTCCGACAGGACGGGATGATCGCCAACGTATGCTTTGGCAATTGACCACAAAAGGGCAAAAACTTTTAGAAAGTAATGTATTGGATAGTAATCGGGTTTTTCAGTTTAAGACAATGCATTAATCCAATTTATAAAAAGGCGCGAAAACTGCTAAAGTAATTGAATAAACTCAATGAAAAGCGGATGCGATCTATGTCAGCGACACCAAAACCTAAAGTGACTGTGGTTCTGGCAAATTTAGGTACGCCAGATGAACCTACTGCGCCAGCAGTACGTCGTTTCTTAAAGCAGTTTTTATCTGATACGCGTGTGATTGAGATTCCTAAAGCACTTTGGTGGATTATTCTACGATTATTTGTGCTGACTTTTCGTCCTAAGCGTGTGGCCGAAGCTTATGCATCGGTTTGGTCAAAAGATTCCCCGATGCGAGAAATTGTGCTTGAACAAGCACAATTGATTAAACAACGTTTAGAAGATGAAAATCATCATTTTGATCTGAATGTTGTTCCTGCCATGACCTATGGTCAGCCGAGTATTTATAACGTTCTAGCACAACTTGAACAAGATCCGCAGGAGCATGTAATTTTATTGCCTTTGTTTCCGCAATACTCAGCCACATCAACCGCACCGTTGTTTGATGCTTTTGCTAAATGGATACCTAAGCAACGTCATTTACCGGGTATCACCCTCATTAAAGATTATTATCAGCACCCTTTATTTATTCAAGCATTGGCAGACAGTGTGACCAACTACCAGCTTCAACATGGTAAGCCTGAGAAATTACTCATGTCTTTTCATGGCATTCCGCAACCGTATGCTGACAAAGGTGATCCTTATGCAGATCGTTGCCGAGTCACAGCACGTTTAGTGGCTGAAGCCTTACATTTAAATGAGGATGAATGGGCGATTAGCTTTCAGTCACGTTTCGGTAAACAAGAATGGGTCAAACCCTATACCGACACGCTGCTTGAGCAGTGGGGTGAGCAAAAAGTTAAATCTGTTCAGGTGTTAAGTCCTGCTTTTTCAGCGGACTGTTTAGAAACGCTAGAAGAACTTGCGATGCAAAACAAAGAAATTTTCCAGCATGCTGGAGGCGGAGAATATGCTTATATTGCGGCACTCAATACTGATCAGGCACATATAGATTTGCTTGCCAGTCTGGTTCAGGCTAATCTTGACGCACTCACCCATACCTTAGCCCATCGTTAAGTCGATGCTTTACTCTGCCAGAGGTTGTTATGCTGCAAGTCAAAATCGTCCCTGTTACTGCATTTGCTCAAAATTGTTCTATCCTTTGGGATAGTGAGAGCAAAGAGGCTGTTTTGATCGACGCAGGTGGGGATGCTGCTGTTCTCAAAAAAGAAGTTGAGGATTTAGGCTTAAAGGTGAAAGCTTTGTGGTTAACCCATGGACATCTCGATCATGCGGGGGCAGTCGGGGAGCTTGCTGAAACATGGAAAATTCCTGTGATTGGTCCGCATAAAGAAGATCAGTTTTGGTTGGATATGATTCAGGAAGTATCTGCTCGTTATGGCTTTCCCATTCCGCAACCTGTCAAAGTTGATCAATGGTTAGAAGGTGGAGAAGTGCTGAAGCTCGGTGAGGATGAATTTGAAGTGCGTTTTGCACCGGGTCATACACCGGGTCATGTGATGTTCTACAATGCACAACATGGTTTGCTTTGGACGGGTGATGTCTTGTTTAAAGGTTCGATTGGACGTACCGACTTTCCAAAAGGCAATCATCAGCAATTGTTGGATTCAATTCAACGTGAGTGTTTTACCCTACCAGATGAAACACAATTTATTTCAGGTCATGGTCCGATCAGCACCATTGGCTACGAAAAACAATTTAATCCATTTGTTGCCAGTAAAGCGGGCTAAGCCGTTGAAATATGCTTCTGTATAGCAGCTATACAGAAGCATATTCCCATCATTTCGGTGAGCAGATCAAATCGTTTCAAGCCACTTCTGATTGGCTAAGCTCATATCAAAATTCAAACTATTACAAATACTTTGCAAATCAAAAGAGGCTTTGTCCTCTGGAATTTGGATCAGAATAGGTAAACGGGTAATGCCATTATCGCCTGTTGGAAAGGCATAGTGTCGCTCTTTGTGATTCACAGAGATCAGTGATTCAAACTCTAAATAAACAATTAACGAAGGAAAGCGTCGTTGCATACGAATGATTTCCTGATGTGCATTTTTCTTAATTTGAGCAGTTTTTTCTTTGAGTTTGAGGATATTGTCCTTTATTTTTTGTGGTTTGTTGAATAGCTTGTTTAAGAAGCTAACACTTTGCTTTAACTGGCGTTGGTTTTCTTTTAGTTCCGAGAAAGCATCCTTGTATTCTTGTAAAGAGTGCGTACTAATATCTTTCAGCATATTGGTCGGTTCGAGTGCCTCTGCATGATGCTTTTTCCATTCATCATAAGAAAATACCGTGAAAATATCGGCATGTCGTTTGTGCAGCAGCGTTGCATAAGATTTGAGTCGAGCGACAAAAAGGTGGACGTGTTTATTGCAGATGATCGAAGGTTGTGATTGGAACGCAATAAAATGGCGGATAATCTCATCCAACGTTTGTTTCATACTGATATATAAATAATGACATTCGTCTGTGTGATGCACAGCGTGCTTTAGCGCATCTGCAATCGGCTCAAGAATATTACGACATAATTTTTGCTCAAAATCGATCAACCGTTGTTCTACCAGTTTTTCAATAAAAATACCTTTTGGGTTGAGTGGTTCCATCAAAAAGGGTAGCAGCACTTTGTCTGTATACAGTTCGATATTACGAACAATATCGGACACATAGTGATTCACTTGTTTATCGATGGTAATGATATGGTTGATCTGCCAGAGGAACTGCTGTTGCTGTGAGCTATCGTCGATTTGATCGAGATGCAGGATTGCGGCATTCACATAGATATTTTCACAGGCTTCCAATTGCTCTTCTTGTAAAAATCGTCGAATCGAAAAGGTATTTACAATGCCTTCGGTGCTTGGTGCAAGTGCGAATATATACTTAGAGGTTTTGACGATATCCAGTTGTTTGGTTTTTTGTTGCTTATACAGGACGTATTTAAGGAGATGGTTTTTTTCTTCTCTTAATTGATGTGAGCGAATAATATTAAACGTGTATTTTAAAAGTTGTTGTTTGAGAAAAACCTCAGTAATAAATGTCTTGATAATATCGTTATTAATACCTCGATGGTTGTTTGGAAGCGCGATATGTTCTTTGGCGAGGATCATTTGTGCAGCGACATAGATAAACTCCTTTAGAATCTGATTTTTCTGTGCTTGCAAATCAAAATCATCTTCCGTGTCGATGTTATTGATCTGACTTAGGATATTCTCAAGATAGTCTGAGATTTCGTAAATATCATGGTACTGTCGGAGTCTTTCTAAAGAATCAATGATCTTGTTGAGCAACATTTTAATATACGGATAGTGAATTTTTTCGCTCAGCACATTGAGGTCAGGCTTTGTCAGTGATGAGAAGGTATTGTCTTTTCTATTCCAGTGGATTTTCTTGTGTTGCAGGATGTGTTGGCAAATGTTCTCACGATCTTGCGGAGAAATGTCGGAAAATAAAGCTTGTAATGAGCGCTGCCAATCTTGATCTAAGTGGGGATCAATTTGTGTTGCCAAAACTTTAAGCTGATAGGTGATATTATTATTCATTTACACATCCTGTTAAATTTTAATATTTTTTATAAACTGGGCCGATATCAAACAATGCGATTGGATCAACCTGATGTACACGTTTTTGGGCTTAAACCCTATTTGTTTATCTATGCAACATTGGATTAAGATTTGCACAGCATCATGAAAAAGTAAATTACTGTGATGTAATTCACATATTTTAAAAGTGTAAGTTTTTATTGCTTAATTTCTTCTAATTTATCTTTTTAATTTTTCTATTTATTTTTTGATATAAGCTGAATGCGTGGTGGATTGCGCTGTGATGAATACTAAAATTTGAACAAAAATCACAATTATCGAACAATATCTTCGTACAAGCTGGTCTACAAAGCTGCTATTTTTATTTAGAATGATTTTTTGAACACTTCATTTAAATTGAATTTATTGTTTAATTTCACAAGATGAATCTCATTGGAGACGATTTCATGCAATGGACTAAACCAGCTTTTACTGATTTACGTATCGGTTTCGAAGTGACGATGTATTTCGAAGCGCGTTAATCGCCCTCATTCGAATATTTCATAAGCCCTAGTCATGTTCTAGGGCTTATCTTTTTCTAATAAGATATTAATTTTATGCATATTTATGTTTTAGGTTCGGCGGCTGGAGGCGGTTTCCCTCAGTGGAATTGTAATTGTCCCAACTGTCATGGCGTTCGTACAGGTACGATTTCCGCCAAAGCGCGTACTCAGTCTTCGATTGCGATTTCTGAAAATGGCACAGATTGGATTTTGCTGAATGCATCGCCCGATATCCGCCAGCAATTGTTTGATTTCAAAGCTGCACAGCCCGCGCGTCAGTTACGCGATACAGGGATTCGCAGCGTCATTTTAATGGATAGCCAACTCGACCACACCACTGGCTTACTTACCTTGCGTGAAGGTTGCCCAATGGATGTTTGGTGTACCGAGATGGTCTACCAAGATTTGAGCAGTGGGTTTCCTGTTTTTAATATGCTGAAACACTGGAATGGTGGACTGCAATATCACCAGATTGATCCGAAACAGGCCTTTAAAATGGATGGTTTTGAGCAGCTCGAGTTTTTGCCTTTCATTATCCAAAGTGCCGCACCGCCATATTCACCTCATCGCCATGATCCGCATGAAGGCGATAATATTGCCTTGATCATTAAAGACCATAAAACGCAAAAGCAATTGTTTTATGCACCGGGGCTTGGAAAAATTGATGAGTCGATTATGCAGATTATGCGTGATTCAGACTGCGTCATGATTGACGGCACACTCTGGACTGATGATGAAATGCAGCAAACAGGTGTAGGGGTTAAAACGGGTCGTGAAATGGGACATCTCTATATCAGTGGTGAAGGTGGTTCGTTGTCTTATTTGAATCAGCTTGAGCGACCTAAAAAAGTGCTGATTCATATTAATAATACCAATCCAATTTTAAATGAAGACTCTGCTCAATGTGCTGAACTGAAAGCGCATGGGGTAGAGGTTGCCTATGACGGCATGCAGATTGAACTCTAAGGTGAATATATGACACAAACACCTGAAGCATTCAGTACAGAACAATTTAGACAAGCCATTCTGGATAAGGGGCAGTATTACCATATTTATCATCCTTTTCATGTGATGATGTATGAGGGCAAAGCAACCCAGCAGCAAATTCAGGCATGGGTGGCAAACCGTTATTATTATCAAATCAATATTCCACTCAAAGATGCCGCCATTATGGCAAATTGCCCTGATCAGCGTGTTCGTCAGGAGTGGATTCAACGCATGCTTGATCAGGATGGCGAATATCCTGATGGTGGCGGTCGTGAAGCATGGTTACGTTTGGCGGAAGCCGTGGGTCTGAGCCGTGAGCAAGTGATTTCAGAAGAATTGGTGCTGCCGGGTGTACGCTTTGCCGTTGATGCTTATGTCAATTTCGCACGCCGTGCCACATGGCGCGAAGCTGCCAGTAGTTCTCTAACTGAATTATTTGCACCACAAATTCATCAGTCTCGTCTTGATTCGTGGCCACAGCATTACCCGTGGATTGATGATCAAGGCTATGAATACTTTCGTTCTCGTCTCAGTCAGGCGCGCCGAGATGTTGAGCATGGGATGAGTATTACGCTGGATTCATTTACCACATATGAACAACAACAACGCATGCTAGAAATATTACAGTTTAAACTGGATATTTTATGGAGCATTTTAGATGCGTTGACACTGGCTCATGTGCATCATCAAGCGCCGTATCATCCTGTGACCACAGAGCGCGTATGGCATAAGGGGTTATTTCGTGAATAAAGTAGCATTGGATTTAAACCTGATCCCTACTTGGCGACAAGGTTATCGTTTTCAGTTTGAACCTGCTCAAAATGGTTTTGTGATTTTGTATCCAGAAGGCATGATCAAACTGAATGAAAGTGCGGGGGCAATTGGTCAGTATATTGATGGGCAGAACAATGTCTCTGCGATTATTGCCGAATTAAAACAACAGTTTGGTGATGTAGCTGATATTGAGCAAGATGTGGTTGATTATATGTTGGTTGCTCAGCAGCAATATTGGATTGATTTACGATGACCGAAGGTGTTGGTTTGCCTTTATGGTTGTTAGCGGAGCTGACCTATCGTTGTCCGTTGCAATGCCCATATTGTTCAAACCCTTTGGATTATGCACAGCATAAGCATGAACTGACCACACAAGAGTGGTTCGACGTGTTTGATCAAGCACGTCAGATGGGCGCGGTGCAACTGGGCTTTTCTGGTGGCGAGCCGTTGGTGCGTCAGGATTTGGAACAATTGGTTGCACACGCTCATCAACAAGGCTTTTATACCAACCTGATTACCTCTGGTATGGGGCTGACTGAACAACGAATTGCGGGTCTGAAACAGGCAGGTCTTGATCATATTCAAGTCAGTTTTCAAGCCAGTGATGCGGTGGTCAATGATGCTCTGGCAGGTTCCAAACATGCTTTTGAACAGAAGTATCAGATGTGCCGACTGATCAAGCAATATGATTATCCGATGGTTCTGAATTTTGTGATCCATCGACATAATATTGATCAAATCGAACAGATTATCGAACTCTGTCTTGAACTCAATGCCGATACCGTGGAGTTGGCGATTTGTCAGTTTTATGGTTGGGCATTCTTGAATCGACAAGGTTTATTGCCGACACAAGAACAGCTTATTCGTGCTGAACGTATTACCAATGAATATCGGGAAAAGTTAAAAGCGCAAAATCATCCTTGCAAACTTATTTTTGTGGTGCCTGACTATTACGAAGAAAGACCAAAAGCCTGTATGAATGGCTGGGGGAAGATCTTCTTTACCGTTGCACCTGATGGCGTTGCGCTTCCGTGTCATGCAGCGCGACAACTACCGATTGCTTTTCCAAATGTTCGTGAGCACAGCCTGTCCGAAATTTGGTATGAATCGACTGGCTTTAATCATTTTCGGGGTGATGCTTGGATGCCTGAAAGTTGCCGAAGTTGCCCAGATAAAGCGCGCGATTTTGGTGGATGTCGCTGTCAGGCCTATATGTTGACGGGGGATGCTGCCAATGCAGATCCTGTCTGTGGTAAATCTGCCTATCATCCGTTGCTTGAACAAGCACGTTTGGAAAGTCATCAAGATTCATCGCTAGAAGGAATGCTATTTCGCAACAGTAAAAACTCCAAACGATTTATAGCTCGACAGCTTATTCCTGTTCAAAATATTCTAGATGAATCATTGTGATGGAAGCGATCAGCATAAATCACGGCAACATGCCCATTTTTGATGGTCATAATGATGCGCTAACACGGCTATGGCTCAGTGATGACCCTGATCCCGTGCATGCTTTTATTCATCAGCGGTTAGCAGGACATATGGATTTAAAACGTTGTCAACAAGCAGGTTTTGTTGGCGGAATGTTTGCAATTTTCCTACCGCCATATGCCTATGTAAAACAACATCATCCGAATAAATTATTTGACCCACATGCGACTGATTTTAGCCAGCAGCAGATTGAGCAGATTTGTTTAGAACAATTGAACTTAGCTCAACAGTTAGCGCAACGCTCTCATGACATTCAAATTTGTACATCGGTTGAGGAGATTCAGCGTTGTCGTGCGCAGCAAAAGTTAGCGATGGTACTGCACATGGAAGGTGCGGAATCTTTACAGCACAATCCAGATTTGCTTGATGTGTTTTATCAGGCAGGGCTACGCAGCATTGGGCCACTGTGGAATAGACCGAGTCGGTTTGGTCATGGCTTGAATGCAAAGTTCCCACATTCACCTGACACGGGCGCAGGACTTACGGTGGAGGGCAAAGCTTTTCTACAGCGTTGTGCTGATCGAAAAATCGTTGTGGATGTGTCCCACATGAATGAACGTGCCTTTTGGGATAGCGTCGATATTTTACAGCAGCCGATAGTAGCAACGCATTCCAACGCCCATGCTTTATGTCCGCAGGCACGAAATTTGACCGATGCACAATTGAAAGCCATCCGTGATAGTCAAGGAATGGTGGGCATCAATTTTGACGTGGCATTTTTACGTGCGGATGGGCAGCGTAACGCCGATACACCGATTGATGTGATTTTAGATCATCTGGACTATATGATGGATCGGCTTGGTGAAGAGTATATTGGTTTTGGTTCAGACTTCGATGGCGCATTGATCAGTACAGAACTTGAAGATGTCACAGGTATCTCCAAGCTGATTGAGCGAATGCAGCAGCGTCATTATTCAAGTGAATTGATTGAAAAACTTTGCTGGCGTAACTGGCTAGATGTACTGAATCGAATTTGGGTTTAGCAAGAGAGAAGAAGATTAATCTTCATACTCATCTTCACCACGTTTTACATCAGCTTGAGGCGACTCTTGGGTTGGGATTTTATATTCATCGCTTGCCCAAGCACCTAAATCAATCATTTTACAGCGTTCAGAGCAGAAAGGACGGAATGCGTTGCCTTCCCAAGTGCTAGCTTCTCCACAACGCGGGCAGGGAAAGGTACGAGGTATAGACATAGAAGATTCCTAAAAACAAGAGGGTTTGTTGACATTTCAACCATGCATTGCGTTATTGGCTAAAACGACATAAACAAGACATGAAACGTAGGCAATGGCGACTCCCTTGTCAAGTTTCATAACGAAGTTTAGGGAAGTTTTAGCCATAACCTGAGCAAGAGCAAAGCATTGCTTTGATCGCAGCGCAAGGACAGGGGTATTTTACTTGCAGCGTTATCTTGCGAAACAGTGTTTCTCATCATTTAGAATAGCTAAATTTCATAAGTCATGCCTTGCATCAGCTAAAAAATGCCCTCTGTCGCAAGCATCTGTGAAATGTTAACAGACCCTAAATAGATTAGGCAAAAGTAAAGTCAGTTGATAGACTTATGCCGATTTATAGATAGTTTGATGGGATTATGTCGATTCGTCAATTTCAAGCACAACGCATGCAAGCACCACGTGATTTTATCACAATTCCAAACACCCCGATCTGTGTCGAAATAGGTGCGGGAAAAGGCAAACATGCGCTGTTATTTACTGCCCAAAATCCACAAACAGCATTGTATGCGATTGAACGGACCAAAGAAAAATTTGTGGCCATGCAAAAACAGCATCAGCTTGATGCGCGTGAACGTTTACATCCTATTCATGCCGATGCATTGCCTTGGGTGGTACATGCTTTGTTTCCAGCTCAGGTAGAACAATTTTTCATTCTTTATCCAAATCCAGAACCGCATAACCCAGCACAGCGTTGGTTGAATATGCCGTTCTTTGAGTTTTTACTGTCACGTCTTCAGCCAAATGGCACGATTACCTTGGCGAGTAATATTCCTGAATATATTGATGAAGCAGAGCAGCAGTTAATTGACGTGTGGAAGCTACCATATCAGAAACAAAAAATTGCAGCGGATTCTGCGCGAACACATTTTGAAATCAAATATTTAGAACGTGGTGAGCTTTGCCAGCAATTGATTATCACTAAACCTGAAGCTTATACAACTCGCTTTGATGATTTTGCACCTTTACAAGGACAAAACGCGCAAGAGAAACGTGATGTCTAAGCGGGTTGCAATTATTGGCGCAGGACCAGCAGGCTTAATGGCGGCTGAAGTTCTCAGTCAATATGGTTATGAAATCGAAGTATTTGAACAAAAACCTTCGGCTGCGCGAAAGTTTCTCATGGCTGGCAAAACAGGCTTGAACATCTCACATGCTGAGCCGATGACGCACTTTTTACAGCGTTATGATCACGCCGAATGGTTAGCGCCTTGGGTCAAACAATGGGATGCAAAGTGGATTCAAGACTGGATGCAAGGCTTGGGTATTGAATCCTATATCGGTAGTTCAGGTCGGGTGTTTCCTGTAGAAATGAAAGCCGCTCCTTTACTTCGGGCTTGGTTAAAACGATTGATGGCGGATGGCGTCAAATTTCACTATCGACATCGTTGTGTTGGTTTATCCAATAATCAATTGACCATCGAAAATCAAAGTCAACGTTTTACAGCAGCTTATGATGCGATTGTATTGGCCTGTGGAGCGGTGTCGTGGTCGCAATTGGGTAGCGATGGTCTATGGCAGCAATGGTTGTCGAATGACGAGGTTGAGCCATTCCAAGCCAGCAATGCAGGCGTATTGAAAGCATGGTCGTCGTTTATGCAGGACTGTTTTGGGCAGCCAATTAAGCGCGTGGATGCGTGGGTAGAGTCAGCGCAAAAGACGCACGGTGATATCGTAATCACGCATTATGGTTTTGAAAGTGGTGTGATTTATAAACTGGGTCGTGATTTAAGAAGCAAAAATTCTCAGAAGCAAAAATTAGCACTTTATTTAGATTTGCTGCCCGATGTAAGTCTCGAACAATTAGAAAAGAAACTACAAGCAAATAAAAAACAGTCTCTCACCAATATTTGGCGTAAAGCAGGTTTGGATCAAGTCAAAATCAATCTCCTTCGTGAAGTGGTTGAAAAAAGCCTATGGTCAGATGCAAAACAGATGGCACAGCAGATTAAACAGCTCAGCATTACTCTTGATGGATTCCGCCCAATAGAGGAGGCGATTAGCTGTGCAGGTGGAGTCAAACAAGCGGTGCTGTCGCCGCAACTACAATTGCAATCAAACCCGCATGTGTTCTGCTGTGGTGAAATGCTGGATTGGGATGCACCAACAGGTGGCTATTTACTGACAGCTTGTTTTGCAACAGGGCGTGCAGCAGGGGAAGGTGTGCATCATCTTGTGAGCAAACTCATTTAAGATGATGTTTTGCAAAGCATTGCTTAAATTTTGTGTATTTTTCATGTTCTAAATATTCTTTATTTTCGGGTGTTGGCGGGTTTTTTGCACTGTTGAGATTTATCATTTTGGTTGATGAATTTACGATGTGGCAAAAGCTTAAATCCAGTTTATTTCTTCAGGTGGTTCTGGCATTAATTCTTGGGATTATTGTTGGTATCAGCTTTCACGATTTCTCTTTAGCATTGAAGCCTTTAGGCGATGGCTTTATTTCTTTGATCAAAATGTTGATTGCACCGATTGTTTTCTGTGTGGTGGTGCTCGGTCTGTATGGTGCCAATGACATCAAGAAAATGGGAAAGGTCGGTGCAAAAACGATTTTATATTTTGAGATTGTGACCAGTATTGCGCTGGTGTTGGGCATCGTCATTGCTTATGTATTTAAACCTGGTGTCGGCATGAATATTGATATCAGTAAACTCGACGGAAAGGATCTTAGTGTTTATACCGAACGAGCACATACGATGGGTACGGGATCCGATTTTCTTCTACACATTATTCCAAAAACCTTTGTTGATGCATTTGCCAGTGGTGACATTTTACAAGTTTTACTGATTGCGATTTTGTTTGGTATTGCACTCTTGTTGATCCCAAAACATTTGGGTGATTTGGTCTGTCAGGCACTTGAAGCATTTTCTGAAGTATTCTTTAAAATGATGGGTTTGATCATACGGCTAGCACCAATTGGGGTGTTGGGTTCAGTGGCATATACCACCGCAAAGTTTGGTGTCGATTCACTGCTTCAACTCGGTTATCTGGTGTTGTTGTTTTATGTGACTTGTATTTTATTTGTGCTGATTATCTTAGGTGGGATTCTTAAGTTGGCAGGGTTAAATATTTTTAAATTCCTGAATTATTTTAAAGAAGAGTTGTCCATCGTATTGGGTACTGCATCTTCTGATTCTGTTCTGCCACAGATCATGAAAAAACTGAGAAATCTAGGAATCAAGGATTCCACAGTTGGCTTGGTCATTCCAACGGGTTACTCGTTTAATTTAGACGGATTTTCTATTTATTTAACACTGGGTGTGATTTTTATCGCTCAGGCCTGCAATATTGATCTATCCATGCACGATCTTCTGGCAATTTTACTGGTGTCATTGGTGACCTCAAAAGGTGCACATGGTATTCCTGGCTCTGCATTGGTTATTCTGGCAGCCACTTTGTCGGTCATTCCGAGTCTTCCAACCATAGGTTTAGTGTTGTTATTATCCGTGGATTGGTTCATCGGGATTGTACGTGCTTGTACCAATCTGATCGGGAACTGTGTGGCTACAGTCGCAATCGCACATTGGGAAAAGGATATTGATCATGCACGCGCACGGGCAGTATTGGATCAAAAGGTTTAGCTGGCGCTTTATTTCGAGAAGAATAGTTTGAGTAAATTGAAAAGTCTCATCTAAATGCTATTCACGATTTGCATGGTGTGCTGATCTCGCCTATATTTTTACGTGAAAATTCATTTAAGGAATAAGAAATGTCTCACACTACACCTGTATATCATGGTCGTTGTTTATGTGATGGGATTCACTATGAGATTCACGGTGAAATTGGTGAGATCATCCAATGTCATTGCCAACGTTGTCGTAAAGCCAATGGAACAGCCTTTGCAACCAATGCACCGATTAACAGTGCAGATTTTAAAATTATACAAGGTGAAAATTTAATTAAAAAGTTTGCAACAGCAGGTGTTTACCGTTGGTTTTGTGGAGAATGTGGTTCGCCATTGATTAGTTCGCGCGATGCACAGCCAGAGCTTTACCGCCTAAGAATCGGGAGCTTAGATACGCCTTTACAGCAAAAACCAAGTATGCACATCTTCACTGCATCCAAAGCCGAGTGGGACTGCATAGCCGATGATTTACCACAATATGCTGAACGTCCTTAAACGAAGTATCTGATTATGATTTTTGAGACATCGAAATTAGAGGCAAATGAAATCTATCGACTATTGGTGGGCGGAATTACCCCTCGACCGATTGCGTGGATAAGCACCGTATCTGCTGATGGGGTTGCCAATCTCGCACCCTATTCTTTCTTTAATGTAGCCAGTTGCAATCCTCCTATTCTTTGGTATTCGCAAGTAAATCCAAGAACTGGCAATGATAAAGATACCTTAAGAAATTTAATCGACACCAAAGCGTGTGTGGTACATATCGTCAATGCTCAGTTACTTGAAAAGATGAATTTGACCTGTGCTTCACTTTCCGCAGAGCAAAGTGAATTTGATTTTGCTGAGATTGAATCCTGTCCAAGCCATCAAGTGCAGCCTTTGTCGGTCAAAGATTCTATGATTCGCTACGAGTGTCATCTAAGAGAGGTGATTCAACTGAGTACGTTGCCATCAGGTGGAACAGTCGCCTTGCTTGATGTGAAATCCATATATGTGGATGATCGCTTATGGGATGGCAAAATGATTGATCAACAGCAACTCGACAGTGTCGGGAAAATGGGTGGTGATTTTTATAGTTTAACCACTGAATTGCGAGAACTCAAACGACCATAACAGAGTAGATAGAATAGGAGGAGACGCCTCCTATTTCTTATTTTGTTGTTAAAATTTCATTTTCAAACTGAATGTTATCCCAGCCATTTTTAATAAACTCATGAATCGTACTTGATAATTCAATTGGGCTAATACGTGATATATAAATTGATTGGCAGTGATTAAAAAGTACAAAACGATGTAGTGTTTTTAGAAAAGGTATTAGCCACAATGCGATATCAATTTGGGTATTTTCAATATGCAGATGAATTAACTCAAACTGAGCGCTTTTACGGTGAGCTTTACAATCAACCCGGCCAATAAAAACATCACCAAATAAAATAGGCAAACAAAAATACCCATATTTTCTTTTTGCTTGCGGCGTGTAACATTCAAGACGAAAATCAAAGTCAAAGCAGGTTTTTACGCGTTCACGATGAATGATTGAGTTGTCAAAAGGTGAGAGTAAGCAAAGGTTGCTATGATCCGTGTTATAGGTTTTTTCAAGTAAATCAGTGCGCACATAGATCGTTTGTATTTCATTTCCTTCGAACTTTTGGATGATTTTATCCTCAAGCATTTGACTTCGAATTTTTTCAACATTTTGACGTAATATTTGTCCTTTTTTTAAATGTGTTATTTGCTTGATGGTGGTAAAGCCATACGCTCTAAGATAAGTCTTGACCAGATATTCAGCGTATTCTAATGCTGTTGGTGGCGTGGTATTGATCGTACTGGGCAGCACCCTTTCACTCAGATCATAAACTTTTTCTATGCCATTTCTGGCACAAATCATGAGATCCCCTTGCATAAAAAGCTGCTCAAGCGCGATTTTCGTTGGTTTCCAATTCCACCAACTGCTATTACTTTTGCTTAAGCTTTCAAAATCTCTGGCTTTTTGCGGTCCCTCAATACGGATTTTGTCGTACACATTGTGCATGACTTGAGGATCCGCTTTAAAATAACGAGATTCACCATTTTTAATGCTTAGCATTTGCGGTAAAGCATAGCGAAAATCTTGCATGGGCAAATACGACGCAGCATGAAACCAGTATTCAAATATTTGACGTTCTGCGACTAATTGATCAAGAAGTTGTGGCTGATAATCCGGAATTCTTGTCCAAAAAGTATGATGATGCGCCCGCGCAATCACCGATAAAGTATCAATCTGCACATATCCAAGCTGTTGTAAGGTCGCAAGAACAGCCGCTTTTCCTGAGCCAAAAGGTTTTTTGTGATTCAGACCTTGCGCTTCAAATGTAATTAGTCGTAGTTTTTTTAATAGATCAGCTTGGTTAATCGTCATGATTTCCCTCAGGTATTTTTTATTCAAACATTTATTATTTCGCTGAATATTACATTTCTAAATTTCACACCTTCAGAAATCATTCAGGCGAAACTAAAAAAGTATTTCACGACGAGATGTGCGGTTGGTAAAGGCGTGCATTATTTTATCAAGTGATAAAATGAAACTTCTTTTTCTGCGCGGCATTGGCTATTATTAGAACATAAAATATTTTAAATCAATTTATTAAGAGTATTTATGAATACTGAATTATCTTTAGAGAAACAAGAGCAAAAAGAAATTTTACCATTTTCGCCCAAAAACTTATGGATGCTGTTCTTGCAACCGAAGACATTTTTTTCTTTGCCAGCAATCTATCATCATCGCAGTATTATGATAGCTGCCTATTTAATAGGTGTATTTTCTGTCATGGATCGAGTCGATCAAAAGTTGCTTCAAGCAGAATTTGGAAATCGTACATCATTAATGCTTGATATTACAGATGCTTGGTGGAGTTATTGGTTACTCGTTTTAGGGCTGGGAACGATCTCTGCTGTAATTGTTTGGTTGATACACGGTTGGTGGTATAAAAAGCGTTTACAGTTTTCAGGCGCCAAAGACGCAGACCCACAACTGGCCCGACATATTTGGGCTTTACAATCTTTGGTCACAGCTTTGCCTGTTATGATTGTCACAATATTACAGACATTGATGTATAGCAGTTATCTTGATGCGTATCAAAACTCATCAATTTTGAACTTGGTGGTAATTCCTTTTATATTTTGGTCATGTTGGGTGAGCTATCGAGCTGCAACCTCAGTGTTTAATACCAACGGATGGGCGAAGTTTTGGTTTCTGGCATTTCCGATCACGTTTTATGTGCTAGCAATGGGGCTTTTTACCGCTTTAGTTGTAAATGCATGATCGGAGTAGGGTGGCAAGCAGGAAGGGAAACCTTCCTGTCTTTTCAATATCAACGGGCAGTTAGCGCCTCACCCTCAAATTTCACACCATCCCAACCATTTTGCATAAATTGACGAATGTTTTGGTGATCCGTTCCTTCTGGTGTTGTAAGCACAGAAGCGTAATGCTCAGCAAATAAACTTAAGGTTTCTTCAGCATTTAAGCCTTCGATTTTGGCAAAAGAAAATACTTTGGCACTGCCTTGGTTTTCTGTTGCAGCATTGAATTGTGCACCATTTTGAAAAGCGGTTGGGTTATGCTGATAACGTGCTTCAATAAATGCCAACACATCTGCAAACTTGGCAGAACCTGCTTTTAATTGCGCTAATAATGTTTGAGCCATTTTAAAATTCCATGTGTATAAAATGAATGCGAGCATCATAACATGAGGAAACTGTGGATAACTGAATGCTTATGCACAGTTTCCTTACAACTCAAAAAGATCGGTTGAGTTGTCTAAAAATTATGTTATTTTAGAAAAATAAAGGAGATGGTATTCCTCCTATTACAAACCGCCGTTGTGGCTAATGATGCCTACGTGACCCTAAACAGGGGACGTAGCTGTGTGCGTGCTCTGTTTTAATTGAAGAGTTCGCCGATGAAAAGCTTCCAGAAGAATATTGATCAATCCATGCAGAATACTTTTTCTTCTCCAAGTTTAATTTTGGAGTCATGATGTATTATTCCTTAATTTCAATTGCAATGGGTTCTGTGCTCGGTGCATGGTTGCGTTGGTTTATTGGTTTAAAACTCAATCCCATCTTTCCCAATATTCCTTTGGGTACGGTCACCGTTAATTTTGTTGGTGGCTTTATTATTGGCTTTGCGATTTCATATTTTTCTCAAAGCTCTTTGAGTCCCAACTATAAACTGTTTGTGATTACAGGATTCTGCGGCGCACTTACCACCTTCTCGACATTTTCAGCTGAGATCATTGCTTTGTTGCAAAGTGGCAAATTGGAATATGCGGCACTTACGATTCTAATTCATGTTTTGGGTTCATTGTTGTTTACGATTTTGGGCATGAGTTTACATCAATGGCTAAGTACGGCTTAGTTTTGGAGTGATGAAATGAATGGATTTTTAATTACTTTTTATACGGCTCAGAATCGACAATATGCAGGTCAATCAATTGTAGAGTGGTTGTTGGCGATCGCAAAACAGATGAATCTACGTGGTGCAACAGTGATCAATGCCAGTCAAGGTTTAGACCATCGCGGTCAATTTCATTCTGCTGGGTTCTTTGAGCTAGCGGATCAGCCTGTACAGATACAACTTGCAGTGACTGCTGAACAGGCAACTGAATTATTAAATTATCTCAGTGATAAACACGTTGCTTTGTTCTATGTCAAAACACCGATTGAGTTCGGTTTTATTGGGCAAGCGTCACTCGACGTTTAACCAATAGTTGTCAGAGGTAAAATTTAGACATAAAAAAAGAAGTCTAAGCGGAGGAGATAATAGCCTTAGACTTCGAATTCTTTTACTTTAATCGTTTAACCTTAAAATTAGATTAAGACTTACGATTAAAACGTGCAAAGCGTTTGTTAAAGCTTGCAACACGACCTTCATTGCTTGCTTGACGTACTTCACCTGTATAGAACGGATGCGATGCACTTGAAATATCTAAGGTTACATATGGGTAAACTTGACCTTGATACTCTTTAGTTTGTTTCGTTTGAAGTGTGCTACCAATCAAAAAGTAGGCATCGGCATTGGTGTCATGAAAAAGCACTTGTTGATAAGCAGGATGAATATCTTTACGCATTTGAAATACTCCTATTGTTTATAGAAATGTTATAACATAACAATATATGGAGTCAATCTAATCTATTTCAAGTTATTGTTTCAAATGGAGCAAAGCGTAAAAAAGCCCTTTCTTCCTGCTTCGAAAAAAAGGCTATGTTTATTAACTTGGTACTAACTCTTCAAACAGATCATTCAGATTATCATGCACTTTAAGGTGAATTAAGTTCCAGTAATGTCCTGAGATGGTACGGTTCACCATTAAGGTATCTGGAGAGGGCTTAAATACATCCCAATATTTCAATGACTTTTTCACCAGACGCATACCATCGTGATGAGATGAATTTTCTGCAAAGTCATAATGTGTACTTAATGGACGCAATAAAATTTCGATCCATTGCACATACAGCTCACTTGGGAATTTTTGCTTTTCAGCAATCGAGTTTAATTCAACCAACAAATCTTCGACTTGGTCAATATCTTCGTGGCGGGCGGCGTTTACCAATGCTTTAAAATGCTGAATGATCTCAGGAGATAGGGTTTTAACACTGCCATAATCGTAAATGATGACAGTTCCATCTTCACGAAAGGCAAAGTTCCCCGGATGAGGATCACAATGGAAACGTTTTAAGAAAAACATTTCTTGTCCTAAAGCACGAATTAAGCGACGACCGATTTGATTGCGTGTGTCAACCGACCAAGTGCTTGCGGTTTCAATGGATTCACCTTGTTCTAAACTTAAGGTCAGCACTCGGCGAGACGAATACGCTTTAAAAACGCTTGGAATGATGACTTGATCATCCAGACTTTCATGGAAAGTTCGAAACACCTCTAGATTTTGTGCTTCAATTTCATAATTCAGTTCAGCAGAGAGGCTGTCTTGGATTTCTTGAAACAATTGATCTTGCAGCTTTTTATCTATTTTTAAAACACCCATCAAGCGTAAAGCTAAACGGACTTGTTTTAAATCACTTTCGCAGGCTTGGTCAACACCAGGATATTGCACTTTGACCACAACAGCTTGCCCATCAGGCAGCACAGCACGATGTACTTGACCGATTGAAGCTGCTGCAAAAGGTTCTGACTCAAAAGAGCTAAAGATATCTTTTAGAGGTTTTCCGAGTTCTTTTTCGACTTGTTGTTGGATCGCAGCAAAGGGCATGGCAGGAGCTTGACGTTGTAGTTTTGCGATTGCCTTAGCCACTTCAGGTGGAAAAATATCTTTATATTGCGAGGCGATTTGTCCAACTTTCATGACCGCGCCTTTCATTTCTCCAAGCGTATCGGCAATTTGTAGACCGACCTCTTGAAAGAATTGACTACGTGCAGCATTTTTTTGTTCTTCATCTGCGGTGAGATTCCGAATCGAATTGGCAACACTTTTGCTGGCAATACTTGCGGTCATGCCAGCCAGTTTAAAAAAACGTTTACTGGGAGAGCTTGCATGTTTTGCCATGGCGGTTGCACCTCATATGGTCAGGTTTGGAAGTCATCTCTTGATCATAGGTGACAAAACTTAAATTGCCTATAACAAAATGTTAAGTGATGTAAGTATTGAATCATGATGCACTGAATAAGAAAAACTTGTATGGCTTCATTTTTATGGGTGAAATCGAATATAGTGTATAGGCATTGGCGGCATCCATGCCACCTTCACGATCGCTGTTGCTGATTATAAAAAAGTACTTAATCTTCAATAATATATGTGAAATATATAATATTGAAATTCAATGTAATTTATGTGGAATTCGCCAGTCGTTTGTTATTTAAATATAAACGTCCAATCAAGAATACACAGGCAATACTTAAGCCAATAATCAGTCCTAGCCAAACCCCTGCCACGCCCCAAGCGGTATAACGAGCCAAATATAAGCCGATTGGGAAAGCAATCACCCAGTACGCCATCAAGGTAATCCACATCGGTGCTTGCGTGTCTTGCATGCCGCGTAAACAACCTGCTGCACTGACTTGCCACGCATCCATCAACTGATAAGCCATTGCAAACCAAAGCAAATACATCGCGACAGGAATCACATCTAAATCAGTGGTATAGACTGCTACGATATATGGTCGTGCAATCGCGATCAGGATCATAGTACATGCTGCAAAAAAGGTCGCACTCATCAGTCCAATTTTTTGAACTTGGCGCATGGCTTGCCAATTTTTCTCACCGTAATACATCCCGACACGAATAGTTAATGCGATCGCCAAGGACAACGGAATCATAAATAGGACTGAGGTGACTGAGATTGCAATCTGATGCGCTGCAATCGCATTTTCCCCTAAGGGACTTAATACCAGTGCGCCTGTACTAAAAATACTGACTTCAAAGAAAATAGCCAAACCAATCGGTAAGCCTAAGAGTAAAATCCGTTTTGTCCATGCTGGATCAATTTTTTCCCATTTTGTAAAGATTGGAACGTGTTGGTAGGCTTTGGCTTTGGAAATATAAAGGGCTAAACTGATCAGCATCAACCACTGTAAAATCGCAGTGGCAAAGCCGCAGCCAGCGCTGCCTAATGCGGGGATTGGCCCAAAGCCATGCATAAAAATCAGATTTAACGGAATCAGCGCCACCAGTGCAACTAAGCTGATCACCGTGACGGGGCGGGGATGACCCAAAGCTTCTGAATAACTCCGTAGCGCGGCATACATCATCACCGCAGGCATACCAAAACCAATCGCATGTAAAAATAAACTGGCTTTCGGTACGAGGCTTTCAGGTACCCCAAATACTGGTAATAACCACGGCAGCGTTTGCATAATTAACAGGGCAATTGTACCCAAAATAGCGGCAACCCATAACGACTGACGGGCAATGGTCGGGATCTTTTCAGGCGTTTTAGCACCTCTTGCTTCTGCGACAAGCGGAGTCGTTGCAATCATGATACCTGCAAATAACAGCATAACGGGCATCCACAAACCGACACCCACTGCGATTGCTGCAAGATCGGCAGCAGATAAATGCCCCGCCATAATGGTATCAATGAGGCCAAAGCCTGCCTGAGCAAACTGTGTCATTAAGATGGGTAACATTAAATGAAACAGATGTTTAAGTTCAAACCGTGCGCTGGTGATGTGGGACACTAAAAATACTCTTAAGGAATAAGGGCTTATTGGTATTTCAGCCATGCATTGCGTTATTGGCTAAAACGACATAAACGAGGCATGAAACGTAGGCAATGGCGGCTCCCTTGTCAAGTTTCATAACGAAGTTTAGAGAGGTTTTAGCCATAACCCTTCGGGACAGGGAGATTTTTTGCCGTTACTACGTTATGTTTATCTCATTTAGAATGACTAAATTTCGTTAAACATGCCTTGTACCATCTAAAAAATCTCCTCTGTCGCAAGCATCTGTGAAATATCAATAGGCCCTAGCGCTGTAACGTGAGTAAAACACCGATAAAAATCACGATACTGCCAAGGAGACGTTGCCAATTGATCGGCGTTTTATCTGTACCTAACCAACCAAAATGGTCTAATAACATTGAAATAACCATTTGTCCGAAGATGACCAGACCTGAAAATGTGAGAAATCCCAGTTTGGGAGCAGTATAAATGCTCATACTGATTGCATAAACCCCAAGTAAGCCTCCGACCCATAAAAACCAAGGAATATGTGAAAGTTCACTTAAATTAGGTTTTGCTGCACTTTGAAAATAGACTAAAAATCCCAAGATCACTGTACCCACTAAAAATGACAGAAAGGCAGCTTGAAGTGGAGAATGTAAATATTCTCTCAGTTGAGCATTAATCGCAGTTTGAAAGGCCATTGCCACACCGACACCTAGAGCGAGGGGGAGAAAAAGGAGCAATTGGCTAGAAATTTTCATCATATGATTGGTCTAATTGTTATTTATGCTGACAGTCTAACTGAATACAAACATGATGGTAAGTCAGTTGACATGTTTGAAGTCACAACAGCGTCTAAGGTAGTCGTGTTAAAATAATGAGGTTCTGTTATTGAGCCTGTACTTTGAGTCATTTAAACCCAGCAAATATTCCACTTTCACTGTATATCCATATGCCTTGGTGCGTGCGTAAATGTCCTTATTGTGACTTTAATTCGCATGCGGTACCTGATGGGCAATTGTCCATGGATTTAGAGCAGCAATACTTAGCTGCTTTGGTGGCCGATTTTGAGACGCAGGTGGAAATGGCACAAGGACGTTCAATCCATAGTGTGTTTATTGGGGGAGGAACGCCATCTCTCATTTCTGCCCAAGGTTATACATGGCTCTTTGACCAGCTCAAAGCACGTCTAAACTTTGAAGCAGGATGCGAAATTACTTTAGAAGCCAATCCTGGCACTGTTGAACATGATCCCTTTGCAGATTATTTAGCTGCTGGCATTAATCGCTTGTCGATTGGCGTGCAGAGTTTTGATACCGAACATTTACAACGCTTAGGACGGATTCATTCCGCCAACAATGCGCTTGATGCGATTCAGCAAGCCCGACAAGCGGGTTTTGAACGGGTCAACGTGGATTTGATGCACGGTTTGCCACAACAGACGCAAGAACAGGCTTTAATGGATCTTAGGCTTGCGGTTGAGCACGGAGCAACGCATATTAGCTGGTATCAACTGACCATTGAACCGAATACGGTTTTTTTCCGAACTCAGCCAGTATTACCAAAAGATGATGTTTTGGAATATATCCAAGAGCAAGGCGAGGCGTATTTAAAAGCCAATGGTTATCTCAATTATGAGGTGTCCGCATGGCGTAAAGAATTGCCATCGACGCATAACTTGAATTATTGGCAATTTGGGGACTATTTAGCGATTGGAGCAGGGGCACATGGCAAAGTCACTTATCCTGATGGCGTTTATCGTTTCCAAAAAACACGTTTGCCTAAAGATTATTTAGCCAAGGTTCCTGCCGATCACGTACAAATGAAACGAATTGAAGCAGATGAGTTGCCATTTGAGTTTATGATGAACGCCTTGCGTTTAAATGACGGCGTAGATGCTGAGTTGTATGCGCAACGAACTGGGCTAGATTTGAATGATTTGAGCGAAACCTTAAATCAACTTCGTGACAAGAAGTTATTGGTTGCAGATCTCAATAAAATTGCTTGTACTGAACAAGGACATATCTTCTTAAATTCGGTATTAGAAAAGTTTTTATAAGGAGAGGGTGACTTTGAGTAAAGGTACTTGAAGTCATTCAATATATTTTGTCATCGTTTAGACATATACAATTTATATGATAGCCAATAAAAAAACCTCATCAAAAATGATGAGGTTCTTTAGAATTTGGTGGGTCGTCCGCGATTCGAACGCGGGACCAACGGATTAAAAGTCCGCTGCTCTACCAGCTGAGCTAACGACCCTGAAAAAATTTTAGAGTAATACTCTAAAATTTTTGCAAGACAAGCGAAGCGCGTAGTCTTACAAAGTAAATCCTTTTCAGGAAATCAAAACAAATAAGTGGTGGGTCGTCCGCGATTCGAACGCGGGACCAACGGATTAAAAGTCCGCTGCTCTACCAGCTGAGCTAACGACCCTGAGCGAGGATAAGTAAAACAACGTTTTACCCGAGCGCAAGAGATGAGAAGCAACGCTTCGCAAGTAGATTTCTCTTACATTCATACTCGAACTGACTCAGAGAGAAGTAAAACTTCTATACACTGTATCGTTTTGATGCTGCGTATTCTAGCAACTTATTCAGCTAACACAAGAGGAAATTTAAAAACAGTCGCATGATTGTTTATAAAAAGCACGATTTCCTCTTGTTTAGTTAAAAAACGAACTAGAAACGGTATTGATAACTTTGAATATTGTCAAAGATTTCAGCATTTACATCACAATAGCGTGTTGCACCTGGTAGTAAAACCAATAAACGCTCATCGGTTTTACTTGGATTAAAACCATCATCTTTCAGCTTATTCTTTTGATATTTAAAAGTACCTGTGGTTTCAACTTTAGCCTGTACACGCAGAAATACTGGGATTGCATATGCAGGTAAGCATTTCTTGAATACATCGACCATATCGGTGAGGTCGGATTCATTTAGCTTTTCACCATCTACAAGTGTGATGGCTGCCATACCTGCACGACCATTGGTATTTGGGATTTCTACTCCATACACCACTGCTTCGACAATTTTGTCATATTCGCAAACCATGTTTTCAACTTCAGTTGTAGAGACATTTTCACCTTTCCAACGGAAGGTATCTCCTAAACGGTCTACAAACTGCGCATGACGGAAGCCAATATCACGAACTAAATCGCCAGTATTGAAGTATGAATCGCCTTTGACGAAGACATCTTTCAAGATCACAGATTTGTTCTTTTCTGGATCAGTGTAGCCATCAAATGGAGAACGGCTGGTAATTTTACCAACGAGTAAGCCAACTTCACCTGTCTTCACTTTCTTGCAGTAGCCTTTTTGGTCACGAACAAGTTCATTCTTTTCTTTGTCAAACTCAACAATGGCATAAGGTGTAGGAGAGAAGCCAACGGTATTGTCAAAGTTGAAAATGTTGCTAAAGCCAACGTTACCTTCACTTGATGCATACAGCTCAAGGACTTCTTCAACACCGAAGCGCTCTTTGAACTTGCTCCAAATATTTGGACGCATACCGTTACCAATCATTTTGGTGACACGATGATTGCGATCAAGCTCTGTGACAGGAGCATCCATGAGATATCGGCATAATTCACCAACATAACCAATCGCTGATGCATTGAATTTTTGTACATCTTTCCAGAATGCACTGGTTGAGTATTTACGGCGGACCGCTAATGTTGCGCCACCTGCAATAACACCACACCAACAAACCACGACACCAGTGGCATGATAAAGGGGCAATGTCACGTACATCACGTCATCTTTACCTAGATTGAGGATATGACCGTAAGTACCGTAAGCTAGCGTCCAGCGGCTATGGGTAAAGATTACAGCTTTAGGCAAGCCGGTTGTACCTGAGGTGTAAATATAAAATAAACCGTCTTTACCCATTACGGTACGTGTGGTTGAAGGATTGAACTTTGGAAATTGATCAATTTCTTGAGCGAGGTTGGTATAGCCTTTAGGTGCTGTTCCAGCATCTTTAAGCGTTTCTTGATCCGCAAACCAATGAAAGCGATCTTGAGCAACCTTGAGGTCTTGACGAGCTTCATCAATTGCAGCACGAACTTCTTCACCTGCAATCACGGCGATTGGGTTGACTAAGTTGATGCTATGCGCCAGCACTTTACCAATTTGAGAGGTATTGACCAGTGCAATAGTCACTCCAATTTTTGCTAAAGCAACGATCGTGGCAATCAATTCAGGACGGTTTTCCACCATCACCGCGATGACATCACCTTTTTTTGCACCAAGCGATAAATAGTAATGCGCAATTTGGTTGGCCCATTCATTCAGTGCTTGGTAGCTGTAGCTTTGATCTTCAAATAATAACGCGATACCTTGCGGGTTGCGCTTTACTGCTTTTTCAAAAGCGACCCCTAAGCCAGCTGGAGAAGTTGGCGTTCGCAAATATGCTTGTTTAAGACCATTCAGAATATGAGGTACTTTGGTGAGAAAGTTTGGAAGTCGAGTTGCGACATCACCAAGAGTAATAATATCGGTCTGCGTAGTTTGGCTCATATCAATCCTATTTATTTTTCGATCAATCCAAAGGTGGCTATCTGTGAGAACATAACCATTAACATCATTGTTAGCGATGTTGTTTTTAATCGCAAGTTCCTAGAGCAATCAACCTAATTTGACAAAATAACAAAAAAGCCTAGTCACCGAAATGACTAGGCTCTTGATTATTGAGTGCGATTTAGCAAATTACTCATTGCTAGGAACACTCTTTTTCGGTGGACGTCCACGTGGGCGACGAGGGCGGTTAGATTTTTCTTTCTCGATTCTAGCCGCAGCCTCCTCTTCTGATTCTGGTGCTTCAGGATCTGAAGTTGGCTCCTCGGTTTCAGTCGCTTGTGCTGGTTCGACTGTTTTCTCTACAGCAACTGCTTTTGATTTCGCAGCAGATTGTGGTTTTTCAACCGTTTTAGCAGGAGTTGCTTCAACTTCAGAAACTTCAGTTGTTGCTAGCTCTAGCGGTTGTTGCTCAGGCGTTACTGCAACGGTTTCCTCAGCGACAGCAGCAGTGACTTCTGTTTCTTTCACTTCTTCTTTAACGTCAGTGTTTTCTACAGGTACAGGCACTGCTTCTACTGGAGCTGCCGTTGAGCTTAAATGCGCTTCTTTGGCTTGCTCAGCAGCAAGTTTAGCTAAACGACGACGCTCACGAGGGTCATTTGCAACACGAATAGAAGATGCTTCAGGTGGCGTGAGTGCTAACACTGGTGCCGGTTCTGCTTCTTCGGTTGGTTTTTGGCTCGGAAGTTCAACGTCACGAGTAACTGGGCGTTTCTCCTCAGTTTCGGTTGTTTCAACCACGAGGCTGCTTGCATATTGTTCAGCGAACTTTTGTAAAGCACGATTGAACGTCGTAATTAAACCAAATTGCTCAATTAAAATGGTGCAATCTTCACCATAAACATGACGAATCAAGCTGCTAAGTGTGTATTGTCCCAAGCTTGGAATTTGCGATGGGGCAATTTTCGGCACCGCTTTTTGGTTCGTTTGAGCTTTACGCTGCTGACGATGGCGCGAACGTGGATCATTCGCTGCACGTTTTGCTGGTGCTTGTGCGACTTCAGCGACTGGTGTTTCTACAACCGCAGGTTGTTCTGACACAGGTGCTGTCTTCGCAGTTTCAACCGCTGCTGCCATAGGTTGAGCTGGCTCTGCTTTTACTGCAGGAGCAACTTTCTGTTGTGGATTAAGTGCAACAATTTCACTTTGACCTTGATCAATGTTCACAATCAATGCTGTGTTCATTGGTTCAGTACGTGGCGCATCAATCACAGCAACTTTAACTTGTTGTGGATTCTCTGCTGCTGGAGCAGCAGGTGCTTCATTTAAAACGCTTTGATCACGGTGACGATTTGGTCGATTTGGTCGTTGTTGATTGCGTTCACGACGTGGCAACGGTGTAGCATCATTTCCATGAGCAGCATCATTCTGCTGTTGTTGGTTTTGAGGCTCTTGTGGTTGCTGACGTTTCTGTTGGCGCTTCATCTCACGTTGTTCGTGACGCTGTTCTTGACGAGAGAGCTGTACGACTTCTTCATGCACAGGAGCAGATGCTTGTGGTTCATGTGCATGAACATGCACGTGCTGTTCGCGTTGCTCTTTGTGTTTACGCTTCTTCTGATTTTGCGATTGGTTTTGAGATGGATGTGGACGATGTGTTTTTTCGTCTTTATCAAAAGATTCGCGTGCTTCTTGTTTCACAGGCGGTTGTGACATATAAGCATTGTTGCTTACAGGTGCTGTTACTACTTCTGATGCAACAGGTGTTGGGATCGCAACTTGACCAAATTGGCCACGACTGATCGCACCATTGTTCACCATTTGTTCAATGCTTGCCGCAGCATTTTGTGCAGAACGAGACTGATCAGTGGTTTGTGCTTGTTTTTGAACAAATAAGTTCTCTAACCATGCACATGGACTCGTTGAAGTCTGTGGTTTTGCTTGTGTTTGTGATGGTTGTTGAGCGGCTTGCGTTTGACCAGCTTTTTTCTGTGGTGCCGCTGTCTGGTTTTTGGCAGGTGCAGCATGTTGATGCTCAGCATCCTCTATATGCCATTCAGAAGATTCATAGCCCAGTTCTTTTTCACTTGAGCGAGTTGCTTCTGTACGTTCATAGCTTGAAGGTGCAAAACCTTCTGGATTGAACTGGATTTGATAATGCGGTGTTTCTAAGTGTGGGTGAGGAAGGATCGTAACCCGCACATTTGAGGTTTGTTCAAGATAAACAAGACTATGACGTTTTTCATTCAATAGGAATGCTGCGATTTCAACAGGCACTTCAACTTGAACTTCACCTTGACGTTCACGTAATGCAATTTCTTCAACTTTACGCATGATCGAAAGTGAAAGAGAGCGTAAGTCACGAACCATACCTGTGCCATGACAGCGAGGGCAGACATAACCTGTTGCTTCTTCTAAAGACGGACGTAAGCGTTGGCGGCTCATTTCCATCAAACCGAAACGTGATAACTGACCGAACTGAATACGTGCGCGATCGCTTTGCGTTGCTTCACGGAGTTTAGCTTCAACCATACGTTGGTTGCGGTCTTTGGTCATGTCGATAAAGTCGATCACCACCAACCCACCAATATCACGTAAACGTAATTGACGAGCGATTTCTTCCGCAGCTTCTAAATTGGTATTTAAAGCTGTTTCTTCAACATCATGTCCGCGTGTTGATTTTGCAGAGTTGATATCAATCGAAACAAGCGCTTCTGTTTGATCGATCACGATTGAACCACCAGAAGGAAGCTTTACTTCACGTTCATAGGCAGTTTGGATTTGGCTTTCGATACCAAAGTGAGCGAATAAAGGCTCATTCAAGGTATAGGTTTTCAATTTGTCGAGTTGACGTGGCATGACAGCTTTTACGAAGTTATAAGCTTCGTTATACGCTTGTTCGCTATCAATTAAGATTTCTGAAACATCATCACGCAAGTAATCACGGATTGCACGTGTGACCACACCCGCTTCTTGATGCACCAACATTGGCGATGGGCCAGTGCTTGAGGTGCTTTGAATTTGAGCCCAAAGGTCAAGCAAATGTTGCAAGTCGAGTTGCAGTTCTTCTTGCGTACGACCGATACCGGCAGTACGTACAATCACGCTCATGCCGCGAGGAAGGTTTAATGACGCTAAAATTTCTTTCAGTTCTTCACGGACTGAACCTGAAATCTGACGGCTAATACCACCACCTTTCGGGTTGTTTGGCATTAATACTAAATAGCGACCAGCAAGTGAGATGAAAGTTGAAAGTGCAGCACCTTTGTTGCCACGTTCTTCTTTTTCAACTTGAACCAGTAACTCAGTCCCTTCGGTGATGAGTTCACGGATATTTGAGGTTTGGCGAGGGTCAGCTTTGAAATACGAGTTTGCAATTTCTCGCATTGATAAAAAGCCTTGACGCTGTGCGCCGTACTCGACGAAAACCGCTTCTAAAGACGGTTCAACGCGAGTGACATGACCTTTATAGATATTTGATTTTTTCTGTTCACGAGTACGATTTTCTAAATCGAAATCGTAAAGACGATTATCAGTGATAAGTGCAACGCGAACTTCTTCGGCGTGGGTTGCATTAATCAACATACGTTTCATGGGTGTGACACCTAATAGTGATGCACACAAACAACAAGCTCAATACTTTTGAACAAACATCAAGTTGGCGCGATCAAGACTCAGAAGCAACTTTATATATGATGCTCTGAAACCACTGACTGTAATATCCAGTTTCGGGCTTTGATACGATTCTTTCGATGTAAGCAATTCTGCTTCAATCTTGGAGCTATTGGTATTTCATCCATGTCATGCATCTGTGAAATACCACTAGACCCGATGTAATCAAAGTGTCCTGTACGCTTCACTGGCGGGTGAGCGGTGCATTGGATGGTGACTTTCATTGTCTTAAGCATTGAAGTCGATCCATCTGGAAGTCTCGATACGGAATGATCATCGTATCTGTGCTTGGCAGTTCCAATGCATCAACGCTTTAGCCTGAATGCGACATCAGGGAGCAAATTGTCTGATGTGGATCAGTTTACGTTTAATAACCAACAAATTTGCTGGCGACATATTTTTTATGAACAAACTGTATGTGCAGATGCACAATTAAACGCAACAGTTTGTCATTTTGCCGATATAATAAGCCTTCGGCGTCGGCATAATTCTTTAGGACCTATTCGAGCTATTGGTGAGTTTCTCATCTATTTGAAATTTTAACTAAATAAAATTTTTGATTTGACGCTCACTTACGAGGGTATCCGTGTGATGAATATACCAAACCTTGCGGCATCTGCCTATGGGCTAAGTTTAGGTTTCTTGTGAAATAACTTAGCTAAATGATCATTTTTTAATCATATTTAGTAAATCTTGGATTAATCGAGCGTATGAATTCTACACAGCAATGGCAAAGTGTCACTTGGTTTGAAGTGGATGAGCATCAATTAGGGCAGCGAATTGATAACTTTTTATTTACCCGATTGAAAGGTGTGCCAAAAAGTCGAATTTATCGTTTAATTCGCGAAGGGCAAGTTCGTATCAACAAAAAACGCGTGAAAGCAGAGACGCGTTTGGCGATTGGGGATCAAATTCGTGTCGCACCAATTCGCTATGAACAAAAAGATGACAGCGATGTACCTGTGAGTGATGGTGTGGCGCAAAGCTTACTCAGTCGTGTCGTGTATGAAGATGAAGGACTGTTGGTGGTGAATAAGCCATCCGGTATCGCAGTACATGGTGGTAGTGGTGTTGCGTATGGCTTAATTGAGGCTTTACGTGCCGCGACGGGGAAAAAATATTTAGAGTTGATTCACCGTATTGACCGTGATACCTCTGGTTTGGTGATGATCAGTAAAAAGCGTAGTACCTTAAAACTGCTACAGGATTTACTGCGCGAGCATAAAATACAGAAAACCTATACTGCGATTGTGAAAGGGCAAGTCAGTTTGGATCAACAAATGATTGATGCACCTTTACTCCGCTACGAGCTTTCTAATGGTGAGCGTCGGGTTCGCGTCACTAAAGAAGGTAAGCCAAGTAAAACAGAATGGAAGGTGGTAGAGCGCTTTAAGACAGCAACCCTGATCAATGCCTCACCGTTATCGGGTCGTACCCATCAAATTCGTGTGCACGGTTTAAGTATTGGTCATCCGCTGATTGGCGATGATAAATATGGACACAACACACCTTATGCGGGTCCAGAAGCAAGACGCTTGTGTTTACATGCGATGCGTTTGGAAATACCAAACTATCCAGTGATTGAAGCGCCGATGCCTGAGGATATGCAACAAGTTATAGACGAGTTGAGAAAAAAGCCTTGAGCCAAATTGATAAAATAGCAATCAGTCACAGCATTGAGCTGGTGATTTTTGATTGGGATGGCACTTTATTCGATTCCGTTGGGCAGATTGTGGCAAGTTTGCAACATGCAGCACAACGATTCGAGCAGCCGTTAACGGATGAAGCTGCGAAAAGTATTATTGGTTTGGGCTTGCCTGAAGTGATGCAAATCTTATTTCCTCAAGTGCCACATTTACAGCAAGATATTTTGCAATGCTATGCAGATCATTATGTTGCTAACTCTAAAGGTGATGCTTGGTTTAGTGGCGTTGCTGAATTACTCATGGATTTAAAGCAGCAAGGTTTGAAACTTGCGGTTGCCACAGGAAAAAGTCGGAAAGGTTTAGATCGTGTACTCAGTCAAACCAATAGCCATGATATTTTTGATATTACCCGTGCTGCCAGTGAAACCAAGTCCAAGCCAGATCCGTTGATGCTGCAAGAAATTCTTGCCGAAATGCAGGTGGATGCGACACGTGCGATTATGGTGGGAGATACCAGTTATGATCTTGAGATGGCACAAAATCTGAATATGCATCGTATCGGTGTGAGTTATGGTGTGCATAACATTGAAACTTTACAACGTTATCAACCTTTAGCGATTGCTCATAATGTTCAGGAATTACAGGGTTACTTACAGCGTATCTTGCAGGTGAATGCTTTAACAGAAAGTTAAGCCATTTGAAAATGATAAAAAGATGGGGAAGTACGCTTTCCCATCAGCCATAATAAAAATAGGAAAACCATGAGTCGTTCAATTCGCCTGCTCAACCTTTTACAACTGTTAAGAGAATATCGCTATCCTGTGACTGCACAGGTATTGGCTGAGCGCTTGCAGATCAGTCAACGTAGTATTTATCGTGACATTGAGAGTTTACGAGCACAAGGTGTCAATATAGAGGCTGGCGCTGGTGTAGGTTTTCAACTTAAAGAAAATTTCTTACTCCCGCCGATGACCTTAAATGAAACTGAAATAGAAGCCATTTTCTTGGCTTTAAATTGGTTGAATGACATTCCAGATCAAGCCTTAAAATCTGCATCAACTTCGGTGTTAGCTAAGTTAAATGCAGTATTACCTGAACATTGCCAGTATTTATTACAACAAACCACATTAAGAGCATTTAGTATTTGGTTGCCTGTCGATGAACAATGGGTTGAGCAAATACGTTTGGCGATTCGGCAACAAGTCAAAATTTCAATGAACTATGCGGATGAACAGCAACGAATAAGTACTAGAACGGTATGGCCGTTTGCATTGGGGTATTTTAATGACAAAATCGTTTTAGCTGCTTGGTGTGAGTTGCGCAATGATTTTCGAAATTTTCGGATTGATCGTATTCAACAATTAACCTTGAGTCAGGACGTGTACCCCCAATTTAAACAACAACTCTTTCAACAATGGTGGATAAAAGAAGTCTGCCATTCGACTACTGACAAAAACTGACAATCAAAACCATTACATTTAAATAAGACCAACAAACAAGGAAAAATGAAAATGACACTTAAACTTTATACCAATTCTCAATCTCGTGGTGTGGTGGTCGATTGGCTACTGATCGAACTTGGCATTGAATGTGAACGCATTGAAGTTGCCTTTGAAACCGAAATGAAAACGCCTGAATATTTAAAAATTAATCCCTTTGGCAAGGTTCCTGTTTTGGTTGATGATGGGGTTGTCATTTATGAGTTAGGTGCAATTTGTGCATATTTGGCAGATAAGTTTATAGAAAAAGGTTTAGCACCTGCATTGGATGATCCTCAGCGCGGTATTTACTATCGTTGGCTGATGTTTATTTCTGGACCGTGGGATGCTGCATCGACCAATAAAATGCTCGGTATAACTATAAAACCAGAACAGAAGATGTTTGTTGGATATGGTGATGATCAAGATGTTTATACTGCTTTTGTGCAGGGCTTAAGTGAAGCGGATCCATATTTATGTGGGGCCCAATTTACTGCGGCGGATGTGATGGTCGCCGCGATGTTATTTTGGCAGTTAAAAATGAATGAAATAGAACCTCATCCTGCAATAGAACGTTATTTAGAAAATGTCAGCCAACGACCAAGTTATCAACAGTTCGCTGCATTTTTTAGTAACGTATAAAAATAGATTTCTTTCATCAATTCCCTTGCGAAACTTCAATCTTTCCTCATGCTCCCGATGGGAGAAATATAAAGAGGCTAAATATAAAGAGGCTAAATAGTGATGAAACAGTTCTAATAAACTAAAGCAGAAAACAGTCGTATTAATCGGCTGTTTTTTTTTATTCATTTTAGGTTTTGGAAAAAATGGATTACGTCAGCTTACATAAATTAAGTAAACAATGAGGATCAGCAATAAAATTATATTGACTCGACTAGAGAAAATCAGCATAACTAAGAACCTTATGTGAGGATTGAAGTCGATGATTTGGATGAAATAAAATCCTTTAAAAATTATACAATCTATTGATTTGATAAAATTTAGATTGAAAGACTTCTTATCATTTAATACATATTCGCTGATGCCTCATGCGATTGGATTCCACCAAAGAAGACGTACATGAAAGATAAGCCGACATTAACCTATCAATTGCCGACACAATCTTGCTTGAGCCACACTTGGGAGAAACCTCCATTTCCACACGAGGCTTCTGAGCATTCTGGTATTGATCGTTTTTATAATCTAGACAGACCTTTAACATCGTTGGGTCGTAAAGCTTTATTTAAATGGCTTGCGACGCGTAAGTCTTTTACATGGCGTGTTGATCCTGCGCAAGAATTGAATCTGCGTAATCAGATGTTGGAATTGCCACAAAACCGTCCGCATGCAGATCTCAATGATTGGCAAATGTGGTTTATTGGTCATGCTACTGTTTTGATTCAAATCGGCCCTTATAATTTTTTGACTGATCCTGTTTGGTGTGAATATGCCAGCCCAAGACAAGGGCGAGGGCCGCAACGTGTGTGTACCGCAGGCATAGCTTTAGAGCATTTGCCAACTATTCATGGGGTTTTGCTGAGTCATAATCATTATGATCACATGGACTTAGCAACTCTGGATTGGTTACATCAGAAGTTTGAAATGCCAATTTATACAGGTTTGGGCAATGGCTATTACATGCCGAAATATTTTCATGTCATTGAAATGGACTGGTGGCAGGAAATCCCATTTCATGATGAATTAAAGATCGCTTATACCCCTGCGCAGCATGCTTCTGGACGAGGATTTAGAGATCAAAATCGGGCGCTGTGGGGTGGCTTTTCACTTTTAGCTAAAACGGGGCATTGTTTCTTTGCTGGTGATTCTGGCTATGGGGGACACTTCAAACAAATTCATGAACGTTATGGTGATGCAAGAGTTGCATTATTACCTATCGGTGCATATGAACCGCGTAAATTGATGCATTATGTGCATATGAATCCACAGGATGCATTCCACGCTCATTTAGATCTCCATGCCCACCGTTCTTTGGCGATTCATTATCGAACTTTTCAGTTGACGGATGAAGACCGTGATACGCCAGAACATGAATTGATGCATGCAATGAAATCATCTTCAAGATTGATTAGTCCTTTTTATTGTATTCGTGAAGGGCATTTTATACGTGCTTAATACTTAAGCTAAATCTTGATTTGTTATTTTTAAATATGAGAAAACGATGCTCCTAGACGCTGTACATCCTGAAAACTATGCAGAACTACTAGCCGTTTGGGAGGATTCTGTTCGAGCAACACATGATTTTATTAGTGAAGATGATATTGCTTTTTTTAAGCCAATCATTATAGAACAGGCTTTTCCAGCAGTTACTTTAAAGTGTATGAAAAGTGATACAGGTACGATTTTGGGCTTTGTTGGTGTGGCAGAGAAAAAGATTGAGATGTTGTTCATTCGAAATGCAGCACGAGGTCAAGGCATTGGCAAGCAGTTGTTATTTTATGCAGTTGAACAGCTTGGTGCGACCAAGGTGGATGTCAATGAACAAAATCCACAGGCAGTGGGTTTCTATGAATGTTTAGGCTTTAAAGTCATTTCTCGTTCCCCACTGGACGGATTGGGTAAACCTTTCCCGATTTTGCATTTGAGTTTGTAGCTTTAAATTGTTTGGGTAAAAAAGCCATCCGAGGATGGCTTTTTTTGTACTTCAAAAATTAAAGAAAGCTTGGTAAATGTCTCGCTGGATCGGTTGCTCGTGCGGCTTGAGCATCGGCCACCGTTAAACCTAATGCTTGTGCAACACCTTCACCATAAGCGGGATGACATGCATAGCAATTACGAATATGGCGATATTTAATAAAGTCTAGTGCATCACCCATCGCACCTGCTGTATTGTTAAACAGTGCCTGTTGTTGCTCAGGTGTCATCAGTTCAAACAGCGCACGAGGTTGGCTAAAGTAGTCATTATCGTCTTCACGGAAATCCCAGAAATCAGCATCGCCATTGATTTTTAATGGTGGCTCTTTGTACTGCGCTTGCTCTTGCCATTGACCGAAACTATTTGGTTCGTAGTGTGGTAAAGCACCGTAATTAGCATCGGTACGCCCTTGACCATCACGGTGATTACTGTGAACAGGGCAGCGTGCCGCGTTGACTGGAATTTGTTGATAATTCACACCTAAACGATAACGTTGAGCATCGGCATAGTTGAATAGACGTGCTTGCAGCATTTTGTCTGGTGAAACGCTAATGCCAGGAACGAGGTTGCTCGGAGCAAAAGCGGACTGTTCAACATCCAAGAAAAAGTTTTCTGAATTACGATTTAACTCAAACTCCCCAACTTCGATGAGTGGGTAGTCACCATGAGGCCAAACTTTGGTTAAATCAAATGGATGGTAGGGAACTTTTTCAGCATCTTGTTCAGGCATGATTTGTACACACAACGTCCATTTTGGATAGTCGCCACGTTCAATTGCGTCAAATAAATCACGTTGATGGCTTTCACGATCTTGACCAACCAATTCACCTGCTTCTGCATCAGTGAGGTTTTTGATGCCTTGTTGTGTTCTAAAGTGGAATTTTACCCAGTAGCGCTCATTGGCTGCGTTAATAAAACTATAGGTGTGGCTACTAAAGCCATGCATATGACGATAGCTGGCAGGAATGCCTCGGTCTGACATTACAATAGTCACCTGATGCAGTGCTTCTGGCAGTAAAGTCCAAAAATCCCAGTTATTGGTTGCGCTACGCAGATTGGTTTTAGGGTCGCGTTTCACTGCTTTGTTTAAATCTGGGAATTTACGTGGGTCACGTAAAAAGAACACAGGCGTGTTATTCCCGACCATATCCCAGTTGCCTTCTTCAGTATAAAACTTAAGGGCAAAACCGCGAATATCACGTTCCGCATCAGCGGCACCACGCTCACCAGCAACGGTGGTAAAACGGGCGAACATTTCAGTTTTTTTACCGATTTCACTAAAAATTTTAGCGCGAGTGTATTGGGTAATATCGTGGGTGACTGTAAATGTACCAAATGCACCTGAACCTTTGGCATGCATACGACGCTCAGGAATCACTTCACGCACAAAGTTGGCAAGTTTTTCATTTAGCCACAAGTCTTGGGCAAGGAGTGGTCCTCGCGCGCCCGCAGTTAAACTATTTTGGTTGTCAACGACGGGTGCACCAAAGTCTGTTGTAAGTTGGCTATAAGGACATTTTTTGTCATCTTGGCTCATGTTTCTTCTCCATCAGGGTGATCTGCATGAAATCAGCCTGACTATTAGACCGTTATGAAAGTTGGACCGTTACAGCCTAATCATGGCTCGATTGGGTATCGTGATAGATGCCTAAATAATATTTACCATGATTAGGTGTAGCCTTTGTACTTTTTACTCTAGGCGGATAAAACTCTTTTTTCCAATGGATTAAAGTTGATGTCTTAAATGCTTTATTCGATTGAAGCTGTTTAAATCTTAAACTTTAACTTAACCCATGTTGATATATGAATTGTTAAAGAAGTTAAAAAATATTTAAAAAATAGATATTTATTTTGTGATTTTTCTGGGGTGGCGGTGGTCAAAATGAAAAGTTGCTTAGATGAGGGCGGCATGAATATATTTAGACGTTGTAGCGCAAATACATGTTGGTGTTGTGTAAATAAGGTGATTTCGCAACTTCAATTGATATGGAATTTCTAAGCTTAAATGCTAGAAATATGTAAGTGAAAATGAATTGATTTTATTTCATGGTATTTTTGAATTTAACTGTTTTGGGATAGAAAAATGAAAAAAATTACTTATGGTTTAGGTTTGTCAGTGACTCTTCTGGCTGGTTGTAGCTCAGTTACTCACAATAGTGATCTGAAAACCACTCAATCAAATACAGTAACGGTCGAATTTGTTGGGAATACTACCTATAGTGCGCCGCAACAGCAAGGTACAGTCAGTTTATATGCTTTGGAAACAGGTTTGGCCGATGCGCCTGCGACCTTAATTCAACAAAAGCAAGTGCAGGTTTCTCAAGTTCCGTTTACTGTGAATTTTACAGTGCCAGCAGATCATAAAAAGCTGATTCAACCGACGGTCCGCGGGGACGCTGAGATTACTTATTACGTGACATGGGAGTCGGCTACTCAGAATTTGACAGGAAAAGATGCGATTGTGATTGACTACGACCGAAAATTCCCTCGTGTTAAACTGGGAAGCGGCAAGCAACAGATTTATTTGAAATAATAATATCTAACAAGAAAGGGTGACGCTCAGAAGAGGATTACCCTTTTTATTCATGTTGATTCGCTAGCTTTCTCTGTTCTAGGCGTTGACCAAACGATTTGATTTAACCATATCCGCTAAACCATGTGTTCTAAAATAATGCTCTAGCCAGCTCTTAATCAGCAATGGATTATTCATACGCAAAACTTCATCTAATAGCCGTTTTGCATCACTCATTGGAATATGACAAATCGCCTTTCGTACCCTTAAAATATTACTTGAGCTCATAGAAAGGGTGTCGAAGCCCATTGCCATCAATAGAATTGCGGACAAGGGATCACCTGCCATTTCGCCACAAATACTGATCGGTTTTTGATACTTATGGCAGTCTTGTACCAGTTGTCGCAGTGCGCGTAAAACCGAGGGATGAAGATGTGAGTAGACATTGGCCACATGCGGGTTATTACGATCGACGGCCAATAAATATTGCGTCAAATCATTTGAACCAACGGAAAAGAAATCAACCAGTTCCGAAAATTCATCAATTTGAAACAGCACGCTTGGCACTTCAACCATAATGCCGAGTTTGGGTTTGGTTATTTTGACTTGCTCTTCTTCTTGAACTGCAATCCAGTCACGCTCAAATAAGTACAACACTTCTTCCACTTCACTGACACTGGTCACCATTGGCAGTAAGATATGAAGGTTGTTTAAACCAATACTGGCTTTTAACATCGCACGGATTTGTGCAGAAAAAATCTCAGGATGATCCAGCGTAAAGCGCAAGCCACGCCAGCCCAATGCAGAGTTCTCTTCTTCAATACTAAAATACGGCAGATCTTTATCCGCACCAATATCCAGTGTTCGCATAATCACAGGCTTATTGGCGAAATGACTGAGTTGTTGGCGGTAAATCGCACGTTGTTCTTCTTCACCTGGGAAGCGTTCACGCAGCATAAATGGAATTTCACTACGATATAGCCCGACACCTTTGGCACCGCGTTGTACCCCACGCACAACATCAATCATTAAACCAGTATTGACGAACAAGGGGATCGCGACACCATCGGGGGTAATTGCATCTTTGGTCTCATACTGCTTTAAATCTTTGGCAATTTGTTCTTCTTCTTTTTGGACTTCTTTATAACGTTGGCGCAATCGACGTGGTGGATTGACGAAGATCCGTCCTTGATAGGCATCGACAATCATCTCAATGTCATCAAGCGTGGTAATCGGTAACTCGGTTACCCCCACAACCGTTGGAATCCCGAGTGCACGTGCCACAATCACCATATGTGAATTGGCTGCACCTTCGGAGGTCACAATCGCTGCAATATTATCAACAGGAAGTTCAACGAGCGCTGCGGTACTGATTTCTTCACCGATGAGGATGCTATCAGGGCTAAGCTCACGATGACTGGTATCATTTTCCTGCAAGCAAGCGAGAATTCGACGACCTAAGTCTTTAAGGTCGGAAACTCGTTCTCGTAGGTAGTCATCTTCCATTTGTGCAAAGAGGGCGATGTGTTTATCAATCACCTTCCGCACCGCACCTTGTGCCCAACTTCCTGAGCGAATATGGTCTTTAATTTCACTTGGCAGTGCATTTTCATCCAACATCCGTAAGAACACGCTAAATAAAGCACGCTCTTCCGACATGAGGGAATCTTGCATTTTTTCATCTAAGGACTGAATTTCTATACGAACTGAAGCAATCGCTTGATCGAGTAATGCTAATTCATCGCTAATGTCTTCAGCTTCGCGATCTGGAATCACGGCTAAATCAGCAGGGGGGTAGAGTACAATCGCACGGCCTAAGGCGATGCCACCCGCACCAGACACACCCTGAAAGGTTTTATAGGTAGAGCCGCCATTGGGTTTGCGGAAAACGTCAATATTCCCTACGGCATGGGCATGCGCGATCACACCAGATAGTTGTGCACATAGCGTGACCAGAAAAGATTCAGCCGCTTCACTAAAGTCTTGTGATTCCTTATTTTGAACCACCAAAACACCCATGACCTTACGGCGATACATCACAGGTACGCCAAGGAATGAGTTAAATAGTTCTTCACCTGTTTCAGGCAAATAAGCAAAGCGTTCATGTTTCGGCGCATTGTCTAAGTTGACAATTTCTTCGCGTTGACCGACTAAACCGACCAAACCTGTACCGACACTTAAAGAGACTTGTCCAACGGATTCAGGGTTTAAACCTTTTGAGGCCATCAACACATAACGACGATTACGCTCATCTAAGAGATATATAGAGCATACATCCACATGCATCGCTTCAGCCACATGATTGACCATAATGTCCAAAGAGTCATGCAAACTGACGGACGCATTGATTTCTTGCACAATGCGTCTGAGGGTGTCGAGTTGCATGTTTGACATGGATGTTTACTCCAATTTATAAATCGTTATATGCCTATTTATAACAGCTCTCTTGTTGAAAATCATTGCTTAAAATGATGATTCTATAACAATTAACGCTGAGGTAATTGTATGCACAATTCCATCATGGCTTTACGGTAAACATCACGTTTGAAGTTGACCACTTGACCCAATGGATACCAGTAACTCACCCATTGCCATTCATCGAACTCGGGTGGGTCTGATAGGTTTAACTGAATATGATGGGGCGAAGCCGTTAATTTCAGTAAAAACCACTTTTGCTTTTGTCCAATACATATCGGATCTGAATCTGACCGAATGTACCGATGTGGCAAACGATAACGCAGCCAACCTTTAGTTTGCGCTATAATTTGGACGTGTTCGGGCAATAAACCGACTTCTTCTCTCAGTTCACGGTAAAGTGCCTGCTCAGGGGTTTCTCCAAACTGGATACCTCCTTGTGGAAATTGCCAAGCATTGTGACCAATGCGTTTTGCCCATAAGACGTGTCCGTCATCGTTTGCCAAAATGATCCCGACGTTGGGTCGGAAACCTTCTGAGTCGATCATTTGGCTACCTAAATTTTGTCTATATCGTTGACTTTGATATCGGGGACAGTCACGCTTGCACGTCCAACTCGAAAAAGATCAAAGTAAAATGTTTAAAATTGCTATGATCTTAACGAATTTTTAGTGACTTACGGAAATAGATTTACGTTTTTTTTCTTTAATTTGCATTTAAATGAGCATTTATATGAAATTGGCTTTGTTTGATTTAGATCACACCCTGTTAAATACCGATTCTGACCATTCGTGGGGTGAATTTTTGGTCAATGAAGCTTTGGTCGATCCAGTTCATCATCGTCAAATGAATGACAAGTTTTATGAAGACTATAAAGCAGGGCAGCTTGATCCAATTGCTTATAATGAATTTGTTTTTGAGTTTTTGACCAAACATGACAATGCGTATTTAACGGAACTCCATCAGTTGTTTATGCAAAAGGTGATTCGTCCACAAATGCGCCCTAAAGGTTTTGAGGCAATTCAACGACATCAAGCGTTGGGGCATGCGATTGTGGGAATTACCGCGACCAGTGATTTTATCACCGCACCGATTTTTCGTGAATTTGGTATTACCGAAATTATTGCCACCAATGCTGAAGTGATTGCAGACAAATACACGGGTAAAGTAACAGGCGTGCCATGCTATCAAAAAGGCAAGCTGGTGCGCTTGGATCAATGGTTAGCAGGTCGTGAAGTAGAGGAGTCTTGGGCTTATTCGGATTCGATTAATGACCGTTTCTTATTGGAGTATGCAACCCATGCCATTGCGGTGAACCCTGATGACCGTTTAGAAACACTCGCTCAAGAGCAAGCATGGGAAATCCAAGACTGGTCGATTTAGGTCATCATCCTAATTAACTCTTCAGCAGCTTTAGACTGAATGCGGGCAGGGTGCCACACCATGCCCAATTGGCGCTGCATATCCAGATTAAGATCTAATTGTTTTAAATCATGATTGAGTAATGTCTTTGGTAACACTGACCAACCTAAGCCAATCGAAACCAACATTCTGATGGATTCTAACGGGTTATTGCTCATGCTAATTTTCGGTTTTAAGCCTTTTTTCTCAAATTCAGCAAGTGTGATTTGACTGGTGTAGGTATGTGCTGCTGGAAGTAGGCTTGGGTAAGCAATCAGGTCTTCGAGTTTCAGGTTTTGTTGTTGTGCTAAAGGATGAAAGGGCGACGCAACAAAAACCAAAGGATCATTCCAAATCGTCACATAACGCAGACGATCATCCCCAACAGGTGGCAAGGTCAAAAATGCAAGCTCTAACTCTCCAGCGAGTACGTGCTCATGTGCTTGTTCAGAATCGACGAAATGAACATCTAAAGTGACTTTGGGAAAATGCTGCACAAAGTTTTTGAGTGGTTCTGCCAAATGATGCAATCCAATGTGATGGCTGGTTCCGATTTTTAAACGACCTTGTACCTGCGCTTGCTCATGGCTTAAGGTGTGGTGAATTTCGCCAAGTTCGTTGAGCCAACCCCTTACTTTAGGCAACAGTGAGTGTGCAGCATAGGTGGGTTGTATACCCCGTCCTGCGGATTCAAATAGCTTGACATCAAAATACTGTTCTAAGCTATGAATCCGTTTGGTGACCGCAGGTTGAGTTATAAATAATTGTTCTGCCGCGATAGAAATAGAACCTGTTTCCATCACTTTTACAAATGCTTCAAATGCAGCAAGGTTCATAGGGATGTATCCAAGAACATTTTAAAAATTTAACCAAGAGCTTGATTTACTTTATGTCATTTAACCAAAACGACTCCACACTTTTTCATGGAAGAAAAAAGCAAATGCCTGTACGGTTGGTTCAAGTAAGCTCAAGGTTGCGGACACGAGTAAGTTTCCAGTAATCGCATAAGCGACTAGCATAGCAACACTAATATGTAAGATGTAGTAACTCAAGGTCTTTTTGAGCGTCCGTTGATTGTTTATCACGAATTGTTGAATATTCGCCATTGTAAGCACCATCGTAAAACTTAATTATTTAAATAATAATCATTATCACTTGTAATGTAAAAAAGAAATTTTGATTTATGGTGATTGGATTTGTGAATGTATCTTTTACTGGTGCTGTAAAATCAACAACAACTTGAACACCCATTCTTATTCTAGTTGGATACTTTAATATACTTACTCATAAATTAAAGCGTCACTTTACTTGGACAAATTTCAAAAACTACACGACTTTTTATCCCATTTTTTGCGCATAAACTCACTCTCCAAATTGAATATATGTGATCGCTTCCCTTCGACATGCTCTGGGGACATTACGCTGAGCATGTCGAAGCGTTTTTAATTGAATGACTACTTTTATGGATGAGCTTATGAAATTTTAGATTGAACCTAAAGCATTTGTTTTAAATTCACTGATACATTCATCCGCATGTGATTTAAGAGCAGCCTTTAACACAGCAGCATTATTTGCAATTAATTGGTCATAAGATGGTGAATTTTTTTTGTCGTCTTGTTTTTTTGAACAAATGCTTTCAGCAATGACTTTTTTATTCTTAGTATCAATCAATCTTAGTTTTGCAGCGTATACAACTCGATAGTTATTCCAATCTGAAGTGTAGTAAATAGACTGCCAGTACGTTGTTTGAACATCGAGTAGAATATCTGCCTCTTTGTGCTGTTCAGCAAGTGTTTTAATATTATTCGTTGTGGTCGTTGATGTGCTTGTTGTGATATGCGTTATCCCTAGTTGGCTCTCTAGTGTTTTCGCTAGTTCATTCGCTATATAGATCGCAGGATCTTCTACCTGATTTTCGTTGATGATCTTGTTGCCACTAGATATCTGAGCAGCCAGTCCAAGAAGAGCAAACTGTACATTTAATGCCGTAGTTGCTAAGAAAGATGGTTTTTCTCTTTTGGAGATAATCAAGGATGTTGGATTTGATGCTTTTACAGTATTTACATTAAGTTTCTGAGTTGGGGTGCTTGCACATCCAGTGAAGAGAGAGACGAATATAAAAATAGATGGGAATATAAGTTTTTGCATTGATTTTGTATCCGAAAGGCGTGAGTTGCTTTATAAATTTCTGAGGAATTATACAAAATTAGTTATTTTTTGGTTAACTATATTTTTTTATGAGTTATTAGATAGATAGCCATTTTATCTCATGATTGATGTATTTAAAGTACATTAAATTTTATCAAGGAAGTCTTAAGTCATTCCAAAAAGTTTGTTAATTTATAAAAATGATAAATTAGATTTATGTAAAACCATTGTTATAATCAATCTAAGATTTAGTTACCCAGTCCTATGGCAAGCACGATGGAGAGCGACGACATGGCAGGCAAAACATTGTATGACAAATTATGGGATGACCATTTAGTAACGCAACGTGATGATGGTTCATGCTTAATTTATATTGATCGTCACTTATTGCATGAAGTCACCAGTCCTCAAGCATTTGAGGGTTTACAACTTGCTGGGCGTCAACCATGGCGTTTAAGTGCCAATGTCGCAACACCTGACCACAACGTTCCAACCTCTAAAAAAGAGCGTGAACAGGGGATTGCAGGAATTGAGGACGAAACCTCTCGTATCCAAGTGCAAACCTTAGACGATAACTGTAAAACATTTAATATCGTTGAATTTGGGATTAATGACATTCGCCAAGGGATTGCGCATGTTGTAGGCCCAGAGCAAGGTTTAACTTTACCGGGTATGACCGTGGTTTGTGGTGACTCGCATACGGCAACGCATGGTGCTTTTGGTTGTTTGGCACATGGGATTGGGACATCAGAAGTTGAACATGTATTGGCAACACAATGCTTAGTACAGAAAAAATCTAAAAATATGTTAGTCCGTGTAGACGGTGTATTGGGCAAAGGCGTGACATCGAAAGATGTGGTTTTGGCCATCATCGGTAAGATTGGTACGGCTGGTGGTACAGGTTATGCAATCGAGTTTGGCGGACAAGTGTTCCGTGATATGTCGATTGAAGGCCGTATGACAGTGTGCAATATGGCAATCGAAGCGGGTGCACGTGTGGGTATGGTCGCAGTGGATGACAAGACTATTGCCTACGTAAAGGATCGTAACTATGCACCTAAAGGCGAACAGTGGGAACAAGCGGTAGAATATTGGAACACTTTACATTCTGATGAAGACGCTGAGTTTGATGCGGTCGTTGTATTGAATGGCGCAGAGATCGAGCCGCAAGTGTCTTGGGGAACCTCTCCAGAAATGGTAATCCCAGTTACGCAAGCAGTACCGACTTTAGAACAAGCCAAAGATGATGTACAGCGTAATGATTGGACACGTGCTTATCAATATATGGGCTTAAACGCAGGTCAGGCTTTGTCTGATATCCAATTGGATCGTGTCTTTATTGGTTCATGTACCAACTCACGTATTGAAGATATTCGTGCCGCTGCCGAAGTCGTGAAAGGTCGTAAAGTCGCTTCAAGTATTAAACAGGCGATGATCGTTCCGGGTTCTGGTTTGGTTAAACAGCAGGCAGAGCAAGAAGGTTTGGATCAAATTTTCTTGGAAGCAGGTTTTGAATGGCGTGAACCGGGTTGCTCAATGTGTTTGGCAATGAATGCTGATAAGTTACAACCAGGTGAGCATTGTGCATCAACCTCAAATCGCAACTTTGAAGGTCGTCAGGGCAATGGTGGGCGTACCCATTTAGTCAGTCCAGCGATGGCAGCTGCGGCAGCGATTGCAGGTCACTTCGTTGATGTTCGTTCATTCTAAGGGAGCAAAATCATGGAAAAATATACTGTAGAACAAGGTATTGTTGCACCTTTAGATCGTGCCAATGTGGATACTGATTTAATTATTCCGAAACAGTTTTTAAAATCAATTAAGCGCACTGGCTTCGGCGATAACTTATTTGATGAATTACGCTATTTAGATGAAGGCTATTTAGGTCAAGACATTAGTAAACGTCCTAAAAACCCTGATTTTGTCTTGAATCAGCCTCGTTATCAAGGTTCAACGATTTTGCTAGCGCGTACCAATTTTGGTTGTGGTTCAAGTCGTGAACATGCGCCTTGGGCACTCAATGAATATGGTTTTCGTACCGTGATTGCGCCAAGCTTTGCAGATATTTTCTTTAATAACTGTTTTAAAAATGGCATGTTGCCTGTGATCTTGTCTGAAGAGATTGTGGATCAGTTATTCAAAGAATGTGCTGAAGAAGGTTATCAATTGACCATTGATTTGGAAGCACAACAAGTACGTACGCCAACAGGTGAAGCCTTCAATTTTGAAATTGATCCATTCCGCAAACATTGTTTGCTGAATGGTTTAGATGACATTGGTTTAACTTTACAAGTGGCTGATGAGATTCGAGATTTTGAAGCGAAAGCCAAACAAGTGCGTCCTTGGGTATTTGATGAAATCAAAGCCTAATTGTTTGAATACAATTTGAACATAATCATGGCGTAGCGATACAACTCTTGTTAACATGCAAACAAAGATTAATTTGCTTGCATGTTGATATGACATGAGGACTGGGCCCGAACAATGAGAAGGATATTAGCACGCAATATTTTGCTGTGTTTATGTGTTGGTACGACTTTAACTGCCTGTCAGAATACACAAAATGTGGTTGATCAAGTTCGTATTGCTCAAAATACTTTAGAGCAGAGAGCGAATAACGCAACTTTATATTGTTCAGGCGTAGAAAATTGTGAATTTGCACGTATCGATGATACTGAGGTGATTAATGCGACCTCGCATCGCATCAGTCGAGAGGCGATGGAGCGAGGCATTGTGAGACTACAAGGTTCGGTTTTTAGTCGAAAACAACAAGTCTATCTGAGTGTTCCTGCCAAAGAATATGAGGTCGTGATTCGCTTTTATCCAATCTCTTTAGATCGTGCGGAGACTTTTCATGTCATTCATGAATTCAAGCCTTATTTAAACTATACCTTTAAAATGTATAGAGATAGGCCATCTGGTTCGGGGAGTTTATTAAATGTCTCTGCACCTGACCCGCTATGTGTTGATTTGCAGCAGGAACAACGCACGATTCGCCGTTTTTGCCGATCTTATGATGTCCGTAAAGGCTTAGGCGAGTTTGTTGAAAGAAGAGTTTAATTGGCTTGCAGTGTAAACTGCTTATATCAAACTGGAAAAATAGATGTCTAAACATATTTTAATTTTAGCGGGTGATGGTATTGGCCCTGAAATCGTGGGCGCTGCTGAAAAAGTTTTAACCAAGGTCAATCATAAATTTAATCTAGGTTTGACATGGAAACATGGTTTGCTCGGTGGTTCAGCAATTGATGCACATGGCGAACCCTATCCAGCTGTGACCAGTGAACAAGCCAAAAAAGCAGATGCAATTTTATTAGGTGCTGTAGGTGGTCCTAAATGGGACAGCATCGAACGTTCGATTCGTCCTGAACGTGGTTTACTCAAAATCCGCAGTGAGCTGAATTTATTTGCCAATTTGCGTCCAGCGATTTTGTATCCACAATTGGCTGACGCTTCAAGCTTAAAACCAGAAATTGTTGCAGGTTTAGATATTCTGATTGTGCGTGAGCTGACAGGTGGTATTTATTTCGGTCAGCCACGTGGTATCCGTGAACTCGAAAACGGTGAAAAACAAGGCTACAACACTGACGTTTATTCCGAAAGCGAAATCAAGCGTATTGCTAAAGTCGCGTTTGAGCTGGCTGGCTTACGTGGTGGTAAAGTGTGTTCAGTCGATAAAGCCAATGTGCTTGAAGTGACCGAGTTGTGGAAGCAAACAGTAACCGATTTACAGCAAGCGCAATATTCAAATATTCAGTTATCGCACATGTATGTCGATAATGCTGCGATGCAATTGGTCCGTGCACCTAAACAGTTTGATGTGATTGTCACAGGCAATTTATTTGGCGATATTTTGTCGGATGAAGCAGCAATGTTGACGGGCTCAATCGGTATGTTGCCTTCAGCATCATTGGATGAAAAGGGTAAAGGCATGTACGAACCATGTCATGGTTCTGCACCAGATATCGCAGGTCAAAATGTCGCAAATCCACTTGCCACTGTGCTTTCAGTTGCGATGATGTTGCGTTATACCTTCCGTGAAGAAGCAGCAGCCAAAGCGATTGAAGATGCTGTTGGTCAAGTATTAGATCAAGGTTTACGTACCGCGGATATTATGTCTGAAGGCATGACCAAAGTGGGGACAGATGCGATGGGTGAGGCGGTTGTTTCAGCACTGAGCTAGAGTCTATATTGAAAAAACGCAGCTAAAAAGGCTGCGTTTTTTATTTGGTATATTGATTTAGCACGCTTTGCCTTCATAGCGAATTGAACGCGCAATCTGTTGCTGATCTAACTCAAAAATAATATGACAATAAAAATTCACATCGTAGGATTGTTGACCCGTTTGAACCGCACCTATACGTGCAGAACTCCCTATGCCTGAACCAGATTCACCAAATGATTGTGGCATCGGCACTGGAATGTTGATTGGACGCAGTACGGTGAAAATCAAAGAACGATCAGTTTTTTTAGGTTGTTTTAACGTTTGAAAGCCTAAATCGTTCAAATTGATCTTGTTTTGAATGTCATCGGCAGACTGCCCAATATAAGGCTGTAAGTAATCTTGCAGTTGAACAGATTGCCATCCCGGTGTTGCGCAACCTTGTAATAGTAATGCGAAGAAAATAATAAAAAATTTATAATGCATTGTGACTATTTCCTTATTTTTGGAATAAATAATTTTTATATTTGATCAGCGAGCGCGAGAGACGTATTTAAATCTATCCGTTCTGGAGACGATATTATATTACAGCAATACTAATATATCGCTGAGGATATCTTAAACATTTAAGTCATTGCTAGACCGTTAAATAGCGCATTCGCTTCTTATAGCTTGTAAAAAAAGCCACGAGATGTGGCTTTTTTGCATTCACTAATTCTTAGCGCGCACGATAAGTGATACGACCCTTTGTCAAATCATAAGGTGTCATTTCAACTTTTACACTGTCACCTGTCAAAATACGGATATAGTGTTTACGCATTTTACCAGAAATGTGAGCAATAACTTCGTGACCGTTTTCTAAACGTACACGGAACATCGTATTAGGAAGCGTTTCGGTGACAACGCCTTCGAACTCAATGAGTTCCTCTTTATTGGCCATAGCCTACCTGAGATCAAATTGGAAAGGCGCAAATTATAGTCAATTTATTTAAAATTTACAAGATATAAGCTAAGCAAGGCTGTCAGATATTAATCAAAAGAACTGTCAGACAATTTATAAATTTTTTTTAACAAAAGAAGCAGAATAGTGTTGTCAGTTTGGTCAATCAACGTTAATCTAAATTTATTGTTCATTGTCACAATAAAGTATCTACAGGGAAGGGCACTGCGTGGGTCAGTTAACAGATGCATCGGTTGTATTGCGCTTTGGTTATCAGGCAATTCGTAAAGCAGGATTACCAACCGAAGAGATTTTAACAAAGGCAGGGGTTGCACTCAATCAAGTTGATACCAATGCGAGAACGCCATTAAGTGCACAGCATGCATTTTGGATTGCTGCTCGGGATGTGAGTAATGATCAAGATATCGGGCTGCATTTAGGGGAATATTTACCGCTATATCGTGGTCAAGTGATTGAGCATTTATTTATCAGTAGTGAAACCTTTGGTGAGGGCTTAAAGCGAGCACTGGCTTACCAACGTCTGATTAGTGATGCTTTTGATGCGAAACTTATTGTTGAAGATGGGCGCTGTTATTTAAGTAACGGTGAACAATTATGGCCTGACCAATTTGTTAATCGTCATTTTTCTGAATGTGTATTTTCTGGTATTTTACGTTTCTTTAAGTTTATTACTGAAGGTCAATTTCAGCCAATTTATATTGATTTTAATTTCAGTGAAGGGGCTGAGGATGACGAATATTTTAGAGTATTTGGCTGCCCCGTTAGCTTAGGGCAAAAAGAGACCCGACTTTATTTTGATGCTGCGGTGTTAGATTATCCTTTGTGGCAAGCTGAACCAGAGCTACTACAATTGCATGAACAGCTTGCCATTGAAAAATTACAAGAGCTTGCACGCTATGATCTCGTTGGTGAAGTTCGTCGTGCGATTGGTTCGACCTTGGAAAGCGGTGAGACGACCTTGGAAACTGTTGCAGCGCAACTCAATATTACACCGCGCCGCCTAAGAACACAGCTCAGCGAAGCAAATACCAGTTTTCAGCAAATTCTTTCAGATTATCGCTGTCGTCTAGCGAAAAAATTACTCGCAAATACCACTGAAAGTGTTGAGCGTATTGTGTATTTAACAGGTTTCTCTGAACCAAGTACTTTCTATCGTGCATTTAAACGTTGGACCAACGAAACCCCAGTGGAATATCGTAAACGTAAACAGCGCCAGTGATTTAAACTGATTCAACGAAGCCTTATCTCGAAAGATAAGGCTTTTTTTATTCAGCCAAGTTTAACCATTGCGGTCCCAGTGGCGGCTGTGGTAAGTCAAAGTGCTCTGGATAATATGCCTGAATAAAATAAAGCCCATCCGCTGGTGCTGTCACACCAGCCGCCTTGCGATCTTCAGCAGCAAACATGGTGTCAATATGTTCAATTTCATAGAGCCCTTGTCCGATTTCAAGCAAACATCCCATAATATTTCGGACCATATGATGTAAAAAACCATCGGCTTGAATATCGAGTACGAGGTAGCGACCATGTTCAAACAGACGACAATGTTTGACATGACGCACGGGTTGATTGGACTGACATGCTGCGGCGCGGAAAGATTCAAAATTATGAGTGCCTTCAAACTTTGCTGCGGCAGCGATCATTTTTTTCACATCTAAGTTTTGATAGAGATGAGTGACTTGTTTGTGTAGTAGCGCAGGTCGCATTGGAGCGTTATAAACAACATAGCGATAACGTCGCGCAATTGCTTTAAAACGTGCATGGAAATTTTCATCCATACATTTGATCCATTGAATCGAAATATCTTTAGGAAGTTGACTATTTGCACCCATGATCCAACCACGTTCAGGGCGGATGGCTTCAGTATCAAAGTGTGCCACCATATTAGTGGCATGTACGCCTGCATCGGTACGTCCTGCACCATGTAAAATAATGGTTTCGTTGGCGACTTTGCTGAGGACTTTTTCAATGGTTTCTTGAACACTTGCAATGCCCGCTTGTTGGGTTTGCCAACCACGGTATTGAGTACCGCAAAATTCAATACCGATTGCATAACGTTGCATGTCTTAACCTCAAGATTAGTGTTGCTGCCAATGCTCAAACCATTGATCATGGGTCGGGTATTTTAAATACATTTGCAGCACTTTTGCATATAAATCAGCATGGCAGTGACAATCATTGATCAAAACTTTAGCTGATTTAATCCAAGCACTCACCGCATAGCGCTGATCAAGCTGTCCAAAGGTCACTTGAGTGCTGATAATTGAAAGGCATTGTTTGTGATAGAGTGCGTCAAATAACGCTAAAATCTCATCATTCACTGCGATATTGCCAGTGCCGAATCCTTGTAACACGAGGAAATTTGGTGGTGCAGCCAAGATATTATTTAACTGCGATAACAGTTGCTCTTTGCCAATCGGTTGTAGCATAAGATTGAGCATACTGAGTTGTGCGGCTTGTTCAATATGTTCATTTTGAACAATAAAATAATCAGCCGTCGTTTTACAGGTTTGATTTGCATCTTTACCTGCAAAAGCATCAAGTTCAGTGGTGTGTACCTTTAATGTCGTTTGTGCGTGGAAAACTTGATGATGGAATGCCAGATAAACCCCTGCAGGCCGTTGTATGACTTGCTCAAGTGCAAGAGATAAGTTGCTCAATGCATCTGTAAACTCTCTGGTATCATTGCCTTCAATATTGAGTAAGGGGTATTGGCTGCCCGTAATAATCGCGTGGCAAGAATGCCCCAAAAAGCGTGCAAGCGTTGCTGCCGCATAGCTTAAAGTATCAGTGCCATGAATAATCACGAAATGCTGATAATTTTTGAGTTGTAACTGTTGAATTTGTTGTACTAACTGCAACCAATCAGTCGCTGTACATGCGCTACTATCTTGAATACTGGGTGCGGCAAAACACTCTACATCTAAGTGAGGTGGAATCACTTTTTTGAGTGCTGGTAAAAATTTTTGTTCTGGCATTGGCATCAGTGGTTCACCCACACAGCCAAAAGTTCCACCCATATAAATTAAAGCGATCTTTTGCATAATAAAAAGTTTTTCATCATAAAAAAGCAGTCATAGAGACTGCTTATATTAGACCGATACGCTTCAAGACGCTATTTTATTGAGTAATTTTTCTGAACGTTGTTGTTGTTCTTGGTTGAGTTGAAGCTGATGGTTTTGTAATAGTTCACGGGCAGATGCATAAGCACCAAGCTCAATATATTGTTCAGCTAGATCTAAGTTAAGTTGAGCTTCATCTAACTGTTGTAAATCTGGGAATGATTGAGCTAAAGGATCGTTGAGTTCTACAGTTGGTGTTTGTGGAATCGGCTCAGCGACTTCTAGGCTTGGTTCAGTAGCTGTGGTAGGTTCTGCAAGGTCAAAAGAAAACTCAGTTTTTTCAGTCGCTGCTTGTTTTTCACTATGATGTTGTGGTTGATCAATATTGAAATCTAAGCCAGACGTTTCGGTGATATTGTCATTTTTGATTTCACTCTGGCTAGATGTTGCATCTAAATTAGAGAAATTAAAATCTAATTCAGGTTTTGCGTCATTGCCCGATAATGCTTCAGTCGCAGGTGCTGAGGCGGATGAAAAGTCTAAAGTAGGTTGCTGTTGTAGCTCAGTCGTCGGTTTGACGGTTTCTTTCTGTTCAAAGGAAAAGTCGAAATCTAAAGCTTGAACCTGTGCCGCTGCTTCAACAGGTTTCTCTTGCTCAGCAGGAGCAGTGTATTCAGATTGTATATCCTCAAAAGTCGGTTTAGCCGATGTTTGGACTAATGCATCAAAGTCGGCCGTTTTATTTGGTATTTCTGCTGTTTCAACAAATGATGGTGTTGAATGCGATTTGAAATCGATACTATCAAATGATTGCGAATTTTTGATGCGTTCTTGATTTTTTGCTTCAGCGGCTTGTGCAATATCCGCGAGCTTTAGTGCGTGTACATGCTTGATCAATTGATCAATCGCAAAGTCATCCTTTTGTGCTAAATGGATATCAAGTAAAAATAGATAAAGCTCATGTTGGGAGTTGTCTTGCTTTAAAGCTTGATTGATTTGTGCTTCGGCAGATTGATAGTTACCGCTTTGAATTTGTTGCGTAAGTTTTTGACGCAAGCTTTCTGAAATTGCAGTCGTTGCTGGAGGGGCAGACTCTCGTTCTTCACGTGCGAGTGCAGTGCGCGTCGCTGCTTTCTTTGCTGTCTTGCTGGCACTTTTCTTGGATGCCGCATGATTTTGAGTGTTCTCACGTTTCTTTAAAACGATCGCAACGACCAATACGATGACGAGCAATACAATTATTATCGTTGACATGATCCATACCCCTTAAAAAATAGAACCGCTTTTATCCAAATCTTTGAGAATCTTCTTCCATAACTCAGCGTGTTGGTTTTTTAGTTTCCTGCTGCGCTTTCAGTTGATCTTGCAGCTCAGCAAGTCGAGCATTTAAAAGCTGAATCCGTTGATCCTTCTGGCGTAAGGCCAATTCCAACTGTGTTACGTTTCTTTGTAATGTAACGGTTTTTTCCCGTGCTGTCATAACTTTTAATGATAAGTCAGCGCTGGTTTTCTGTTGTAATGTGTCTTTTTTGGCACTTCCTGTGCTCGAATCTTGATTGCTTTCAGCGACCAAAGACATTTCTGCTTGTTGTAAGCGATATTTGGATTTTTCGGCAGGTGCAGCTAAAGTTTTTGCTGCAACTGGATCGGCATTTTGATTTTTGCGAGCAGGGATTGAATTAAGATCGAAGTTTAAATGTGAGCCTTGTCTAAGTCGGCTGGCACTTCCTCCGATAAAGGCATGTTCATTTTGTGCTTTAATCTGTTTCATTACTTGTGGGAGGGGTTGTTGGGTTTCAGCAGAAATCCGCTGAGCAATACTCCACAATGATTCATTGCGTTGAACTACATGCTTTTGGTTATTTACGAGTGTTGAATGGTCTGCTGCGGTTTTTTTCTTTGCTGGTGGAGTGGTATTTTTAGCTTGGTGTTGAGTTTTACTGTTTTGTTGCGCATTTTCAATCTCCGTGCCCTTCAGCTCGCTCTCAGAGATTATAGGCTTCATTTGCGCTGGAGTACTTACTGTTTGATTTTCTGATGCGAATGTTGTGCTGTCATGCTTCACGGCTGTTGCTTGTTGGTCTTGGGCTGTGGAAGCAACGGAGGCCACTTGAGTATTCGTAGTTTGTTCGATTGGCTGCACTGTGGTATTGGTGGTTGTAGCAACGCGGGTTTCTGAAATATTCAATACCGGCGGAAGTGCAAAGGGTACATTCAGCAGTTTTTCATGTTTTAAATCAGGTTGGGTGCTTGCGATATAGCGTGTGCTTTCAGGTAGATTTAAGGCAATATCTTTTTCACTGACAATAAACTTGGGTGTCAGTGATTTCTCACTACTGGTTTTGGTCTCTGATGCAGTTATTGTATTTTTACGTATCGGTTGTCGAATATGCTTTAAGTGTGCAGATTCGCCTTCTTTAATTTTAAGGATAATATTCAGTTCAGGATCAATCATCGGGCGTGATGAAGTAATGACAATGACTCCTTCACCTCGATTATTGTGACGTGTAAAAAAATTGAGTTGTGACGGAGGTTGATGCATAGCCCCCATCATGCGTAAATCCTCTGGTGTGGCTAGACTTACGTCAAATTTAGAATTTCGATCTGCTTGATGGAAGCTCATTTCTGCATAAAGTAACTCACCCGGTGCAGACTTGATTTGCAGTGGGTCAAAGGTAATCGCATAAAGTTGTTGCGAAGATAAAATGGCTAAAATGGCAATTTTTAATTTGTTATTAACAGTCATCTCGATCCATGAAAAGTGATGTTTTAGTTAGGTCATAAAGCCTGCTGATATTTCAGCCATGGTGAAAGATCAACAAGGTCTGAGTATACATTACCGTGATGTAAATGAATTGTAAATTGTTCATATTTAATAATAATAAAAAGCCGATCAAGTGTGATCGGCTTTTGGTTTTTGGTGTTATTTTGCTTAGGCGTTCTTGTATTCAACTAAAATACGTAGCATACGACGCAATGGCTCTGCCGCACCCCAAAGGAGTTGATCGCCTACTGTAAATGCGCCTAAATACTCTTTACCCATATTGAGTTTACGTAGACGGCCGACAGGAACTGTTAAAGTACCCGTTACCGCTACAGGAGTAAGATCAGTCATCGACGCTTCACGAGTATTCGGAACAACTTTCGCCCATTGGCTTGAGTTGCGAATCATCTCTTCGATTTCATCAAGTGGCACATCTTTTTTGAGTTTCAATGTGATGGCTTGAGAATGGCAACGCATTGCACCGATACGAACACAGTGACCATCAATTGGAACGATTTGCTGATTACCCAAAATCTTGTTGGTTTCGACTTGACCTTTCCACTCTTCTTTTGATTGACCACTTTCGAGTTGTTTGTCGATATATGGAATCAATGAACCCGCCAATGGCACGCCAAAGTTTGCTTTAGGGAAATCGTCGCCACGTTGTAAGTCAGCGATTTGACGGTCAATATCTAGAATCGCAGATTTTGGATCATCTAATAATGTTTTGGTGTTGTTATACAAATAACCCATACCCGTGATCAGTTCACGCATATTCTGTGCACCAGCACCAGATGCTGCTTGATACGTCATCGAGGTTGCCCATTCCACCAAATTATTTTGGAACAGTGAACCTAAGCCCATCAACATTAAAGAAACAGTACAGTTACCACCAACGAAGGTTTTAGTGCCATTGACTAAACCATCTTTGATCACATTTAAATTGACAGGATCAAGTACAATGATGGCATCATCAGCCATACGCAGGGTTGATGCTGCATCAATCCAGTAACCGTTCCAACCTTCTGCTTTCAGTTTTGGAAAAACTTCAGAGGTGTAGTCACCACCTTGACAGGTTAAAATGACATCCATTTGCTTCAGACTGCTAATGTCTGTTGCATCCATAAGTGCTGGGGCAGTCTTACCACCAAATGAAGGAGCTTCGCCACCTGCATTACTGGTAGAGAAGTAGAATGGCTCAATGTGAGCAAAATCATTCTCTTCAACCATACGTTGCATCAGGACAGAACCAACCATCCCACGCCAACCGACCAGACCTACTTTCATGTCATTTGCCTCGGTATGTAAAAACTTTTAAGGGGCTTGAGTGTATCAAAAGTGAACGCAACTGCAAGTGTTACATGAATAAAACAGTTGATTTATTGTGTGGAATTATTTGTTTGTGTTAGATGAAAAATTGATAAAGCCGTAACTTTATTGAAAATCCACGAAATCTCCAAGAGTAAAATGAACATGATATGGATTGAGATTTGCGCAGTATTGGTTATTTGGTTAAGTGTATGGTCCTTGATTCCCCGTGATGAATGGTGGTTTAGGGGGGCAGACTTTCCTCGATTACAGATCTTAGCGTTTGGAATAGCGACTTTAGTTGCTTTGCTTTTTATACCCGCTGAGTGGACTTTACAAAGAGAAATATTACTTTTAGGTGTGATCGCAGCAGTCGCCTATCAATTAAAAATGGTGTTGCCTTATACCCCGATATGGAAGAAACAAGTTCAACAGGTGGGTCAGGATCAATTAAATCCTGAACAGCAAATTTCTTTACTTGTTGCCAATGTCTTAACACCCAATGATAAATATCACTTATTACTGCAACAGATTGAAAATTTAAAACCGGATGTTGTGTTAACACTTGAGTCAGATATTGCTTGGCAAGATGCATTAAAGCCGATAGAGGAAGATTATCCCTATCGAGTGGCAGTGCCGTTGGATAATCTTTATGGCATGCATCTATATAGCCGTTTGCCGTTAAATAACACTGAAGTTAAATTTATTTTAAGTGATGAAATTCCATCGATTCATGCAACTTTACAGTTACGTTCAGGGGTTCAGGTTCAACTATATTGTTTACATCCTAAACCACCTAGCCCTACTGAAGCCAAAGATTCGACCTTGAGAGATGCTGAGCTTTTAATTGTAGGTGATCGAATTAAAGACTTAGATCAAAGCTGTATTGTGATGGGGGATTTAAATGACGTGGCTTGGTCAAGAACAACTCGCTTGTTTCAGCGTATCAGTGGTTTACTCGATCCACGAGTAGGTCGCTACTTTATGAATACTTTCCATGCTGATTATTCATTATTACGGTGGTCTTTGGATCATATTTTCCATAGTGCTGATTTTGGTTTGGTCGATATGAAGCGATTACCTTATATTGGTTCAGATCACTTTCCTGTCTATGTTGTATTGCAGACGGGGCGGATTTTTGAGCAACAGCAGCAAGAGTTGGAGCAAACGCAAGCCGATGAAGAAGAAGCACAGCAAGCAATTCAAGAGGGAATAGAAAAGGCGGAGCGAGAAGAAAAGGCGGTGGTAGATGAGCTTGCCCAACCACATAAGGCGATGATGGCGACGCCAGATAAACAATGAACGGTGTAAGCAATATCGTACAATGATTTAGGTCTGTAGCGAATAGTCCTACAAGATTAAAAGGTTTATTCTAAATACATCAGCACAAGGATGCAGGAATGGATTTCCGCTTAAGGATAGCAACGCTGAGATGGAAAAAGTCATCATGGATATGATGCATGCGATGGAAGCAAGATAATAAAAAACAGAGCGAAAGCACAACCTCATTTGCCCGAGTTTTGCAGGATGCAGAACTCGGGTTTTAATTTTTAATAAATCTGCTCATACCCTTCAGCACGTGTTTTAAAACGACGATGGAACCACATCCATTGTGTTGGCGCGATTCTGAGTTGTGCTTCAATAATTTTATTGACACGAATCGCATCAACAACTTCATCTTCGCTTGGCATATTTTCCACAATAGGTTCAATCAACACTTTATATTTTGGGTTGCGTATATCACCGTAGCGATAAAAATAAAGCGGGATTGCCACAGCGTTAGAAATTTTTAATAAACGACGATGGGCAGTGACGGTTGCTGCGGGTACGCCAAAGAAAGGAGCCATTACCCCTTGTTTTAAACCAAAATCTTGGTCGGGGCTATACCAAATCGCACCGCCATTTTTGAGTCTGCGAATGAGTCCACGCATATCATCGTGATCAATTTGATGATTATAAATCGTGGCTCGACATCGATAAATAAACATATCCAGCATCGGATTATCTTGTGGGCGATAAACCACATCTGGTTCAAAGTATTGTGAACACAGATAACCTCCTGCATCGAGTAGGGTACTGTGCGTGCCTAGCAATAGTACGCCATGACCTTGTGCTTGGGCATTTTGAATGTGTTCTAGACCTTCAATATGGTGACGATTTTTAAACCATTTGGGGCTATACCACGCATTCAGGGTTTCAAACATGCCAAGCATCATGTCAATGAAGACTTTTTTTGCATTGCTTTCAACTTCCGCTGACGACCATTCAGGGAAACATACTTCCAAATTCCTTAGCGTGGTTTTACGACGTGATCGGAGTAAAGACCAACATATATGCGCCAAGCCATGTGCCAAGCGCCATTGTATTGCCCAAGGAAGGATTGCTAATAACACGAGAAAGAAAATGCCAATCCAATTCTTCCAATATTTTGGTAATAAAAATTCCCATCGAAATTCGCCAGGAATATAAGACTGTTGTTGGCTCATAGAACTTTGATATGTGAATTAAGTTGAATTTTTGAAAAGTGTAACATGAAGTGGGTTTGTGTGTGTTTTGATGATGAAAATTTTAGAATTTACCAATCGATTGCAAGTGAGTTTATAGCCAAAGGAATTGTGTTTAATTAAATTGAGTGAGCATCTACTCTCTAAAGAATAGATGCTCAGTGAGTTTAGCTTAATTGCCTTTTGACATATTTTCTAAGATATCCCAACGCTCTAACTTTTCTAACAACAATTCTTCAATTGTTGCGAGACGTTGGCTTGCCAATGTCGCTGCATTGGCATCACGAAGAAACCATGATCCATCAGCTAGCTTTTCTGAAAGTTCAGTTTGTTCGGCCTCTAGTTTTTCCATTTCTGCTGGAAGTTGCTCTAACTCACGCTGATCTTTATAACTGAGTTTGACTTTCTTTGGTGCAGTTGCCGCTTCAGCCTTGGCTTGAGCTTTTTTAACATCACTTTTCTGGTCAACTACAGTTTGATCAGGGCGCTGCTCTAAATAGTCTTGATACCCACCAACATACTCATCAATATGACCTTTACCATCAAACACCCAAGTAGATGTCACGACATTGTCCATAAAGGCACGGTCATGCGAGATCAATAAGAGTGTGCCTTTATAATCAGAAAGCATTTCTTCAAGCAATTCAAGCGTGACCATATCTAAGTCATTGGTTGGCTCATCCATCACGATTAAGTTCGATGGCTTAAGCAATAATTTTGCCAACAAGATACGGTTTCGTTCACCGCCAGAGAGCGCTTTTACAGGTGTGCGGGCACGTTCTGGTGAGAATAAAAAGTCTTGTAAATAGCTATAGATATGACGACGATTGCCATTCACATCAACAAAGTCAGAACCTTCTGAAACGTTTGCCATGACTGACTTTTCAAGATCTAAGGCGTTACGTAACTGGTCAAAATAAGCAACTTCGAGTTGTGTGCCTGTTTTAACTGAACCACCATGCTCGATTGCGCCTAAAATCGCTTTGATAAGTGTGGTTTTACCGACACCATTGTCACCGACCAAACCAATACGGTCACCACGTAAGACCAATGCTGAGAAGTCTTTAATAATCGGTGCGTTGTCGCCAAAAGTGACACTGAGATGTTCAATATCAAATACCAACTTGCCAGAACGGTTCGCGTCCTGAGTTGCCATGCTGACTTTGCCTTGTTGCGAGCGACGCGCTTTAGATTGTTCACGTAAATCTTTCAACGCACGAACACGACCTTCATTACGGGTACGACGTGCTTTAATGCCTTGGCGAATCCAGGTTTCTTCTTCAGCTAACTTTTTGTCAAATAATGCATTTTGTTTTTCCTCTGCTTCCATTTGCTGTGCTTTAAGCTCTAAATAGCGAGAGTAGTTACCGTCATAGCTGCGTAATGTGCCACGGTCAAGCTCCACAATACGAGTGGCAATGCTGTCAACAAATGAACGGTCATGCGAAATGAACAGCAGGGTTAGATTATTTTGGTCAAGCAAGAATTTCTCTAACCATTCAATACTTTCAACATCTAAATGGTTGGTTGGTTCGTCGAGTAACAGCACATCAGGCTGGGTTAACAGCGCACGTGCCAATAACACACGACGTTTACGACCACCCGATAAATCTGCCAAATCCGCATGTGGATCCAGTCCCATTTTACTCAGAATAGAGTTCACTTTATTTTCCAGCGCCCAACCATCTAACTGATCAAGCTTATGCTGTAACATGCCCATCCGATCGCAGGCATCCATATCACCCAGTACACAGCTATCGCTGGCTTCGTGATAGGCTTTGAGTACCGCTGCTGCTTCGCCTGCACCGTCAGCTACAATGTCAGCGACCTTGCCTGAATCCATAGGTACATCTTGGGCTAACATCGAAACAGTTAAACCATTTTGAATCGAAACTTCGCCGCTATCGGGCAATAAGCTTCCCTCAATCAGTTTAAGTAAAGTAGACTTACCTTCACCATTACGACCGATTAAACAGACTCGCTCGCCACGTTCTAGGTTAAAGTGTGCGCCATCGAGTAGGGCAGGCCCACCAAATGCGAGGTGGACATCCCTTAAAGTAATATAGGCCATAATGTTTCCTAAAAGCTCAGATGAGGTCTGAAATGACTAAACAACAAAATTTTGATGATCAAGCGTCATTGTCCGCACCCATTGAAGATTTGCAAGTCCGAATTGCATTTTTAGACGATTTAGTTGAACAACTGAACCAACAATTGGTGATTCAGACACAAGAAATTGCAGATTTAAAAAAACAAATGCAGTTCTTGTATCGTCGCATAGAAGCATCGGATTTGTCAGAGGGCATTGCGACTTTTGATCCAATGAGCGATAAACCACCGCATTATTGATTGAAATAGGCATCCTGAACACATACTGTAAGGAAAACTTGCCTTTTAACTCAAACTTATGTAACGCTAATAAAAGGACGTTTTGGGCGACTTTAATGAGTAATGTTGGAATTTGGATCACGGTAGCGATTGTACTGTTTGTACTTGGCTCGATTTTTGGTTTGCGTGTTAGCCCTCGAGAAAAAGCACTCGGTATAATGCGTGACCAAGCGCGAAAAATGGGATTGCATCCGCGCGTCATCGTTGCGCCAGAGTGGACCAAGATTCCAATGGCGACCGAAAATCGTGCCAGTATGGTGACTTATTATAGTGTATTGATCCCAGATGCTCGATTGCCACTTATGCGGGCCAGAGTGATCGATGGGAAACTCCAAGTCGTGCAAGGTGAGCAGAAATTTAATGACTTAGCTATTGCATTAAAAGGAGTTTATGCTATTGATATGCAGGCGAACTGTGTCGGCATGTACTGGGATGAAGAAGTTGATCTCAGAGCCACACAACTTGAAGATATGAAAACTTATTTACACGAATTAGCTAAAATCTAATTATTTGATTTACCACAGGAAAAATGGTTCATTATGGCGAATACTCCACGCTCTGCTGCAAAAAGCACAGCAGCTTCAACCTCTGCTGCAACTAAACGTGCCTTAGTGATTGTGGAGTCGCCTGCAAAAGCGAAAACCATTAATAAATATTTAGGTTCACAATTTATCGTGAAATCATCAGTAGGTCACGTACGTGATTTACCGACAGGTGGGGGAAGTAAGGCAACTGAAAAGAAGCCTGTTACCCGCGTTAAACTCACCGATGAACAAAAGGCTGAGAAAGCACAATCAGCACTGATTAATCGTATGGGTGTCGACCCAGAACATGATTGGGTTGCACACTATGAAGTGTTACCCGGTAAAGAAAATGTCGTTGCCGAACTGAAAAAACTCGCCAAAGATGCTGATGCAATCTATCTCGCAACGGATTTGGATAGAGAAGGGGAAGCGATTGCTTGGCATTTAAGAGAAGTCATCGGTGGCGATGATAGCCGTTACCATCGTGTGGTCTTTAACGAAATTACCAAAAACGCCATTCAAGAAGCATTTAAGCAGCCGACACGCTTGGACTTAAACCGCGTTAATGCACAACAAGCACGTCGTTTTCTCGACCGTGTGGTTGGCTTTATGGTTTCGCCGTTGTTATGGGAAAAGATTGCCCGTGGTTTATCGGCAGGACGTGTTCAGTCAGTTGCGGTTAAGCTGGTCGTCGAGCGTGAACGTGAAATTCGCGCATTTATCCCAGAAGAATATTGGCAAGTCTTTGCAGATACTAAATCGAAAAAAGATGACATTCGCTTAGAAGCGGTGAGACAAGCAGGTAAAACGCTCAAGCTTAAAAATAAAGCGCAAACTGATGCTTTGCTCAGTGTATTAAAAGATGCTGAATATAAAGTTGCATTGCGTGAAGACAAACCAACCAAAGTTAATCCAAGTGCGCCTTATATCACTTCGACCTTACAACAAGCAGCAAGCACACGCTTAGGTTTCTCAGTCAAAAAAACCATGATGCTGGCGCAACGGTTATATGAAGGTGGTTTTATTACCTATATGCGTACTGACTCGACTTTTTTGAGTGATGACGCAGTCAATATGGTACGTAACCATATTCAGCAGACCTTTGGCGATCGATATGTGCCTGAAAAGCCAAATCGCTATGGCAATAAAGCGGGTGCACAAGAAGCGCATGAGGCGATTCGTCCATCTGATGTGGTATTAACTGGCGATAAACTTGCTGGTGTAGAGCGTGATGCTCAGCGTTTATATGATTTGATTTGGCGTCAATTTGTTGCGTGTCAAATGACACCAGCCGAATATTTATCTTCAACTTTAACTGTTGAAGCGGCAAATGTAGAGCTTAAAGCCAAAGGTCGTACTTTAGTCTTTGATGGTTTTACCAAAGTCCGCGGTGCCAATAAATCCGATGATGATGTATTACTTCCTGCTGTTAAAGTCGGGGAAGTGCTGAAATTAGAACAACTTGATCCAAGCCAGCATTTTACCAAGCCGCCTGCACGTTTTACAGAAGCATCATTGGTTAAAGAGTTAGAAAAACGTGGCATTGGTCGTCCATCGACTTATGCTGCGATTATCTCGACCATTCAAGATCGTGGTTATGTCAAACTTGAAAACCGTCGTCTGTTTGCTGAGAAGATGGGTGAGATCGTTACAGATCGCCTCGATGAAAGCTTTAACAACCTCATGAATTATGCGTTTACCGCAGATTTAGAAGGGCAACTTGATAAAGTGGCAATGGGTGATCGGAACTGGAAAGAGCTACTGGATGAATTCTATGGCGATTTCAAAAAGCGCTTAACCAATGCACAAGGCGAAAGCGGTATGCGCCGTAATCAGCCTGTCGAAGTGGCTGACGTGCAGTGCCCTGAATGTTCTCGTCCGATGCAAGTGCGTACTGGTACAACTGGGGTATTCCTCGGTTGTTCGGGGTATAACCTGCCGCCTAAAGAACGCTGTAAAGGTACATTGAATCTGACACCTGTTGAGTCTTTAGCTGTGCTGTCCGATGATGATGGCGCTGAAACAGCAGACTTGATGTCAAAACATCGTTGTCCGAAGTGTGGCACTGCCATGGATAGCTATGTGATTGATGGTGGGCGTAAGTTACATGTTTGTGGTAACAACCCAGACTGTGATGGTTATGAGCTTGAGGAAGGTCAGTTCAAGATCAAAGGTTATGACGGTCCAACCATTCCATGTGATAAATGTGATGGTGAGATGCAGCTTAAAACAGGTCGCTTCGGTCCGTATTTTGCGTGTTCAAGCTGTGACAATACCCGTAAAGTATTAAAGAGTGGTCAGCCTGCGCCGCCTCGTGTTGATCCGATCAAGATGGAACATTTGCGTTCAACCAAACATGATGATTTCTTCGTGTTACGTGATGGTGCAGCAGGGTTGTTCTTGGCAGCAAGTAAATTCCCGAAAATTCGTGAAACTCGTGCACCAAAAGTGGCTGAGTTACGTAGCGTGGCTGAGCAGTTGGACGAGAAGTATCAATTCTTATTGCAAGCACCTGATGTAGATCCTGAAGGAAATCCAACGGTGGTCAAATTTAGCCGTAAGAATCAAGTGCAATACGTGGGTTCAGAAACCCTAGAAGGTAAACAAACCAAGTGGAGTTTAGTTTTCCAAAATGGGAAATGGGTTGAAGCTTAATCATTGATAAAATAAAAAATGCTAGCGATTTGCTAGCATTTTTTATAGAACAAATAAAAGCAATAATTGAATTCTACTTGGGGTTAAGCAATGTGGAAAAATATTCGAGTGGCTTGTTTATTGATGGTGCTCTTGGTGGTTGCGGTGAATGCTTATCGAGATCAAAATCAAGATTGGAATCAGCCGATTATCATTCTACTTCACCCAATTAATGCCGATGGATTAGAAACGACTCAACATTATATTCAGCGATTACAGTTAGATGATTTTGCTGACGTCAAACAGTATTTAGAGCGCAATAGTCAGCACTATCGGGGGCAAAGCAGTTATTTTATGCTGCAAATTGGGCGTGAGCTTTACCATACACCTCCCGCAATGTCAGGGCAGCAGAGTATCTTCAAAAATATTTTATGGAGTTTGAAGTTTCGGTTTTATGCATGGAAACAACGTCAATCGATTGATGGTTATCCAAGTTTAACCTTGTATTTGAATTTTTATGATCCAAAGCAAACCAATATGTTAAAGCATTCTACTGCATTGCAACGTGGTCGAATTGGTTCAGTGAATCTGTTTGCATCACAGAAACAAGTAGATCAAAATAATGTGGTCCTTGTACATGAGTTACTTCATGGATTTGGTGCCACCGATAAATATGCTTTAGATACGGGTGAGCCCATTTTCCCCATTGGTTATGCACAAGCAGATCAGAAGCCATTGTACCCACAAACCAAGGCTGAGATTATGGGTGGGCGTATTCCACTTTCAGAACACAAAAGTAAAATGCCAAATGATCTAGAGCAAACGATGATGAGTATGCTTACGGCAAAAGAAATAGGTTGGATCAAGTAAAGTTGGGGCTTTAAAAGGATGGCGAGGACAATGTGTGGATAAGTCTCGATTTACCCACATATAAACAAAACACTCCTTAAATAAAAATGATGAAATAAAACACCAGTTTCCCTGACATTACATCATGAATTGTCAACATGCCTTATACAGAAGTCCGGATAAAAGACGCTCAGAATATAAATATAAACTTGATGATAAAAGAGTAAATAATGATGAAAACAGTGGGTAACGACCTGATTCGCAATCAGCTACACGCTGATCGTAAATGGTATCTGTTATTGGGCGTGGTATTGATTATTATTGGTCTGGTTCTTTTGGCTGCTTTGCCTTTCGCAACGCTCTCAGCCGTTCTTTTATTCGGTGTACTCATGATGTTGGGCGGGGCTTTACATTTTCTTGCCGCATTTATGGTCTTCAAAGGTGGTACACGCTGGTTGTGGGCATTGTTTGGTGTGTTGTATCTCATCGCAGGTTATTTTGCATTTACCACACCTGTGATTACCGCCGTGGTTCTGACTAGTTTTTTAGCAATTGCTTTAATTATTGCAGGGATTATTCGGACCGTGAACGCCTTTATCCTTAGACCGATGTCGGGTTGGGGCTGGGTGCTTTTTTCAGGTATTGTGACTTTATTCACTGGGGTTTTGATCTTATCCTCGCCAAGTTCACCTTTCTGGGTGCTCGGTATGTTCCTTGCGATTGATATCTTATTTCAAGGCATCAATTATCTGACCTTTGCTGGTGCAATTAAGCAACTCCCGCATAGCTCGACTGCTGTTTGAACTGAGTGATTTGGGTATTAGGAGCATGTGTTGAACATGCTCTTTTTGTTTTTGTAGCGTGAAATGTTTCATTTCCTTTAGTCTGCTAAAATACCACTTCAATTTAAACTGACCGATTTTATGACGCTTGCTAAGCTAATTGATGAACTGAATCCCCAACAGAAACAAGCCGCAACGACGGATGCACAAAACTGCTTGGTTTTAGCAGGGGCGGGTTGTGGGAAGACCAAAACCATTGTGGCTAGAGCAGCGTATTTGATCGATCAGGGCTTAGCAGCACAACAGATTCAGATATTGACCTTTACTCGTCGTGCAGCAAGTGAAATCGTTACCCGTGTGGAGCAGCATATGGGCGCACAAGCCAAGGGTTTACGGGCATCAACATTTCATACTTTTTGCATGTATTTACTTCGCCGTAATCCTAGAGCGTTTGGTTTAACGCAATTCAGTATTATCGATCGTGATGACCAGTTGTTGATGTTTCGTTTATTGCGAGGCAAAGATAAGGGCAATGTGTTACCCAAAGCGGCTGAACTTTGTGACTTGTATTCCTATGCGCGTAATACAAAAACCAAACTTTCTGATGCACTGATCCAACAGCTTCCCCAGGCAGTCGAATATAAAACGCAAATTGCTGAACTGATGCAAGCTTATGAACAGCGTAAGCAAGCACGAAACTTTCTTGATTATGATGATATTTTATCGATTGTCGCAGTGCACTTACAAAACTCACCTGAGTTGGTGAAATGGATGACAGGCTTCTGTTCTGCTTTATTGGTTGATGAGATGCAGGATACCAATCCACTGCAATGGGCTTTGCTGCAACCCTTAGTTGGAAAAGTGAAACTGTTCTGCGTAGGGGATGATGCTCAGTCGATTTATGGTTTCCGTGGTGCAGATTTTGAAAATATTCATCATTTTAAAGAACGAGTGCCTGACGCTGAGGTGCTCACTTTGGCAATGAATTATCGTTCAACGCAGGAAATTTTAGATTTATCTAATTGGTTATTAGAGCAAAGTCAGATTCGTTATGACAAACACTTGTTGGCTTATCGTGGTAAAGGGTTGAAGCCACAATTACATATTTTAGGCAATGAATTTGAAGAATCCAATTGGATTATTCAAGATTTAAATCAACGACATTACCAAGGTGCAGCGTGGGCTGAACACATGGTTTTACTTCGTTCTGGGTTTAGTGGTCGATATTTAGAAGGGGCTTTAATTGCTGCCAATATTCCGTATCGCTTTATTGGTGGGGTGAAACTACTCGAATCCGCACATGTCAAAGATGTATTAAGTTTTCTTCGGGTCAGTGTCAATCCGCAGGATGATTTGGCTTGGATGCGATTTCTGACCTTATGGGATGGTGTTGGCGATGTTGGTGCGAGTAAATTGGCGCAAGAGTTGATCCAACTCGCAGATATTGATGCGCGTTGTCAGCGTTTAGAGCGACATGGCAAAGTGCCACAACACGCAATTTTAATTTTGAAGCAACTCGATGTATTGCAGCAGCATGTTGAAGCCTGTATTGGCTTGGCACTGGATGCGTTGAGTGAACAATTAGAAAATAACTATAAAAATAAAGATTGGAGTCGTCGGGTTAAAGATTTTGATCTGGTAAAACAACTGGCACGGAAACATCAGTTGCTGGGCGAGTTCTTGGAAGAATATGTGCTTGATCCTATTTCTGTTTCCGAAATAGATAAAACCCCTGATCAAGATCTAGTGACTTTGATTACGATTCATTCCGCCAAAGGGACGGAACAAAAAGTGTGTTATGTTCCGCATGTTTCGCCGAATCAATATCCGCACGCACGGGCGCAAGGTGATTTTGATGATGTAGAAGAGGAGCGCCGTGTGCTCTATGTGGCACTTACACGTGCCGAAAATGAATTGATTTTGACCAAACAAAATTTAAATCTATGGTCACAAGATCAATATGATGAGCTAGGGCGGAAAGTAGAAAGCTATTTTCTTAATGATTTACCTCAACATTTGCTAGATGTGCAGATTCATCGTCAAGTTCCTTCGACATTTAATAAAAGTAATTGGCAACGTAACTCAGCAATAAGTTTAGGTTTTGGTATTGATCTCGATTAAACTAGATGTATTCAATTATTTTGATTCATTTCTTTAAAAATGAATCATTTTTTAGGTTTTAGCATGAAAATTTTAGTTCGTAATTTAGATCGTTCCGTGACCGATGCAGAAGTCCTTGAGTTATTCAAACAGTATGGCAAAGTCGAATCTTGTGTCGTGGTGAAGGACGAGGCAACAGGAAAATCTAAAGGTTTTGGCTTTGTAGAAATGACCAATCCAAGAGAGGGTGTCAAGGCGATTAAAGGTTTAAATACCTTACGCGTTAAAGGTGTGGGTATCCGAGTGAAAGCTGCAGACGATAAAGCTTAACTCTCAATGCTGAAGCAATATGCAGCTTTATCTATTGTTGCGCCTCATGGTGAGCGAATTGCACAAGGGCTTAAAACTTTAGAAGTTCGCTCATGGTTACCTGAGGAATTGCCGCTCAGAAATCTCGTTATCGTAGAAAACCAAAGCTATCTGTTGAAAGATGGCGATGAGGAAATCGGCAGAGCGGTTGCTTTGGTTGACATTGAATCTGTGCATGCTTGGCAACAACATGAAGTTGAAGCAGCACAGGCATCTCGTTGGGCTGAAGGTTATTATGCTTGGGTGATCAGCAATGTTCGTCCTTTTGCTACACCTGTAGCATGTATTGCAAAGCGTAGAATTTATCCTGTCGAATTGTTGTGATGATCACTATTTGTTTAATCGTCAATTCGCTTTACAATTGCTCATGATTTATATGAAATAAAATAGGGATTTAAGATGTCTCGTGTTGCTCGCTACCATGCCGATCGTACCAATCAAAAACTTTATTTTGCTCGACTTGCATGTCAACAGGCAGAGCAAACTGAGCATATTCAACAAGCACAGGCTTATCGTGAAGCTGCGGTATTTCATTTGCATGGGGCGATTTTAGCGTTCTTGCAAGAATTGGTGCGTTACTACCGTCTCAATGATTTACAACCGACCTTTAAATCCATTGAAGCGCATATGGCGGATAAGGGGCAGGTCTCTCCAGAAATTTCAGTCTTACAACATTTGGCAAAAGATGGTTTTGTGGCTGAATTAAAACGTGCTTATCGGATGTGCCAATATGCGCCAGAGCCGACTTCGCCAGAGCCTGAGAATGAAACCTCATCCAATTTGATCATCAAAGTCACCCAAAGCCCACAAGCATGGTTGCCTGATGCCAAAATTTTACGTGAATGGCATCGCGAGTTAAGTCACTTAATTGATGGTTTTCGTAACGAAATGGTTGAGTTCTAAGTTAAACCAGTGAGATACTTGAAATTCATGCAAACAGCACTTATATAAATAAGACGTGAGATCGCAAAGTGCACACGTGCTTTGCCACCATGATTGAAGCATGGAGAATATATATGTCAATGCAGCAGTTAAAAGAATTATTTGGTAACCAAGAAGCGGTGCTAGAATTGGTTCAACTCGAAGGTGGTGAGCTCGCGTTACGTAATGCCGGTTCTGAACAAGAGCCTTTAGTAAAGATTCAATTTAGTGACGAAGTGAAAGAAATTCTTGGCGATCAAACACCAGCAGTCGCGCAACATATGATTCAAGCGGCTTTATTTGGTTTGCTAGAAAAGCAAATGAACCAGTGGCAAGCGGAAGTTATGGATGAGCAGCCACCTCATTTAAGCTAATATTTATAAGCAAAAAAGCGTACTTGAGAGTACGCTTTTTTTTATGGTATCTAAAGCGTTTAATAGCCAGTGGATTGGTGTGCCAGCTCGATACGACTTAGAATGAGATGGCTCATATTCTTTGCCATTTCCTCTTTCGCATAGAAGACTTCACCGATATTTTCCTCTCGAATCACCGCCGCTTCTTCCTTGCTTTCAGCACAAATCAAGACTTGGATTTCAGGATTTAACTGTTTGGAAATGTCGACGATCCGATGAATATCCAAAATATCCATTGGGGAAATAACCAATAAACGTGCATGCTGAATATGTGCCTGAATCAAAACATTTGGTTCGGTTGCTTCACCGCTGACCGCAGCGATCCCTTGAGTACGCAATCGTTCCACGATCTCACGGTTTTCTTCGGCGATCACTACTTTGATATTTTGTTGTATTAGATTGTCACTAATGCGACGACCGACCCCACCATAACCAATAATCACCACTTGATCGCGTAAATAGTCTTGATCGACCTCATCAGGTAGCATCGCCAGTGGATCACTACTGCGCTCTAATAGGCGTGCCAGATGCGAACGTTGGCGAATCCACTGTTGTGTTGGTTCGATAGCAGAGAAAATAAATGAGTTCAAGGTGATGGAAAATAGTGCCCCTGCCAGAATCAGATTTTGAGCCTCTAGCGTTAGTAAACCGAGGGCGACCCCCATCGTGGCTAAAATAAATGAGAACTCGCCAATCTGAGCGAGACTTGCACCGACAGTTAAAGCGGTATTGATTGGATAACGGAAGAATAAAACCAAGGCAATCGCTGCCAATGTTTTACCCACCATAATAATCGCAACCACAGCCAGAATATGTAATGGCTCTTCTAGCAAGATACTTGGATCAAATAGCATCCCGACCGATACGAAGAATAAAATCGCAAAGATTTCACGTAAGGGTAGGGTTTCTTCTTCCGCTCGATGACTAAAGTCGGACTCTTTGACTACCATACCTGCGAAGAATGCACCAAGCGCCATCGAAACGCCAAAAACAGCATAAGAACCATAAGCAATAGAGACCGCAGCTGCCACAACGGTTAAAGTAAATAACTCACGTGAACCGAGACGAGCGACAAACTGTATAATCATGGGAACAAGACGTTTGCCCACGATTAACATAAAGGCGATAAAACCAACGACTTTTAATAAAGTAATGCCAATGGTCATCCAAATACTTTGCGATGTATCTGTACCATGTAAAGCGTGTCCACCCAGTAGCACGGCGATAGCGGGTAAAAGCACCAATGCCAACACCATGACCAGATCTTCAACCAAGAGCCAGCCAACAGCGATTTTACCGTTAACAGACTCAAGTAAGCCTCGATCACCCAGTGCCTTGAGCAATACTACAGTGCTGGCACAAGATAAACTTAAACCAAAGACGAGGGCCGAACCAAAGCTCCATCCCCAAAGCATGGAGACACCCACACCAAGTAAGGTTGCGACGCTGATTTGCAGAATTGCACCAGGTATGGCAATACGGCGGACTTGAAGTAAGTCTTTGATGGAAAAATGCATGCCCACGCCAAACATGAGAAACATGACACCAAGTTCAGCCAACTGATTGGCAAGTTTGATATCACCCACAAAACCTGGGGTGTTTGGGCTAATAATAATGCCCGCAATGAGATAACCAATTAAAGGAGGTAAGCGTAAACGTGCTGCGATGTAGCCAAAAATAAGCGCAAAACCAAAACCAACAGCAAGTAATATAATTAAACCAACATCATGTGGCATTAGAACTCCTTAATCGTTGCGGTTAAGGTATAAATAAATCAGCATAAAACATGCCAACAAGAAATCGAATAAATTGTAACAAGTAAAATAGAAATTGTTGATGACAATTTTTTTAATTATCAAAAAAAATCATGTAAATCTCGATTATGTTGCTATAAGCGCATTTGACTGTGGGGCTGCTACTTTTTTTAGAGCAAAAAAAAACGACCTCAAAAGAAGTCGTTTTTTTAAAGAAACCAAAATTATTTAATTTTAGCTTCTTTGAAGATTACGTGTTGACGGATTTTTGGATCAAATTTTTTGATTTCCATTTTTTCCGGCATTGTACGTTTGTTCTTAGTCGTGGTATAGAAATAACCAGTACCAGCGGTAGAAACGAGACGGATTTTATCACGCATTGTTCAGACTCCTTAGATCTTTTGACCTTGAGCACGGAGATCAGCAACAACTTTCTCAATACCCAATTTATCAATAATACGCATACCTTTAGTGGTTAAACGAAGACGTACAAAACGTTTTTCGCTTTCTAACCAGAAACGGTGGTGGTGCAGGTTCGGCTCGAACCGGCGTTTGGTTTTGTTGTTTGCGTGCGATACGTTGTTACCAACGATAGGACGCTTGCCGGTAACTTGGCAAACCTTAGACATGGTGAACTCCATTGCTAGTTTTATAGCACTGTTTCGTGCAACTAGCCATTCAAGTAAACGGATGAAATCATTCAAGGGGCGTTTTATACCAAAAATACGATTAAAAGACAAGCGAAATTGGTAAAAACAAGGCATGAACTTGTTTGATAGGTCATGCCTTGATCAGCCTAGCGAAATAGTGTTTTCAAAAGCAGTTTGTGCGCCGCTTTATTATATGGCGGCAGAATGAATTTTAAACTATAAAGTTTAGGGCTTACAGGATTAGACATCATCGAGCGTTCGTGTGAGAAGCTAAAGAATCCTTCCTTACCATGATATTTGCCCATACCTGATGCACCGACACCACCAAATGGCAAGTCATCTTGAGCGACATGAGTTAAAACTTGGTTAATACCAAAATGTCCTGAATGAGTACGCCCCGCAACATATTCTGCACGCGCACTGTCAACATCGAAATAATAGAAAGCCAATGGACGAGGACGACTATTAATGAATTGAAGCGCATCTTCGATGTGTTCATATTCTAAAATAGGCAGAATTGGACCAAAGATCTCATTCTTCATAATTTCCATGTCAGTGCTGACACCAGTCAATAAAGTCGGTGCTATTTTACGAGCTTCAGTTAAAGACTCGTTCTTGCTGTTTAACTCAACAATATGAGCACCTTGCTTTTGTGCATCCTCAAGATAACCTTGTAGACGGTTATATTGTTTGTCATTGACAATCGAGGTGTAGTCATTGTTGTCAGCCAAAGTTGGATACATGCTATTTACAAAGTCTTGATAATGCTTCGTGAATTCAGCCGTCTTACCTTTAGGCAAGAACATATAATCTGGTGCAACGCAGGTTTGACCTGCATTCCAAAGCTTTCCAACCGCAACGCGTTGAGCGACATCACGAATATTCATGGATGAGTGAACGAGTGCTGGAGACTTACCTCCCAGTTCCAAAATAACCGGAACAAGGTTCTGAGCAGCAGCGGCCATGACCGTTTTACCGACAGAGGTCGAGCCAGTAAAAATCAGTTTGTCGAATGCAAGATGACTAAATGCATCTGAAATAGGACCGCCACCATTTACAACGGCAACTAATTCTTGAGGGAAGGCTTCTGAAAGCGCATTTTCGAGCGCATAACCAAAGTTTGATGATGCACTAGAAATTTTAATCATGGCATGATTGCCCGCAGCCAATGCACAAATCAGTGGGCCAACGGAGAGCAATAGTGGATAGTTCCATGGTGCAATAACACCAATGACGCCTAAGGGCTGATATTGTACCCAGCCTTTAGCTGGTTGGTGTAACATGCTGATATGTCGTTTAGATGGTTTCATCCATTCGGTCAAGTTCTTGCTATAGTATTTAATATGTTCTAAGCAGGTAAGAACTTCACCAATTTTGGTTTCCATAATGGCACGATTGCCATAATCTTGACTAATTGCATTCGCAAATTCATCTTGGTACTTTACCAAAATGTTTTTAAGTCGAGCCAAGCGCTCAATACGTTCTTTTGCGCTTGGGACAGGATGACGTTGGTAAGCAACTCTTTGCTGTTCAAGCAAATCATGTAGCCGTTTTACATCAACATGAGGTGTCATTGCGGTTGTTTTTGTTTGACTGTTCATAGGAGTAGACCAAAAGAAAACTTATTTACTTTTTCATTTTTAGAGTAAATACTCTAAAGTGTCAAGTCGCCTTGTGGGTTTGTTTTATAACTCATTGATAATCTTATAGATGGTTAAAAACGATGTCGAATGCTAAACCGAACAAAACTAAAGACAAAATTTTGCAGATCAGTTTGCAGCTATTTAATGAGCGTGGCGAGCGTTCCGTCACGACCAATCACATCGCGGCTGAACTCGGTATTAGTCCAGGCAATTTGTATTATCACTTTCGTAATAAGCAAGAAATCATTAAGGAACTTGCGCTGCAATATCAGGCTGAGACCTTAGGTATGTTGGCGTTACCTGATGATCGTCAACTCAATGCCAATGACAAAATTAGTTATTTTCAGGTATTAAGTAATCAACTTTGGGCTTATCGTTTCATTCATCGTGATGTTTATCATCTTGTTGAAAATAATGATGATTTTAGAAAAATTTATCCGCGTTTTGCGGGGCAGGTCATGCAACAAGGGCAAAGAATCTATCGTGCATTCGTTGATGCTGGGTTGATGAAAATGACTGATTCTGAAATTGAAGCGTTGATTATCAACTTATGGATCGTGCTGACCAACTGGACCAATTTCCTCTATATGTCAGGTCATATTAGTGACAACAACCACTTAGAAGAAAAGTGGGTATGGCAAGCATTACGACAAATGTTGTTTTTAGAAGGGCCTTATTTAATGGGTGAAAGTCGTCAGACTTATGAGCTGTTACTTCAATCGCTTGGTCCCTCTGATCTTTTTGCAAGCTTGTCAATGCTTAAAAATGATGGCGGGTAGGCGACAGCTATTTAGTCCGTGACAAAAAAGCGTTAGAATGCTCGGCTTGATTTTAATTTGATTTGAATAAGTGATATTAACCACATGAACACGACTACTGCCCATACAGCACGACTACTGATTACTTGTGAAGACAAGCCGGGCATCGTGCAAGCTGTATCGAGCTTTTTGTATCATCAGGGAGCAAACATTACCGCACTTGATCAGTACGCAACAGAAGCTCAAGGCGGACGTTATTTTATGCGTGTTGAGTTTGAGTTGGATCATTTGCAGTCTCGCAAAGAAGCTTTGATGCAAACTTTTGCTGCGAATGTTGCTGAACGTTATGGGATGCAATGGAAACTCGCCTTTGTAAATGAATTGAAAAAAGTCGGGATTTTAGTCTCTAAAGTTGACCATGCTTTGCTTGAGCTGTTATGGCGTCATGCGCGTGGTTCATTGGAGTGTGAAATTACCCATGTGATTTCAAATCATGAAGATTTGCGAGAAGCGGTTGAGAATTTTGGTATTCCATTTACCGTGATAAAAGTGACCAAAGACAATAAAACAGAAGCTTATGCGCAAATCAATGAGATGATGCAAGGCAATGATTTACTTGTTTTAGCACGTTATATGCAAATTTTGAGTGAAGACTTCGTCGCGAAATGGGAAATGAAGATCATCAACATTCATCATTCATTCTTGCCTGCTTTTGTTGGTGCGAACCCATATAAGCAAGCGTATGAAAAGGGTGTGAAATTGATTGGTGCAACCGCGCATTATGTCACTGCAGACTTGGACCAAGGGCCAATTATTGAGCAGGATGTTGAGCGTGTGAGCCATGATTATAACGTTGAACAATTACGTGAGTTAGGCGAAGATGTTGAACGTAATGTATTGGCACGTGCAGTCAAATGGCATTTAGAAGACCGTATTATTGTCGATGGAAATAAGACCGTCGTTTTCTAATAGACCTAAAGCTCTATGTCATAAGAAAGAACATGCCGATCGGCATGTTTTTTTACCACACGGTACTGTTATGTTATAATATTGCTTTTTAAGTGGGTTGAGTTATTCATTTAAGTCATATTCACAAAAAAATAGTTGCAAATGAAAACACTTCTCATTTATTATTGCAGCACTTTAATTGTTCTATCCGATGTGTATGATCGTTTTTTTACGAATACCGTCTATTAGGTACTTTGATTTTTATGAGTCCATCTCCTGCAGCATTCAACACGTCAAGCCCGATGAAAAAGAAAATCATCACTGCCTTAGTTGCAGTTGTGATTGGACATGTGGGAGTTTTGTGGGCGGTTAGCCACATCAAAACGATTGAGTTGAAACCAATCGAAAAAGAGCCGCTTAAGGTTAAATTCGTTAAAATTAAAGAACCTCCAAAAGCTGAACTCCCTAAACCTAAAGAGACACCAAAGCCTGAACCTAAGAAAGAAGTGAAAGAGGTTAAAATCGTTGAAAAACCATTACCTCCACCACCGAAGAAAATTGAAAAAGTGCAGCAAGTAAAAGCTGAAGCACCTAAGCAAGTGATTCAAAAAACCGAACCAAAAGTTGAAACGAAGATTGAAACGACAGTTGTTAGTACAACTGTAACGGAAAAGGTGGTTGAAAAACCAAAACCTGTTCAAGAAGCCGCTAAACCTCAAGCTGCTGCTGATCCATCACCAAAAAGTGTATCAATTGGTGGTGCTGGTATCCAATGGAGTCGTACACCGAAGCCAACAGCAACTGCAAAAGACATGGAAAACCAACCACGGTCTGCTGTGGTCGCGATTGAAGCAGATGAGAAAGGAAAGATTACTAGTGTTCGTATTGTACGTAGTACCGGATTACCTGCATTAGATGAAAAGCTGGTAAGGCAGGTTCGAAGTGGAAGATTCAAACCGTATATGGAAAATGGCGTTGCTTATCCGATTAAAGCAGAGCTACCATTAGATTTAACCCTTTAAAAGATTTAAGCCTTAACGGCTAACTTTAATTAGGAGTTCGAGTATGAACTTTTCAGTTTATTGGCAACATGCAGATGCAGTGAGTAAGACGCTGTATTTCATTCTTCTTGCAATGTCGATTGCGACGTGGACGATTTTTATTCTACGTATTTTAGGAACACGCCAATTAAAACAACAGGCTTATGCTCAGCTTGCTCAGGCTTTGACGACGCTTAAAGCGAAGTTACAACCATTAACCTTTGAGCAGCGTAAAGCAGTCGCTGAACAAGCCCTACTGCGCCAAATTTCTGCTGAGAAATCACAAGCAGAAAAAGGCGTATCAGTACTTGGGACAATTGCTTCACTTGCACCGTTCGTTGGTTTGTTTGGTACAGTGTGGGGAATCTTCCATGCACTTGTGGCGGTCGGTAAAAGCGGTCAGGCTGGTTTAGCACAAGTTGCGATTCCTGTCGGTGAGGCGTTGATCATGACGGGTCTAGGTCTTGCGGTTGCGATTCCTGCGGTATTGGCTTACAACATCTGTATGCGTTTCAATCGTGGTTTGGCACATGATTTACAAGATCAGGCTCATGGCTTGTTGATTGATACCATGTTGCAGCAAGAAAGCACCGCAAAGACTGAAACTAAAGCGACTCAACAAAGTTTAGTTGGAGGTCAAGCTTAAAATGGGCTTTCAATTGGGTGAAGATCACGACAGTGGCATGAATGAGATGAACCTCATTCCTCTGATCGATATTATGTTGGTATTGATGATTATCTTTTTAGTCACGGCAACGGTTGCTAGCCCATCAATTCCATTAAGCTTACCAAAGACAACGGCTGAAATTATAGATCCGCCACCAAAAGCAATTACCATTAGTATTAATGCGAGTGGTGCGGTGGCTTGGGATACGCAAATTATTAGTTTAGATGAGCTAGAACAGCGTTTCCAAGAGGCAGGTCAAGCAGAGAATAAACCGACTGTACAATTACGCGCAGACAAAGAATCAAAATACGATACAGTTGCGCAAGTGATGTCTCGTGCCAGTGAAGCAGGCTTAAGTGATATTGCTTTTGTTAGTGAAAATTAATTTAATTCAGCCTGATAAAAAATTGAAAGCAACGCCAAGCGTTGCTTTTTTTATGTCTACTCGGTTTTGAGTAAATCCATAAACTTTGCCCGCAATTTAGAGAGCTTCGGCGGAATGCTAAAGTTGCAATAGCCTTGTGAGGGATTGCGCGCATAAAAATTTTGATGCTCATCTTCAGCAGGATAAAAGATCGGGGCAGGACTCAGTTCAGTGACAATATTTAAGCTTTCATCTTCCAAACTTTGAATCACCTGCTCTGCGAGTTGTTTCTGTTCATCATTAAAGTAATAAATAACAGAACGGTATTGTGTACCGATATCGTTGCCTTGACGGTTCAATGTGGTTGGGTCGTGCGTGGTAAAGAATACATTTAAAAGTTGAGCATAGCTGATTTGTTGTTCATCAAAATCAATTAAGACAACTTCAGCATGTTGTGTCGTACCCTGACAGACTTGCTCATAACTTGGGTGTTGAACAATTCCGCCAGCATAACCGCTGACCGCTTTTTCAACACCTCTGAGTTGTAGAAATACAGCTTCTACACACCAAAAACATCCACCACCAAACAGTGCCTGTTGCATAAAGTTCCCCAATTTTTATTTTTTAAGAATGTGTCTAAAGTAAACCAAGTGCTCAAAAAGTAAAAGCCCGTGTTTGAAACGAACTTTTACTTTTTTATGATAAAGCATTAAGGCAATGGCTGAGTCACTGTCACGAAACTGACGAGGGCTTTGCCAGAACTGTCTAAGAATTGAAGTTCGTGTCCTTTGATCTTATAGCTTGCAGTATTGGTTAAGGCGTCGGAATATTGACGAGAAAGAGTCGCATTGTCGTTGCCAATACAAGCCATTTTGGTCGATGCAATTGGACCGAATTGTAACTGCTTGGCATTACTTTCAAAGCTACCAAAAATCTTGTTACAGCCATCCGCACCAGAGAAACGCTTTGCTTGAGCATCCAATTGGATCGATGGTTGTTTACCAGAGAGCGCATTGCTTTCGATCTCAACACCATTAATCTGTGTCGCGACCCAAGTGTGGTTATATAAGCCGATACTTTCTTTTTGAGATGCATTGGATGAGGTATGCAGCGATTCAGTGCCTGCACAACCAGACATGACAACCGCAACCGCCAAAGTACTAGAAGTTAACAATGTTTTTAACATAAAAATTGAAATCCAAGTCGTTGTGTTTATATGGCTATGATTTAAATCAATATTGATGTAGAAGGATGGTATGTAGCGTATTCTTTTGTAAATATTAATTTATTTCTAATATAACTAGTATGAGGTTTATTCAGTTTTAGGCAGGCCAGTACGAATAACGGCCGAAAAAAACTCGCTACTTTGATTGGGTTGTTTAGCGTATTGTTCTGAACGAGGGTTGATATGAGCCAGTTGATACCACTCTTTCATACTGTAGTTTTGATTAAGTGCTTTCAGATCATGTAAATAATTGGGTAAATAGCCCGAAGCCAAAAGGCGGTAATCTTTCGGCAATCTGTGTGGGTTGATGGCCTGTGCCATGTCAAAAATGAGGGTGGTACAGTTACTGGTTAGCGTGTTGTACCATTTTGCTTCAGCACGCAATTCATCTGCTTTATTTAGATATTCAATAAATAAAGCCTTGCGCTCATCAGCAGGCATTTTGATGGGGAATAGATAGACTTGTTCATTACGAATATTACTTCGTGTATACACAATATCTTTTTCATCAGAGGCGATTAGGCTCAGCTCATATTTACGAAAGAAACCGCCAATTGCTGAAAATGATTCGCCTTTTTCTTTGCGGATTTCAATCGAGAAGACCAATGGTTTTTGGTCTGCGAAATCGAAACTAACCAGTGTGTGAGCAATCTGTGGTCCCATCCAATATGAAGCAATGACATTGATGCCAGTAATTTTACTCAGGTCAACAGTGCGGTCTTCCCAGCGAACATCATAACTGCCGTCGGCATGCCAGTTAAAATTGCGAACATGATGTAGCGTGACAATATCACCATGTTTTTCATAACTGAGTTGTTCTGCAACCTCAGGATCCCATTCACGATCTTGTCTTGCATCTAATGAGAAATACCAAAGCAGTGAACAAGCAAATGCACAACAATAGAGGATAATGTCAGTCCGTCGACTGAAAATGTGACCACTGATATAAAAACCAATTAAGCTCAGTGCAAATAAGACCCAAAGCAGTATGATCAGACGACTAAAGACACTGCCAAGGGGTTGTTGAATCCAGAGCGCTAGGCACAACCATGCACTTGAAAGGATCACGAATAGGGTAAAAGTACTATGTAATAGTCCAATTCCTAACGCAATGAAAAACTCACGTGATCCAATGTCATGCATAACAATTCGCGATCCATTTTTTATTTTTGATAAGTTGCAAACTCAAAGGTGATATTTGATTTTTCATCAATATGCTGTTCTGAGTTTACTTTATGAAAGTCCTCAGAGATTTTTGGATAATGTGCATCGCCTTGTACATCCAAATCCACATGCGTGAGTTCCAGACGATCGGCAATCGCAAGTGTTTGGTTAAAAATCTCTCCACCCCCAATAATAAATAAGGATGCTTTTTCAGAGTGTTGTACGTCTGTAAGTGCAGCATTTAATGCATCTTTGATGCTATGCGCAACCTTAACCCCATCAAACTGCCAAGATGGGTCACGAGTAATCACCCAGTTCACGCGATTTGGCAGCGCTCGTCCCATGGATTCAAGCGTCTTGCGGCCCATGATCACTACGCCGCCTTGGGTAATGGCTTTGAAATGCTTAAGATCGGCAGAAATATGCCACGGTAGTGCATTGCCTTTACCAATACAGTTTTTTTGGTCCATTGCCACAACGTGTACAACTTCAGTTCCTTGCCATGCCATCTGGTGTTCTCTCTTAAGATAATTAAACTGCGACAGGTGCTTTAATTGCAGGATGTGATTCATAGCCTACAATTTCAATATCCTCAAATTTAAAGTCGAAAATATCGTTGATCTCTGGATTGAGTTTTAATTGACACAAAGCTAATGGCTCACGAGAAAGCTGTAATTGCGCTTGTTCAAAATGATTGGCATATAGATGAGTATCACCACCTGTCCAGACAAAATCACCAACCTCTAAGCCACACACCTGCGCAATCATATGAGTGAGTAGGGCATAGCTGGCAATATTAAATGGCACACCTAAGAAGACATCGGCACTACGTTGATAGAGCTGACATGACAGTTTGTTATCTTGTACAAAAAATTGGAACAGGGTATGACAAGGAGGGAGTGCGACTTTCCCAGCCTCGTTTGGATTCCATCCAGACACGATTAAACGACGTGAATTTGGATTGGTTTTGATTTCATTTACTAACCATTTGATTTGATCAAAACCATTTTGCTGATAGCTACCGTCGTCATTTTGAGTCGCGCCAAAGTTGCGCCATTGGTGTCCATAAACAGGACCGAGTTCGCCTTCAGGACGACCAAAACGAGCAGTTTGTTCTGCGGTTGCCCATTCATCCCAAATTGAGACTTTGTGGTCTTTTAGATATTGAACATTGGTGTCGCCCTTAAGAAACCAAAGTAGTTCAATCACAATCGAACGAAAGTGGACTTTCTTGGTGGTTAATAAGGGGAAACCTTTGGAGAGGTCAAAGCGCATTTGATGACCAAATACTGAACGTGTCCCAGTTCCTGTGCGGTCTCCTTTGTCGCCGCCATTGTCGAGAATATGTTGTAAAAGGTCTAAGTATGTGCGCATAACTTTCTCTAAAATCTTGTGTGAACTTACATGTTGAACTGATTAGATGGGTTCAGTTTACTTGATAGAGAATAATACTTGATTATTCTAACGATGACACGAATCTATGATATTTGGATTCTTAAAAATAGAAAAGAGCGCACAAAGGCGCTCTTTAAATTGGTGATCAATCTTATTCAGTTACAAAAGTTACTTTGCCATCGACTAAAGATTTAACTCGCGCCAAAGATTCAACACGATAGCCTTTTTCAATGAGTAAATCACGACCGACTTGGAATGATTTCTCAATCACGATACCAACACCGACCACTTCAGCATTGGCTTGATGGATCAAATCAATCAGACCAAGTGCAGCTTGACCATTTGCCAAGAAGTCATCAATCACCAGTGCTTTATCACTTGAGTTGATGTGCTTGTTTGAAATCGCAATAGTACTTTCAGTTTGTTTGGTAAATGAAAACACTTTAGAACGGTAAAGATCATCTTTAAGCGTTAATGATTGGTATTTACGAGCGAAAATCACAGGTACACCGAGTTCTAGTCCAGCCATGATTGCTGGTGCAATCCCTGATGCTTCGATGGTAATGATTTTGGTAATACCTGCGTCTTTAAAGCGAGCAGCAAACTCTTTACCAATCAACTGCATAAGCACAGGGTCGATTTGGTGATTTAAGAAAGCATCAACTTTTAAGACTTGATCAGATAGAACGATACCTTCATTTAAGATTTTCTGTTCTAAAGCGTACACGGGAGAATCCTCTAAAACGGATGCTTTTTCAAGCAAAGGCATATTTTAGAAAGCATCGAAAAAATTGCAAGCCAAAATTACAGAGTTTGGTGATATTTCACATAAGTTTGCGATATCTGGTTGCTTTAGCGATTAATTGGATTTACCTGAATAGCCCGTTAATAATAGCCCATAAGATGATTTGCCATCATTGTGCGCCATTTTTACTGGAAGATAGTCAAGTTGTGGTGCTAACCAAAATACGGTATTGCGTTCAGGCTTGTCGTGTTGCATCACGACTTTAATCGTATTAAAGGTACCGTAATTGGTCTTGATCGTTTCGGTTCCTTGTCTTACAAAGCGACGATCATCCAATGCTTTTGCATCGGCGATTTGGTATTTGGTTCTGAGGGTATTATTTTTCAAATCTTCACGGATTTGCAGTTCAGCATTGAGTTCATCTAATGCGCCTGCTTGCCATGCAAATGAGCGAGATTTATCATCTTTTTTGGTATTGATGACTTTGCTGCTGGGGTTGAAGTTAATACTCATTGTATTGTTGTGGATTAAAATTTTGCTACTGCGGCTAAATTTCTGAGAAATAATTTTATTGTCTACAAAACCAAACTGACTGGTTTCAGACGCTGAAGCAATGCCACCCGCTTTCGCTGTAAATTGATAAGTCCAGTTGTTGCCTTGTTGAGACAAGGTACGAGTAGCTGAACCTAGGTTTTTATTGTTGTAGCTAAATTGATAGCTTGCTTGGAAGGGTGTCATTGCCAAAGCATGGCTCGATAAGCTTGCACACAAGATTGCAGCGGAGCTTACGGTGGTGATACCAAGAACTTTCGATAATTTCTTTGTCATAATACGATGTCCTTTGAATAAATACATCATGCATCACTCGCTTATCAGGAGGATTTATAATTATTATGCCTGTAGATTGTGAAGAAAAAATCAGGCTTTTTACTCAGCACTTGTTAATTTTCGTATAGATCATGGTGTTATATGTTTTATTGGCGGCAAGAACCTAGAGGTTACTTGCCTGATTTCGAGTGAATCTTATTTTTTCTTTAAGTTTTTTTGCAGGATGGGCGTCACCGTGGTGTCTTCTATATCCTCATCATCAAAGCGATCATCATCCGATGGATATAACATTGCAGCAAGATTGACATTGCCCCATACAATGAGTTCTGCTGGGCGAACCCGAGCACGATTGACGTGAACTTTACTGAGTGTTTCGATAATGCTTGGTTTTTTACCAAACCAGCGATTTAAATCAAGATATAGCAAATCATCTTTGACGGTCACAATTTCAAAATGCGCTAAAATCTTGCCTAGAGGATCTTCTTCTTTGAATTTTTGATAGTACCAAATGGCAATATAGAAGCCCCATTTTTGGAAGATATTTTTAAATTTTGCTTCGATGACTTGGGTATTACTAATTTGCTCAAACACCATTAATTGTACATGTTGATTCATTTCCATCTGAATCAGTTTTAAGTCTACAGAAAGTGTGGTGTGTAAACCTTTAACATCCAATGTAGTGTATAAACGTAGCCAACCATCATACAGATCTGCATGTAGGTCTTGCATGATCTCTACATTTTCTGTGACGTAACGCTCCATGGTTGCATTCACAAATACTTGTGAAAGTGGAAATTCTCTTTCTTCTTCGATGAATTCTTCGGCTTTTTGGTAAACTTTACGTAGACGTTTAACGACGGATGAGAGTAGCGTTTGCATAAAAGTTGTTCCAGAAAGTGAATGGTTTATTCGCCATCTTTTTTAGGGTCTGTTCACATTTCAGCCATACATTGCGTTATAGGCTAAAACAACACAAACAAGGCATGAAACGTAGGCAATGGTGATCCCCTTGTCAAGTTTCATAACGAGGTTTGAGGCAGTTTTAGCGATAACCCTTCGGGACAGGGACATTTTTTGCCGCTACTACGTTATGACTTACGCATTTAGAAATGCTAAATTTCATAAGTCATGCCTTGTATCGTCCAAAAAATGTCCGCTGTCGCAAGCATCTGTGAGATGTCAACAGACCCTACCTAAAAATAAAATTAAATTTGTAGCTTGCAGTGTAGCAAAATTAATTGCTACATTTTCATAAAATGAAGGTATGGAAACACTGCAACCATAAGTGGATCACATTTTTCTTAACTTTTGAATATTGGTTTGGTTTTTATACGGTGAGTGCCGTTGGGGATGCGACTTTTTGTCGCTTAAATACCATGTGGAATAAAATAAATTTTCGTACTGAGTTGTCTCATCATTGGTGGCAAGACCCAATTTTCGTTGGGGCTGTTGCTTTAGCGATGCTGTTACATGGCGGTGTGCTGGTGACTCAGTTTGCGATGCCATCTCCATCGGATACTTCGACCAAAGAAATCGCGGTTTCGGTTCGCTTAAGTCAAGAAAAAGTCAAAGATGCAGATTTTTTAGCGCAAGCTGATCAAACCGGTTCAGGTGACTTTCACAAAGCCCATCGTATGTCGAGTGATATGCCATCACCGATGCAAACTGATGCAACAGCAGGTGAAAACGAACTGGAGAGCCTTGAAACTATACAACAAAAGCGAGAGCTAAAATTTGAAGAAAAAGTGCTTATGACAGTGCTCAGTTGGCAGAAACAAGCAGAGCAAAGTGAGCGTAAAAAAGCTTTAGAAGAATTGCAAAGTCAGTTCCAAGCAAAAGCAGCGATGGTGGCAAGCTTAGAAGCGCAATATTTACAACGACAACAAAATTTCAGCCGTAAACAACGCATTAAAACCATTGATGGTATTCAGGCCAAACAAGATGCATCAGCGGCATATTTGGATAAGTTCCGCCAAAAGGTAGAATTGTATGGCAATCGCTATTATCCAGATGCAGCGAAGCAACAGCGTTTAGCGGGTGAAGTTCGCTTAATGGTGATTTTAAATGCGCAGGGTGGTATTCGTGCCATTCGTTTAATTGAGAGTTCTGGACACTCGATTTTGGATGAAGCTGCGCGCGCTTCGGTTCGTCGTGGAGCACCATTTGGTGCTTTTGATGCGGGTATGAAAGAGATTTCAGAATTACGTATCATTCGTACATGGCGTTTTGATCCCGTAGATGCCGAGTTTGAAGTGCATTAATTAAATGTGCTTTTGATAGGAATCCTAATGAAAAAAATTAATTAAAAAAAGTAGGTTGTGTCTTATAGATTCTTTATTTCGTTCCAAAACTTAAAAAAACAAAGAGTCACTTTTGATAGATGACCCTTGAATTGATAATAAAAACGATTATCATTTGCATGATATTTTCTGTTCATTTCCTTTAGGGCGTAAATGCATCCTTCTTTAAAGTTTCGGGGGAAGGTGATGCATCTCTCCAAGTGCTCTATACCTTTAATAAGGACATATTTTCATGCATCAATATTCGGCGTTAAGCATTTTTAAAGCGCACCCACTTGCACTAGCAATGGCGACAGTGTTATTACCTTCACTGGCTTTTGCTGAATCAAATAATGAAAGTGCTCAGTTGCCAACAATTATAGTAAAAGCAGAGGGTGATAAAGCTTCTGCATCTTATACAGCTGAAACAGCATCGACAGCACTACCTTTGAATTTGAAGTTAAAAGAAATTCCTCAATCAGTATCTGTCATCACTCAGCAACGTATGCAAGATCAAGGCTTAACTACACTGGTTGATGTAGCTGAAAATGTTACAGGTCTGACTGTAAATCGTTATGAGACCAATCGTGGTGGGATATATTCTCGTGGCTTCGTTGTAGATAATTATATTATTGATGGTATTCCGACAACGTATAGCTTGCCTTGGTCTTCGGGTGAGATTTTCGCTAGTACAGCGGCTTATGATCATATTGATGTTGTCCGTGGTGCAACCGGTTTAACGACTGGTACGGGGAATCCATCAGCTGCAATTAATATGGTACGTAAACGTGCAACGAGTAAAGTTCCTGCTGCCAATATTGAAGTGAGTGGTGGCAGTTGGAACAATTATAGTGTCATGGGCGATATTGCAAATAGTTTAAATGATTCTGGAACATTGCGTGGGCGAGCAGTTGCAAAATATGAGGAAGGGGATAGTTTTACTGATCTGTTAAGTAAAGAACGTTTAAGCTTATTACTTACAGGCGAAGCTGATTTAACAGATTCTACTTTGCTATCCGTCGGAGTAAGTTATCAAGAAGATGACCCGCGTGGACCAATGTGGGGCGGCTTACCTGTTTATTTTAGTGATGGCACACGTACAAACCTATCGAAAAAAACGACAACAAGTCAAGATTGGACGCGTTGGCAGGTTAAATATACAAATTGGTTTGCGGACCTTACGCAACAAATTAATGACAACTGGAATGTAAAGCTTTCTTATGCGCATGGTAAACGAGAAGCCGATTCTAAACTGTTTTATGTCTCAGGTTATCCGAATCGGCAAACAGGCTTGGGTTTATCTGGTTTTGCGGGTTCCTACGATGTAAATGTTGATCAAGACAATCTTGCATTGCAGATTGATGGTCGATTTGATTTATTTGGTCGAGATCATAAGGTTGTCGCAGGCTATCAATATTCAAATCAAGATTTTACCGCACTTGGTCGCACAGGCACTATGACACAACCTATAGAAAGTATATATCGTTGGAATACGTCTCTGGTTGAGCCAATATGGGGGGATTGGGCACCTTCAGAAAAATACACAGTAAAGCAAAATGCAGTTTTTGCTGCAGCACAATTATCTTTACTTGATCCACTTAAACTCATTGTGGGGGGGCGTGTTACAGATTATGAGAAAAAGCTGACTTTAAAAAATAGCAGTATTAAGCACGATCATGAGTTTATTCCTTATGCCGGAATAATTTATGATATCAATCCAAACTATTCAGCTTATGCCAGCTATACCAGTATCTTTCAACCACAAAGTCAAAAAGATTTTAGTGATAACTACCTTGATCCGATTAAAGGTAATAGTACTGAAATTGGTTTGAAATCATCATGGTTTGATCATCGGTTAAATGGGACTGTGGCGATTTTTAATATTAAACAGGATAATTTGGCACAGGCTGCGGGGCAGATAGAGCGAAAGATAGGTGAAACAAAGGTTTTAGAAACATATTACCGTGCTGCAAAAGGTGCTGAAAGCAAAGGTTTTGAGCTTGAGATTAGTGGTCAGATCACACCGAATTGGAATCTAACAGCAGGATATAGTCAGTATGAGGCTTCCGATGCAAAAGGAGACGATATCAACACGGAATTACCGCGTAAATTGATTCAAACCTATACCACTTACCAACTTCCAAATAAATGGGATGCGTTAAGTATTGGTGGTGGTATTAATTGGCAGAGTGATACTTATCTTGTTGCAAAGAATCTCCCTGCTGGTGCAGATCCTAAGATAGTGCAAGGCTCATATGCTTTAGTTAATTTAATGGCTAAATATAAAATCAATAAAGACTTCTCAGCCCAATTAAATATCAATAATGTATTTGATAAAGATTATTACGGTGTATTTCCAGCGTATGGGCAAATCACTCATGGCGCGCCACGTAATGCAACCTTAACGCTACGTTATCAGTTCTAAATATCGGATGAAATAAAAAAAACGGCTTAATGAAAGCCGTTTTTTATTGTGTATGTGGATAAGTTATTCATTATCCACAATCCATTTTAAGCTGAGTATGAGCGTTCTACTTTGCAGATCTCAACACTAAAGCTTTGATACCACTTTGCTTTACCTAGATGCTGAGCAACTTGATGTTCTGCATCTTGTTGCCAGAGCTTTATATCTTCCAAGCAATTCCAGTATGAAAGCGCAATTTCAAAGCCATTTTCACTACATGCTTCAAACTTTACACAGTTAAATTCCGTTAAAGCTTTATTTCTTAGCTTTTGCGCCATTTCTGAATAAGTTGCATCAAGTTGTTTAATCGTGGCTTTAAAAATGACGATATACATAGATACTTTACTCAGATCTCATCGGCTTGGTATGGGTTTGCAACCCCGAGCTTTTTAAGAATCGCGATTTCCAAAGCTTCCATTTCTTCAGCATCTGTTTCATTGGTTTCGTGATCGTAACCCAATAAATGTAAAACACCATGAACAAGTAGGTGAGTGAAATGTTGGTTCGGTGTTTTTTGTTGCTCAGTGGCTTCTTGTAAAACCACAGGAATACAAATAACCAAATCACCCAGAGGCTCTGCATCCAGTAGGTTAAGCATTTCTTCTGGGATATCACTTGGAAAAGACAGTACATTGGTCGGTTTGTCTTTTTCACGATATTGCAAATTCAGCTCATGGCTTTCAGCAATATCAACACAAGCAATGCCTATTTCGCAGTCAACCTCGAAACCAACATGACGTAATGCTGTTTCGAGCTGTTTTTTGATTTGACCACGTTTTAGGGGGAGTTCAGCCGTTTGAAAGTCTTGTTGAAGACTTAGATTGATTTTCAAAAATAGATCCTTAATTAATCGTCCTCACCCCCACTGTTATAAAGCAGGGGTGAGGTTTTTCTTAAATGTGTTGTGCATCTGCTGCGGAGTCATTCTCTGCAATCAGCGCTTCTTGTTTGGCTTTACGTTCGGCACGGGCTTCAGCGGATAAACGCTGTTGCTCACTGTCCCAGCCTTCGTAAGCTTCAACAATCTTTTGTACCAATTGATGACGAACCACATCACGAGAGTGGAAACGTGTGATATGGATTTCATGTACATTTTCTAGGACACGCAAAGCTTGTGCTAAACCAGATTGCTGACCACGCGGCAAATCGACTTGCGTGACATCACCCGTAATTACAGCACGAGAACCAAAGCCTAAACGAGTGAGGAACATCTTCATTTGTTCAGGCGTGGTGTTTTGCGCTTCATCTAAAATCACAAAAGAGTGATTTAAGGTACGACCACGCATATAAGCAAGCGGGGCAACCTCAATCACTTGACGCTCGATCAGTTTGGCGACTTTCTCGAAGCCAAGCATTTCATATAAAGCGTCATAAAGTGGGCGTAAATATGGATCAATTTTTTGGGTTAAATCACCGGGTAAAAAACCAAGTTTCTCACCTGCTTCGACAGCAGGACGAACCAATAAGATACGTTGGATTTCATTACGTTCAAGCATATCGACGGCAGCAGCAACAGCTAGGTAAGTTTTACCTGTACCTGCTGGACCAATACCGAACGAAATATCACTTTGTAGGATACGTTGCACATAGCGTTTTTGGTTTGTGCCGCGAGGATTAATTCGGCCTTTACGGGTCTGGAAATAGACATCTAAGGGGGTCTCATCTTGATCTACTCCTTCACCGACCAATTCGAAGTCTCGGTCGGTTTGGGAGGATTGGATCATAAGATGGAGTAAATCAGCACTGACTTGTTGTGATGTTTCAGACTCCGCATAGAGCCGTTGCAATAATGCTTCGGCTCGTTCGACCGTTTCAATCTCACCGTCGAGGTAGAAAGCATCGCCTCGGTGAGTAATTTTGACATCTAAACGTTGTTCGATTTGTTTTAAATGCCCGTTATACGCACCGAGCATGCTTTTTAAGCGTTCCATTGAAATCTCAGGGAACGTTACTGTACGTCGAATCGCTGCAGTCAAGAGAAACCCTCTTATTGACTTATGAGAATGCCTCTACATTACGCCACGTCAGGTTCAAGATTCAAGAGTTCACCATAAACTAAATTTAAAGTTTTAATTTCAGTAATCTCAATTTCTGCGAAACGTCCAACCCAAGTTGCATCACCGATAAAGGCAACCAAACGAGTATTGTCAGCTGTTCCCATTAATACATTTGGATCTTTATCAGATACTTTTTCAATCAGCACACGTTCGATTTTACCCAGCATGGCATCGGTTTTATCTATGCTCGATTTTTTAATCACTTGCTGCACTTGTGCTAAACGATCTTTTTTCACTTGATCAGGTGTGTCATCAGCGAGGTCAGAAGCAGGTGTGCCCGGACGTTTTGAATACACAAAACTATAAGAGTGGTCAAAATCTAAGTCTTTAATAAACTGTAAGGTTTCAGCAAAGTGCGCATCAGTTTCACCTGGGAAACCAATAATAAAGTCACTGGATAAGTGCATATCTGGACGGACTTTACGGAGTTTGGCGATTTTATCAATATACACATCAATGGTGTGATTACGTTTCATGGCTTGGAGTACATCGTTTGAACCGCTTTGTACAGGTAAATGCAAATGCGACACCATTTGTGGTAAGTCGCGGTAGCATTGAATCAGTTCATCAGAAAATTCAAGTGGGTGAGAGGTGGTATAACGCAAACGTCCAATTCCAGGGATTTCAGCCACTAGGCGAAGTAGTTCTGGGAACGTACAGATATCACCCTCAAATGTTTCACCACGATAACCATTGACATTTTGACCAAGCAAGCTGATCTCACGTACACCTTTTTCTGCGAGTCCTGCAATTTCCGCCAAGACATCATCCAGTGGGCGAGAAACTTCTTCACCACGAGTATAAGGAACGACACAAAATGAACAGTATTTAGAACAACCTTCCATGATCGACACGAAAGCTTTAAAGCCTTCCACGCGTGGTTCTGGTAGAAAGTCGAACTTTTCAATATCTGGGAAAGAAATATCAACCAGTTTAATTTTATCTTTTTTCGGTTTTTCGATTTGGGCCTGATGCTGATCAAGCATTTGCGGTAACCGATGGAGGGTCTGTGGACCAAAGACCATATCGACATAAGGTGCGCGTTTCTGAATGTTGTCGCCTTCTTGCGATGCAACACAGCCACCAACACCAATCACGAGATCTGGATTCTGTTCTTTGAGTTTGCGCCAACGTCCCAATCCGCTAAAAACCTTTTCTTGAGCTTTTTCACGAATAGAACAAGTGTTCATCAGTAAAATGTCAGCTTCTTTGGGATCAGTGGTCAGTACATAACCGTGTGAATCGCCGAGTAAATCTGCCATACGGTGACTGTCATACTCATTCATCTGACACCCTTGCGTTTCAATATAAAGTTTTTTAATTGAAACATCAGTGGTGTGCATTGGCTGGGTAACAGTGTTTTCTGAGGCAGCTTTTAAAGCACTTGGAATGAATGTTTGAACCGTCATGCAGGCTCCTGAACAAGGTGAGTTTGAACAAAGCGCGGATTATAGCAGTATTTTTGTATGTGCGGAGAGAATAAAAAACTGACAAAAAAAGACAGTTTGTGATGAAAATTGTATAAGCGTTAATGAATATGAATCAGTAAGTTACATAACACAACAATAGAGGAAAGCTAGACTTATTACACTATCACCGTTGGGTGAATTGGGCATATTGATTGATGACGATGAAAAAGCAAGGTGATTTTATAACGATGGAAAGTAATAAAGTGAACAACAAGAACAACTTCCGCCGTTTTATCGCAATGGGTGGCTTGCTAGCGTGTTCATCCGTCTATGCTTTAGATGCACAGTTTAATGATGCTTTACGTGCCGCCAATGCCAGTAACATTGCGATGCTCGATCAATTTCAAGAGCAAATGCAAAATGATGTATTGGGCTATTATCCAGAATACTGGAAATTAAATACCAATCTTGGTTTTCAGCCTGCATCTGCCGTTATTAGTTTTGCTCAACGCTATCCGCAATCTGCGATGGCAGAAAAGTTGGCAGCAGATTATGTTGAGGAAAAAGTTAAACTTGCGAGTTTTGCTGAAGCTAAACCCGTATTAAGTTATGTGACCAATCCTGACCAAGCAGAAAGCTGTGCCATCGCGCAAGTCAGAGCGAGAACTGGAGACAGTTTAGTTTTTGCTGAATATAAAGACATTTGGTTGACCACAAATTCTCAACCTGAATCATGCAATGGTTTAGGTCGAATGATGCTTTCTAGTCCATTAATGACCGCACAAGATCGTCAGCAAAGATTGTGGGGACAGTTACGTGCAGGGCAGTCAGGGCCAGCTATCGCAACTGCACAAGCACTTGGATTGAGTTTATCTTTAGCACAGTTCAATCAGATTCAAGCCAATCCATTAGAGTATTTATGGAGTGCGACCAAAAGCAATGATGCTGATTATGCTTATCTCATTTTCGCTATCGGGCGGCTTGCGGATAATGACCTAACCAATGCATTGGCCAATCTTCCACGTGCTGTTCAAGACACGCCACCTGCAGTACAACAGTATTTGTATCGTACAGTGGGCTATGTCGGCGGTACTACGGTCATGAAAAATGGTTTTAATCGTAGCGTGCTGAATGCTTTCGATCAAAGTTATGGTTATCCATTTAGTCCTGAAGAAGCGGAAATTTATGCGCGTCAGTCGATTCGATTTGGTTCATGGGAAAGTCTGATTCGTGCGATTGATGCGATGTCGGTAACCCAGAAGCAAGAAGATCGTTGGCAATATTGGCTGGCTCGAGCGTCTGAGCAACGTTCAGATGCAGCATCTAAACAAGCAGCCCAGCAGATTTATCGTAGACTGGCTCAAGCTGGTGATGACTATCATAATTTACTTGCCAAAGATCGTTTAGGCGAACGGTATAATCATAAGCCATACGATGAACAACCAAGTTCACAAGATATTCAACGACTCAACCAAAATATTCATTTTAAGCGAGCATTTACATTAAGAGATGTCAATGCACCTGCAACGTATACCAATAGAGAATGGAATTGGGCTGTTCGACAAGCCTATTTGCAACAAGATGATGGCCTATTATTGGCAGCGGCAAAACGCGCACATGATATGGGTTGGTATGATCGAGCGATTTATGCGGCTGATCGAACCACATCGAAACATAATGATACCTATCGTTATACTACCCCGCATCGTAGTAATGTGAGCAGTCATAGCTACAATGCTGGCGTTGATCCTGCTTGGGCTTATGGTCTGATGCGTCAAGAAAGTCGTTTTGTCACTTCAGCTCGCTCGCATGTTGGCGCAGGTGGCTTAATGCAAATCATGCCAAATACAGCGAAGTTAATTGCGCGTCAAATGGGTGAAACCTATAACCCCGCAGCATTAAGTGAAATGAATACCAACATTCGTTACGGCACCTATTATCTTTCTATGATTCAAGGGCAACTGAGTGGGAATGCAGTGCTGGCAACAGCAGGTTATAACGCAGGTCCGAATCGTGCGCGACGTTGGCAACCTGATGGTCAAACCATTGCTGCGGATCAATACACAGAAAGCATTCCATTATTGGAGACACGTGACTACGTTAAACATGTCATGACCAATGCAACACATTATGGTGTGGTGCTTGGACAGGGTCCTCAATCCCTAGAAAAAAGGATGGGGGCGATTCCTGTACGCAATACCCCTTAAAAATACAATTGGATGTTTAATTTGAAATCATGAAGTTTTGGCATTTGATGAAATCGATAGATTTACTTGAAAGGCGGTTGACAAAATTGGGGCAGGCATTGCTCTGTTGCATCATCTTGTCATTTGGCACGCCATTGTATGCAGCAGATCGCCCGAATATTGCTGGCTATATCTTGCATGTGCAAATGACGCCTGCTGTTTGTGCCTTAGATTCTTCAAAACAAAAACAACGTAAATGTCTAGAGGGGTATTCGCTTACAATTTCAAGTCTACTTCCAGAAGTTCCTGTAAATCGTAATTGTGAAACGAAATCATCTGCTCAGTTTTCACCGCTGCAAGCAACCGTGGTTGCACGTGTGATGCCAAACGAAAATGAACGTGTACAGCTTTGGCAGAGTGTAGGGGGCTGCGTTCCGATGAATGCCAGTCAATATTTTAGGACGATTATTAACTTTGCAGAGCGCTTAAAAGTTCCAGCAGATCTAACCAGTCCAAATACAATTGCGGTTCAGAAAGAAAGTCTTAGACAGCAATTCACCAAATTAAATCCATCCTTACCAGCGAATGGTATTCGCTTTAGCTGTCAATCCTCAAAATCAGATTCGATTTTAACGGAAATACGCGTCTGTTATCAGAAAAATGGGCAATATAAACAATGTGCTAGCCATGTTGTGACAGGATGCCCAAATGAATTTACGATTAAAGGCAGTTATTAACTTTTTGACTGGCTTGATTTGTATTTTCTATCAGACTTTTGTTGAAATCATTCTCTTTTACATGCATAAGATGCTGCTTTAGAGTACAATCTTTGCCGTTTATGATAATTCGATTGAGTCACAACTGAACTCAATCGTGCTAACGCACCTCATTGGAGAATATCACATGAAGCAACCCGTTCGTGTTGCCGTTACAGGCGCTGCAGGTCAAATTGGTTATAGCTTATTATTCCGTATTGCAAGCGGTGAAATGCTAGGTAAAGATCAACCTGTAATTTTACAATTGCTTGAAGTTCCTTTTGAGAAAGCTCAACAAGCGCTTAAAGGCGTGATGATGGAACTTGATGACTGTGCTTTCCCATTATTGGCAGGCATGATCGGGACTGATGATCCTAAAGTTGCATTCAAAGATGCAGACTATGCTTTGTTAGTTGGTTCTCGTCCACGTGGTCCAGGTATGGAACGTGCTGACTTGTTAAAAGTCAACGGTGAAATCTTCATTGGTCAAGGTCAAGCACTAAACGAAGTTGCGAGCCGTGATGTTAAAGTATTGGTTGTGGGTAACCCTGCAAACACCAATGCTTATATCGCAATGAAATCTGCTCCAGATCTTCCAGCGAAAAACTTTACAGCAATGCTACGTCTTGACCACAACCGTGCGTTGACTCAAATTGCTCAAAAAGCGGGTGTTGCAGTTTCTGATATTGAAAAATTAACAGTTTGGGGTAACCACTCTCCAACAATGTATGCCGACTACCGTTTTGCAACTGCAAATGGCGAAAGCTTAAAAGACAAAATCAACGATGCAGAATGGAATAAAGATACATTCCTTCCAACAGTTGGTAAACGTGGTGCTGCGATCATCGAAGCACGTGGTTTGTCTTCAGCTGCTTCAGCTGCTAATGCTGCAATCGATCATATGCGTGACTGGGCGTTGGGTACAAACGGCAAATGGGTAACTATGGGTATCCCATCTGACGGTTCTTATGGTATTCCAGAAGGCGTAATGTACGGTGTGCCAGTAACTTGTGAAAATGGCGAATACACACGTGTTGAAGGTCTTGAAATTGATGAATTCAGCCGTGAGCGTATGAACATCACACTTCAAGAACTTGAAGATGAACGTGCGGCAATTGCTGACATGTTAAAATAATTTATCTATTTTTAGATAAGTTTGAGAACGCCTTCATTTGAAGGCGTTTTTTTATGCGTTAAAAATGATAAACACAAAAAGCAACAAGAAAATAAATGTCTTTTCTGCAACGACTTCTTGTTTGTTGTTAAATTGGATATAGAAGATTAAAGGAGAAGAAAAATGTTTGAGCAACAACCGACATTAGAATTATTGTTTGAACAGCTAGGACTTGGCGCTGATGAAGCCGCAATTGAACGTTTTGTCCAAACGCATCAACTCAGTGCTGGACAAAGACTGCATGAAGCTGAGTTTTGGAGTGCAGGACAAAGAGATTTCTTAAAAAGTCATATTGATAAAGATGATGAGTGGGCGATCGTGATTGATGAACTGAATCAACAACTACACCTTGATAGTACACATTAAAAAATCAAAAAACAAAGCTCACATGATTAGGGTCTGTTGACATTTCAGCCATGCATTGCGTTATAGGCAAAAACGACTCAAACAAGGCATGAAGCGCAGGCAATGGCGATCCCCTTGTCAAGTTTCATAACGAAGTTTGGGGAAGTTTTAGCCATAACCCTATGGGACAGGGACATTTTACTTGCGGAACGTTGTTCCTCATACTGCGTTATCTTGCGAAACAGTGTTTCTCATCATTTAGAATGACTAAATTTCGCAAAACATGCCTTGTACCATCTAAAAAATGTCCACTGTCGCAATGAGAGCTGTAGCTCGTAAGGTGAAATGTCAACAGACCCTAGTGAGCTTTATTTCGTATGAGAGCTTTAAACCAGTCTTCCTGACGGATTAACTTAAATGCTGAATGTTCTTGTAATAACGCTAAATCATAGTCGATACATGACACATATTTTTTCAACCAGTGTTGAGTTAAAGCATTTTCTTTTTTAGCGGTTGAGGCATAGGCCAAAAAGAAATAAATATCCACATGATGGTTATGTGCCAAAGGTTTTAAAATTTGCTGGGTAATTAAAGCAAAGCGCTGCTCTTTGGTCAGTTCAAAGTACATCATATATGCTTTGGCTAAATATAAAGACAAATTCAAATACAAGCTCAGGGACATTTCATCATTTGCAATACGTGCCTGTTCAAGCAGGACAATGGCTTCTTGTAAAAAATGCACTTGTTCCTGACGAATATGGCTCAGCATGACCAATTGCAAGCGCAAGTCAGCACGCTCTAAAGCCAGCTCTGGTGTGTCACTCGATAGATAGAGTTGATCTGTTTCACCAATACGAGCAATTACATCTTTGGTTTCATTCGTCATTCATTGATCCAAAATCGTCAGTTATGCTTAGATATATAAGGCTATTTGTCGCAATTTAAAGGTTGATATACCATAAACTTCACAACCTTACTTTACGTGTGTATTTCAGCGGGGCTATCCATTCCAAATCGAATTACTACTCCGTAGCCACGCTGTAATGGATAAGCGCTGTTGCTTTGACCGCAACACTTCATGTAATAAATCACTTTGGAAGATGACAAGGCGGTTTGATACAGGTTGGATGATGTGCCACTGATCATTTTTATCTTGGAGTCGTAACTGACCACCCCAATCTTCTTGCCAGCTTTCGTGTAAGTAAAAAACGGTTGAAATCATACGATCATTCTTTTGTTGAGGATTGTCGCGATGCAATGCGTAAAACTCACCTGCGTTATAACAAGCAAAATGAGCTTCGACTTCTTTAATCCCCAAATAGAATGCTTGATTCAATGCCTGCGATAAGTTTTCTAAAGTGTTGATATGCTTTTCAGCAATTGGGAGTTGATCATCAATCCACAAAATGTGATCACTTCGAATATGGCTGACGACACCATTTTGTATACCTGCTGCTCGAAATGCTTCCAAATTTGAACTACATTCTTGAACCAGATCTCGCACATATTCATGTGGGTATACATCGTCCACCAAAGCAAATCCAGACGTATTTAAATCATCTAAAATTTGATCAATATTCCAAGATGTAGGAAGCGAGGTGAATTGCATACAGTTCCAGTTAACATTCATTTGATTACAGCACAATTTTAGATGATCACATCAACGTTAAAGAATAGCCTTTATTTTCATGATAAACTATCCTTTGAATTGAGGAATAATTGTCAACATGAATTACCGTCACCATTTCCATGCAGGTAACTTTGCCGATGTTATGAAGCATGTACTTTTGCTTCAACTGCTTACTCGTTTAAATGCTAAAGATAAACCATATCGGTATATCGACACCCATGGTGGGGCGGGTAAATATAATTTATCACTTGCACCATCACAAAAATCAGGCGAGTTCCTCACAGGAATTCATCGTTTAGTGCAATTAAGCGAGATGGAAAAGCGCCAAGCACCTGAGTCTATTCAGGAGTTTTTAAAATTAGTTGGCAAGATACGCGAGCAGGAAGGTAAGGGGAGTTACCCGGGTTCACCTTGGTTTGCTTTACAGGCAATGCGAGATATTGATAAAGCGACTGTATTTGAAATGCAGCGCGATGTATTTGCCGAGTTACGTCATCATATTCATGATAAACGCATGGGCTTACATGAGCGTGATGCTTATGAAGGCTTATTTGGGGTTATTCCCCCTAAAGAAAAGCGTGGATTGGTGATGATCGATCCACCATACGAATTAGAGCGTAAAGACTTTCCGCAATTGGTTGAACTTTTACAAGTCGCGCATAGCAAGTGGCCAACAGGTGTATTTGCGGTTTGGTATCCAATTAAAGATCGTGCCATGATCGACCGTTTTGAAAAGAAAATGTTTAAAACTGGGATCCGTCGTCAATTGGTCTGCGAAATTTGTGTATGGCCTGATGATACGCCAGTGGGATTAAATGGTTGTGGCTTACTGGTGATTAACCCGCCGTGGAAATTCTCAGAAGACGCTGATCAGGCTTTACAATGGTTATTTCCACATTTGCGTATGAGTGAAAATGGTGGTCATGCTGCAGTACGTTGGTTGGTGGGTGAGTAACCCGCCGACGTCAAAATATTGTCGAGGAATTGAAAATAATGACAAATTCTCCTAAACCTGATTCTGATTCAAATAAAGATGGGCGTTCTTTTGATCGCATTACATTTGAAGTGGAAGAAGAAGAGCATACGCACGAAGGGCAAAAAGTAAAACGTCGTGGTATTTACCTATGGCCAAACCTAATTACAACAGCGGCGCTTCTATCTGGTTTTTACTCAATCATTGCGAGTATGAATGGAAACTTTAATCAAGCGATCTATGCGATTTTCCTCGCTGCATTGCTTGATGGGTTAGATGGTCGAGTGGCGCGTGCGATTGGTGCACAGAGTGCCTTCGGCGAACAATATGATTCATTATCTGATCTGCTGGCTTTTGGGGTTGCACCTGCAATCTTAATGTATAGCTGGAGCTTACATGATTTAGGACGTATTGGTTTAGCGTGTTGCTTTATCTATACCGCATGTGCGGCATTCCGCTTGGCACGTTTCAATGTGCAAATTGGTGTGGTGGATAAACGTTACTTTATTGGTATCGCTAGCCCACTTGCTGCGGTCACTGTGATTTCACTGGTTTGGGTCGGACGTGATTATCCATTTATTTTTGATTTAAAAGATATTGTGATTCAAGTTATTAACTCTGTCGTTATGGTAGGGATTGGGTTGTTGATGATTTCAAATATCAAGTATTACTCATTTAAACAAATGGATCGTAAACGCGTACCATTTGTCGTGATGTTGCCTGTAGTCTTGATTTTTGCTGCGATCACGTACAACATTCCAGTAGGTATCTTGATTGTATGTATCCTATATGTGCTCTCAGGGTTTGTAACGACTTTATTTGCGAAAAAGAATGACTCAAAAATAACAACTTAAAATCGGGAGGTTCAGTATGCCAATGTTGATGAGTAACAATCAATTAAAGCAACTGAACCTCAATAAGTCAGATGCTTTAACTTTCTATCCGCCCAAAGGTTTATTTAAAATCGTTTATCAGGCGTTGATTCTGCCGAATCTGCCTGCACCTTTTCATTATCTGAATTTCATTAGTTTAATTGGTCAGCCACGTATTCCGATTTGCTATAACGCCAGTGCGATCACCACAACAGCGATTGATACGGCAACGGTATTAGTGAGCAGCAGTGTAGCAACAGTTGGACATCTCAAAAGTTATAGTGCCAAAGAGCAATGCCAATTTGAAATTGATCGCTATCAATTTCTTGATATTGACGATATCCAAGTCGAATCACCCAATTATTATTTTAAACGATTTGATGAAGAATTAAGTTGTCAGTTAAAAGTAAATACCTACACTGAAATCGAAAATCATTCGGCTTTGCAATGGGGTGTCGCTGACTATTGGTATGCAAGGTGCCAGTGTGAAGGTGAAATTACCTATAAAGAACAAAAATATCAAATAGAAGCACAAGGTATTCTGAAGCATGCCAGAGCAGTTTATTTGCCATTTATCGCCTTTCATTTTTTTACTTATCAAATTATTCAAATTCGTTCAGATCTTCAAATCATACTGTCTGAGTTAAGGAATCAATGGAATAACATCATTTTTTCAAGAATTGAAATCCAGCACGACCAACAACAGACCATACTTTATGATCAGCACGTTATTTTTGATGTAACACGGGTTTATCCTAAAATCCAAACACCAAATGGGCGTGATATGTATTTGGCGCGAGAGTTTATTTGGCAATGTCAGGAAAATAATCAAGTTACTTTTCACCTGAAAGCACAAAGTCGAGGCGATTATAAATTTGGTTTAGCCGCAGGTTATGTGGGAAGTTTTCACTATCAGTTAATTTGGAAAAATGAATCATACGAAGGCACGGGGTATTGTGAATATATTGATTGCCGTCCTTTGCATTGGCAAGAAAAGAGTAAAACAGAGCAAATATTAGATCAAATCCCACATTTTCAGCCTTATTTGTGCAAGAAATAGACACTCGTCACAATAAGTTAAAAAAAAGGGTTGTGTGGAGTTAGAAATGCTGTAGAATGCACATCCATCGGCGGTGATGCAGATAAAAACTGGTTGAGAAACAAGGGTTTGGATTGAAAGATTTAAATCTTGTGTTTGAGAATAAGTTTTAAAAATATCTAAATTGCCTGTTGACTTTTAAGAGATTAAGAGTAATATAGCCGACCTAGCTTGATGGTGACGAATCATCGAGAAGATCATTAAGAATTGAAGAAGAACAACTTGTGTGGATTTTTACTGGTTAATCGATCGAAATTATTTTCATTGATTAGATGGTAGAAATTACTCGAAG
>NZ_JAKZGG010000008.1:0-163985 GCF_022549455.1 Acinetobacter sp. NIPH 1852 | reverse complement strand
CAATTGGTTGTGCGGTAGATTTTGTGTGTAGGCTTCTTCATTTGAAAATTATATCGCTGAAAAACCCTTTACAGATAGGTTTGTGCAACAAAGCCGCTCCCAACAAACAATAACCTACATTCGAATATTGAAACTGTGTATTTGGCTCAAAGTCTAAAATCACATTTGATAGTTTATTGAGGTCTGTTGGACACCACGGCTTTTTCCCCATAGTAAGCATAGGCGTAAATGTCTTAAAACGATCAAAACCTGCACTATGTTCTAATAACATTGCAACTGTAATATTTTCTATTCTCTGATCTTTAGGTTTAGGAATATCAATAATATCTAATAATTTTTGATCTAATGATATTTTACCCTCATTTACTAAATGTAAAATCATTGCAGATGTAATGACTTTAGATACGCTTGCATAGCGGAAACGAGAATCCACTGTAATTAGACGATCGCCATTAAAACCATTTTCCCAACCACTTTCACAATGATGTAATTTTCCTTGAGTATCTTTAAAAGCAAGTTGATTGTTCAAAGATTTCTGCTCTTCAATTACATACCTCATAAATTCAGGCATAAATTCAGGCGCATTTTGCGAACATTTTATCGTTTTTATAGCAAAAGGGGCTTGTAATGTATAATAAACTGTACGTTGCAGCCATTGATTTTTATTGCTATACAAATAAGTTCCACTAATTATTAAACAGAGCAGAAGAGATAGAATAATAATATCTTTTTTCTGAATATTTTTAATATGTAAAAACTGTCTTGACATGAATATTAAGCTCTATAATAATTTAAATAATGATAAAACCAACATATGGACCGGGTAATAAAGATAAAAAAAGTACCTCCCCCCAAACCTATCTCCAAACTGATAATTACATAACCACCAAAAAATAGGTACAGTTAAAATACCTATTGGCATCCACTGTAAAACCAATGTAGGTAAAGCATGTATAAAACCCAAATCAACCAATAACAACATTGCCATCGCGGCTATCAAATAGGCAATGATTTGCTGATTTCTATTTTCTCTAAAATATGCCAACACCAATACAAAACCAGTGATAAAAACTCCCCAATCCATCTCAATGGAGAGCAATAAAAACAAGGTAGTTAATACAATTTTAATCGCTAACGAAAGTCTAGCGTGCCAGACTATAAGTGATAGCAAACCGAGCAGAAGATTAAATAAGATATTGAACTTATAGAATAGAATTTCAGGATGACTCAAAATGACATCCCATCCTTCAAACATCGCAACAAAAGGTAATTGAGAGATTACGGCAAAGCCAAACAATCGTATCGCATATACTTTTATATCTTTACTATGGAAATATCCCTCAACCAATAAAAAACACATCATGGGGGCAGTAATACGACCAATGAAGTGTAAGAGTTGCCCTTCAAATGTACCTGTTTCAATAAATAACCAAGCAAAATGATCAATTGTCATTGCAACAATAGCAATGATCTTTAGATGCAAAAAATTTATTTTCTTATGCATAATGATTCAGTTCATTCATCCATGAAAAAAGGTGAGATTAACTCACCTTTTTTGCTTCTATCATTTTTTAAATTATTCAGTAGGAGTAGATGCAGCAGGACAACCAGCTGGAGCGAACTTAGGCAAAACAGTTGTCGCACAAGACCATGTACCAGTGTCAGTACGAGTCCAAGTCAAAGTCTCACCAGAAATTGCAGCAGAAGCATTTTGTCCAAAAGTAGCTTCGATCTCAGCAGTATTATCAGCTAAAGTAATCTCAACAGATAAACCTCCTTGAAGACCACTCGCACCACCATCACCATCACCATCACCCGAAGCACCAACGAGGTTGCTATTCGTCCAACCTAAATCACAAGCAGCCAACGCAAGTCCGTCCATCATGCAGGTTTCAACTGCTGTTTTAACAGCACCTGTTTCGGACATAACACGACTTACTTGTGACTTAGAAATGTAGTTTTGATATTGCGGAATCGCAATTGCCGCCAAAATACCGATGATCGCAACAACGATCATTAATTCAATTAAGGTAAAACCCTTTTGCATTGTGTTCATAACATTTCTCCAATGTATAAATTTTTTATAAGCTTTATTCAGCTACTTTGTATTCAGCATGTTTCATGCCAGCTCCTAGCTTAGCCAATTTTAACTTAAAAAAACAGAGACTTAAAACAATATTACATCTGTTCACAATTGATGCAGTTTGGACATTTTATGAGGAAAAATGACAAATAATGTCAGCTTTCCCTCATTATCCGTCTTGAATTTTAAAGTCAATTTTGATGATGCTCTAATTGTTTTAAAATTGAGCGAAGTATGTCACATAAAAAAATTTGTAACTGACCTTACCACTCATCGCCAAATAACATCCGTTTATCACTAGGCGATATATCCCTTAATTAAACGATACAATCAAATCTAAGCAAATACCCCAACATTGAGTTTCTAAAAGTCTCATTCATCAGCCAAAGGTGAAATATTTGGAACTGTACAAGCTCTATTAATTCAAAATAATCGGCTCATTGCTCAGTTCATTGGTTTGATCGGAAATTGGCTGATCATAATACATCGCCAACACCTGACCGATTTCCTGAATACCAGCCAAAATACCCTGTTGATATTGCTGCTGTTTTAGTTTTTCGATGATCAACTGACAAATCTGCTGCCAAGTTTCAGTATCTGTTGCATTCTTTAACCCGCGATCAATCACGATCTCAACTTTACGCTCGCATAGATTCAAGTAAAGCAACACGCCACTATTCAACTCAGTATCCCATACCCCCAACTCAGCAAAGAGCTGTTGCGCACGTAACCGCGTATCCTGATGATAGGCTTGTGAACAAGGGATATGCCCCTCGATCACCACCTGTATCTCACCAACATGTCCATGCTCAGCTTGCTGTACGGTCTGCGCAATCTCTAAACGATCTTGCTTACTAAAATAGCGATGTGCCGCAGAAATATATAAAAAATGCTTAAACCAACGTTTCAAGCTAGGTTGGACCCGCTCATCCAGTTTAGGCTGGGTAATAATCTGTGTTGTATCTGTCTTAGTTACCATGAGCCTGATGCACCTCCGCCGCCAAAACCACCGCCACCACCACGATATCCACCACCACTTCCGCCCCCAAAACCACCACCGCCACGTCCACCGCCTGATAAAAAGGCTTGGAAAATCAGTTGTGCCAGTGAGGTAATCAATAAAAAGAACACACCGATGCCCAACAACAGGCTCATCAACACACCAGCCCCATTGACCAAACCAGCCACGACTGCTGCAACCCCCGCAGTAGACGCGCTGAGACGTTTACCCACAATCAATGAACCCACAACGCCAGCAATCAAGATAAAGAGTGCCATTGAAAGACTATTTTCTTTGGCTTGTTGCTGATGTAATGCTTGCTCATGACGCTCTTTTAACTCCTGTGCTGCTTGTTGTGCAACTTCAGGATCTAAATTGACGATTCGGGTAATCTCATCCAAACCCGCCGCAATACCTTGTGCATATTGACCTTGTTTAAATGCAGGCGTGATCTGATTACGAATAATTCGACTCAGCACCACATCAGGTAAAACACCTTCCAAGCCATAGCCTGTCAGAATTTGAATATTACGATCATTAACCGCAATCGCAATCAGTAAGCCATTATCGCGTTTAGCCGAACCCAATTGCCATTTTTCACCAGTCCTTAAAGCAAAGTCAAAAATAGCTTCTTGTCCCGTGGTCGGTACAATAATCACACCTATTTGTGCCTTGCCCTGCTGATAGAGACTGAGAATTTTTTGGTTCAACTGCTGCGTTTCAGCAGCACTCAATATCTTGGCTTGATCAATGACTGGCTGATTTAAAGTGGGTAAGCCGCGTATGGACTCACCCTCCGCCATATCATCAGCAACCTTGGGCAGAACTGGAGCAGGATCATTACTGTTGGCAGGTGCAGTGGATTGATTTTTTTGTTGTTCCTGAATAATTTTTCCAGCAATCAACACATCACTTTGATCTGTTGCCGTTGCTTGCTCCGCCCACACCGTATGTTGAAAACAAAGTGTTGTAAAAAGAAGGATGAAAACAGCGTAAATTCGCTGCGTCCATGCTTGCTTTGACGTTTTCATCATACAGTAACTCCCCACAATGCCAATTTAGTTAAAAGAAACTGTTGGCGCTTGTTCAGCAGATGCTTCCGCCTTAAAGTTTTCTTTGGTTTTCATACCGATCACTTTAGCCGTCATCACCTGTGGGAATTGACGCGCATAAGCATTGTAATCTTGTACCGTTGTAATATAACGGTTACGTGCTACCGCGATACGGTTTTCCGTTCCTTCGAGCTGTGCTTGTAGATCTCGAAAGTTTTCATTGGCTTTGAGATCAGGATAGTTTTCTGAAACAGCGATTAAACGTGACAATGCACCTGTAAGTTGACTTTGTGCTTGTTGGTATTTTTCAAAAAGGGCTGGGTCTTCTAAGACTTCTTTATCTACTTTTAAACCCGCCACGTTAGAGCGCGCTTGAGTCACTTCCACCAAAACTTGTTCTTCATGTTTGGCATAACCTTTCACTACATTGACTAGGTTTGGAACAAGATCAGCACGTCGTTGGTATTGGTTTTGCACTTCAGACCAAGATGCGATGACGGCTTCATCTTTGACTTGCAAGGTGTTATAACCACAACCTGTAAACAATAAACTGCTTGCCAATACGGTTGCTAGGGCGGTTTGTTTCATAGCTTTCATAAAGTTTATCCTCAAGTTTTTCTTTATATTTTTCACGATAATTCATTGTAGTGTGATTTTTTGTGCGCTGTGTAAAGTTTATTAAAGTTGTTTTATTTCTCTTTAAATAAAAATGGCATTACATCAAGGTCTAGATGTAATGCCTCGCTAAGCAAAGTGTTTAAATCTGCATGTCTAAAATTTTATTCTTATTTGTAGGTAAAGTTGTACCTGTTAACTATAAATTTTAGAAGCAGTCTCTTCTTGAAAACTAATCATGCCATATTCATCTGCCATACGTATTTTCCAATCGTTCACCAGTCGCGTGTAATCATGTTTGGCTGGATGAAAATCAGCTTGATAGTATGATAAATATTCAGGAATCAATTGAATCAGCATTTTGCTCAACAGGTATAGTCCAAATAAATTCCCACCGACTTTCGGTAAACTTTTCCACTTATCTTGCCAGATCAAACGTGTTGTTCCATAAAAAACCAAACTCGCAAAACCTGTGGTGACGCTACGCATCAACAAACGTCGAATTCGATCATCCCCATACACCTCTTCATAAACATCAAATGCCACTGAACGATGCTCGATTTCTTCAATTGCATGCCAGACCCATAGCTTCATTGCATCCTCATCCAAAGTGCTTAAAACCTCAGGATGTTTAAGAATGTAGCCCCCTAACATTGCGGTGAAATGCTCAAAAGCACAGGTCAAAGCAAGTTGAAGTTTTGGATGCGCTTTTCTTAATGATTCATCCTGTTTGGCAATCCAAGTTTGAAAACGATCAAGGTTATAATCATCACGCCGCCATGCATCATTAAACTCGGTATGTGCTTTGGAATGCATCGCTTCTTGGCCAATAAACGCAGCGATCTGCGCTTGTAATTGTGGATCTTGAACTTTGTCTCGAACATTGCGAACACTGTTGACAAAAAACTGTTCACCGATCGGGAACGTTGAGGAAAGAGCAGTCAAGAGATGCGACATCACAGGTGAATTCGCAAAATAATGTCGCTTAATTTTTTTAGGATTAAACTGCAAACGTCGTACGGTAATCCCTAATGCTTTGGGACGATTTAGATAATTTTTTTCTGTGTTGATATTTGCAAGAGCCATATTGATTGCCTGCATCATTTTTCATACTGACCTTGAGTATTACCTCGAAAAAACCACAATGACAGGGCAAAAAAGATGATCGAACTGGCAAAAACCGCCAAAAAGATAAAGTGTAAAATGGAATTTGACGTATCGCTAGTAACAACACTCGTCACTTATCATTCCGCAGTGGGCTGTGCTCTACAGTCTAAAATCCGCCAAATCTGTATTTCTGTTTCTATCACTTTATAATAAATCGCATAAGGAAATCTTTTTGCAAGTAAACGATAGTAACCAAAATACTGTGAATGAACGCCCATATAGAGCTGTAATGATTCAATATCTGCAAACATGGAATCTAAAAAATACTCACCCAAGTCCTGTTGTTGTTTTTCATAAAAATCTCGACCTCTTTCTAAATCCTGAATCGCTAAATCGAGAATACGGATTTTCATGTTTTCTTCTGCAATCGTTTTTTAGCATCTTGCCAGTCAACAAATTGATTTTGCTGTGTCGCCACCAATGCTTCTGTTTTTTGTAAAACTTCAGCATGCCACTGTGGCGAAAGCAGCTCAGACTCAGTAGATAAGTCCTGCCACAAGCGCTCTATCAATTGTAATTTTTCAGTTTTTGTAAGTTGATCAATAGGAAATGCTGTAGTCATCTTCTCATCCAAAAAAATTTCGAATTAAAGATAATCTACAGCATTTTTATTTAAAGCGATAGCTTAGACGTTTGAATTACACGCCGAGGTAATCCAAGATACCTTCCGCGGCCTCACGACCTTCCCAGATTGCGGTCACAACAAGATCAGAACCACGCACCATATCACCACCCGCGAAAATCTTCGGGTTGGAGGTTTGGAATTTGAATTCTTGATGTTCAGCCGCAACCACACGGCCTGAACCATCTAGATTTACCTTTGCGCTGCCAAACCAGTCGGCTGGGCTTGGACGGAAACCAAAAGCAAGTAGTACCGCATCTGCTGGCAATACTTCTTCAGAACCCGGAATTGGTTCAGGGCTACGACGACCACGGCTATCAGGCTCACCTAACTGAGTCGTTACGAACTTAACACCAGTCACTTGACCATTTTCGCCCACGATTTCAATCGGCTGACGATTGAATAGGAATTTCACACCTTCTTCGTAGGCATTTTTCACTTCACGAGCAGAACCCGGCATGTTGCTTTCATCACGACGATAAGCACAGGTCACGTCATGAGCACCTTGGCGTAGTGAGGTACGGTTACAATCCATCGCGGTATCACCACCACCAAGCACAATTACTTTTTTACCGTCTAGGTTGATGTATTCACTTGGATCTTTTTCCCAACCTTGACAACGATTCACGTTAGCGATCAAGAAATCTAATGCATCATAAACGCCATCGAGATCTTCACCTGGGAAACCACCTTTCATATAGGTATAAGTGCCCATTCCCATGAATACAGCATCATATTCAGCTAATAACTGTTCAATGGTAACATCTGTACCAATCTCAGTATTTAAACGGAATTCGATACCCATCCCCGTAAAGATTTCACGGCGACGCTTCATGACATCTTTTTCCATTTTAAATTCTGGAATACCGAAGGTAAGAAGACCACCGATTTCAGGGCGTTTATCAAATACCACAGGTTTAACACCACCGCGTGCAAGAATATCTGCACAACCTAAGCCTGCAGGACCAGCACCAATAATCGCAACTTTTTTACCCGTTGGCTTAACCCCAGACATATCTGGACGCCAGCCTAAGGCAAATGCCGTATCGTTGATATATTTTTCAGCATTCCCAATGGTTACTGCACCAAAGCCATCATTTAGGGTACATGCACCTTCACACAAACGGTCTTGTGGACATACACGACCACAAACTTCTGGCAAGGTATTGGTTTGATGGCAAAGTTCAGCCGCTTGGAAAATTTGACCTTCCGCAATCAGCTTCAACCAGTTTGGAATGTAGTTATGTACTGGACATTTCCATTCACAATAGGGATTACCACAACCTAAACAACGATGTGATTGATTCGCAGCCACATCCGCAGTAAAAGGCTTATAAATTTCCACAAACTCTGCTTTGCGGACAGTAATATCTTTTTTCTCTGGATCTTGGCGTGCTACATCCAGAAATTGAAAGTCATTATTGAGGCGTTCTGCCATGTCTCTCTCCGTGGGTAGGCGCAGCGATGTCATTCACCGCTTGCACCTGCCTATGTCTTTGCAGTCGTAGAATTATTGTGGATCGGCTTGAGTCTTTATCAAAAGCGTTTGCAAATTAGCAGCTTTTGGTTTGACCAGCCAGAATTTACGACTATAGAAGTCGAACTCATTACGGATCTTGTAGGCCCAAGCACTGCCTGTCTCTTGGATATGCTCATCAAGAATACGCAATAAATATTCTTTATGATCTTCCATCGCCTCAGTCGAAATACGATTTAGGTCAATGAGTTCATGGTTGTAGTAGTCAACAAAGTCATTATCAAGGTCGAGTACATAAGCAAAGCCACCCGTCATACCTGCACCGAAGTTATGACCCACTTTACCCAGTACAGTCACGACACCACCAGTCATGTATTCACAGCAATGGTCGCCAGCACCTTCAATCACCGCAAAAGCGCCTGAGTTACGCACTGCGAAACGCTCACCTGCAGTACCTGCAGCAAAGACTTTACCGCCAGTCGCACCATATAAACAGGTGTTACCAATAATCGCCGTATTTTGTGTTTGGAACGGTGAACCTTTTGGTGGGAAGATCGACACACAACCACCAGCCATACCTTTACCGACATAGTCGTTGGCATCACCTTCAAGTTTGATATGCAAACCACCCGCATTCCAGACACCCAATGACTGACCCGCCGTACCGACAAGATTCATCACCACTGGGCTACTTTCCATGCTCAAGTTGCCGTAACGACGTGCAATTTCACCCGAAATACGTGCACCAATCGAGCGATCACAGTTACCGACTTTGAAGTTAAATGAACCACCAGTACCTGCTTCAATCGCTGGCAACATCTCTGCCACCATTTGTTCTGCCAATAAACCTTTATCAAACGGTGCATTGCCTTGAACTTGGCAATATTGTGCCTTGCCTTCAGCCGATGGATGTGAGGTTAATAGTGCACTCAAATCCAAATGCGCATGCTTTTCAGTATCACCCGAAATAACTTCAAGTAAATCAACACGCCCAATCAAATCTTTCAGTGACGCAACACCCAAAGCAGCCAACAATTCACGTGTTTCTTCAGCAATAAACTTGAAGAAGTTAATCAGCATTTGTGGCTCGCCAATGTAATGCTCTTCACGCAAATGATCTTGCTGAGTAGCAACACCAGTCGCACAGTTATTTAAATGACAAATACGTAGGTATTTACAACCAAGCGCGATCATTGGCGTAGAACCAAAACCAAAGCTTTCGGCACCTAAGATTGCAGCTTTAATCACATCAAGACCTGTTTTCAAACCACCATCGGTTTGCACACGGACTTTACCACGCAGGTCATTCACGCGAAGGGCCTGATGCGCTTCACTTAAACCCAATTCCCATGGCGAACCCGCATGATGAATGGATGAAAGTGGCGATGCTGCAGTACCACCGTCATAACCTGAAATGGTAATAAAGTCGGCATATGCTTTTGCTACGCCCGCTGCAATCGTACCGACACCCGGCTCAGAAACCAGTTTCACCGATACCATCGCTTGTGGGTTGACTTGTTTCAAGTCAAAAATCAATTGCGATAAATCTTCGATCGAATAAATATCATGATGTGGTGGTGGTGAAATCAAAGTCACACCAGGAACTGAGTAACGTAAACGCGCAATTAAGCCATTCACTTTACCACCTGGTAACTGACCACCTTCACCCGGTTTTGCACCTTGTGCTACTTTGATCTGCAACACTTCCGCAGACGTTAAATAGGCTGGTGTTACACCAAAACGACCTGATGCAATTTGTTTGATTTTCGAGTTACGAATCGTGCCATAACGCGCAGGATCTTCACCGCCCTCACCTGAGTTTGAACGACCACCAATGGTATTCATTGCAATCGCAATCGCTTCATGTGCTTCTGGTGATAATGCACCTAAAGACATACCTGCAGAGTCAAAACGTGGCAGAATTTCCTCAATGCTTTCAACTTGATCTAACGCAATTGGATTGGTGGTTTTTAATTTAAATAAATCACGAATCGTTGCAATTGGACGATTGTTGACCAACTCTGCATATTCTTTAAAGTCTTGATACTGACCTGAACGAACTGCTTTGTGTAGGGTGTTAATGACATCTGGGTTAAAGGCATGGTATTCCTTACCAAATACAAATTTCAGCAAACCGCCTTGATCAATCGGCTTACGATGCTGCCAAGCAGTGATTGCCAATTTTTTCTGGTCTTTCTCTAAATCTGTAAACGTTGCACCCTGAATACGGCTTGGTACGCCAAGGAAACACTGATCCACCACTTCTGAGGATAAACCAACCGCTTCAAACAATTGACCACCACGATAAGAAGCAACGGTCGAAATTCCCATTTTAGAAAGAACTTTGAGTAAACCTTTCTCGATTCCCTTACGGAAATTTGCTTGCGCATAGATTGGATCACCCAACAACTCACCTTTGGCGATCAAGTCATTGATCACGTCATAAGCTAAATATGGATAAATCGCGGTTGCGCCAAAACCAAGCAACACTGCAAATTGATGTGGATCACGTGCATAACCTGTTTCAACCAAGATATTCGCGTCAGTACGTAAACCAGTCTTGATTAAATGATGATGTACCGCACCTGTTGCCAATGCAGAGTTTGCAGGTAAGAAACCTTCACGGAAGTTTTTATCTGATAATACAATCAGTGTTTTACCGTCACGCACTGCTTGAGCAGCTTCTTCACAAATACGCGTAATCGCTGCTTGCAAACCTTCAGTTTCAGCATAGTTCAGATCAATATCTACAACTGCGTAGCCGTCACGTTCTTTTTCAACATCACGTAGCAATTGCATCTTCGCGTTTGATAATACAGGACTAGCGATGATGATACGGTCAGCATGCTCAGGTCCTTGTTCAAACACATTTTGTTCACGGCCAATACATGTTTCCAATGACATCACAATTGATTCACGTAATGGATCGATTGGTGGATTGGTCACTTGTGCAAACTGTTGGCGGAAGTAATCAGAGACATGGCGTACTTGACGTGACAATACCGCCATTGGAGTATCATCGCCCATTGAGCCGACAGCTTCTTGACCACTTTCTGCGATTGGGCGTAATAGTTGATCGCGCTCTTCAAATGTCACCATAAACATTTTTTGCGCTGCTTTTAATGCATCACCTGTTAAACCTTGATCAATAAGCTGTTCTTCAAGCTCTGGATTTGCTTTCAAGCGAATAGAATGATCACGTAACCACTCACGGTATGGACGCATGTTTTTCAGATGGTTGCTGACATCTTTAGTGTCAAGGACTTTACCTGTCAAGGTATCGACAACGAGGATTTGACCTGGACCGACACGACCTTTCGACACAACATCTTCAGGTTGATAATCCCATACGCCAATTTCAGACGCCAAGGTGATGTAATCATTTTTAGTGATCACCCAACGCGCTGGGCGTAAGCCATTACGATCCAGCATACAGATCGCATGACGACCATCTTGAACCACTAAACCTGCTGGGCCATCCCACGCTTCCATATGTTTCGAGTTAAATTCATAGAAGGCACGTAAATCAGCATCTAAAGTTTCAACGTTTTGCCATGCTGGTGGTACAAGCATACGCAGTGCACGGAATAAATCCATGCCACCGCCCACCAAGATTTCTAGCATATTATCTAGGCTTGAAGAATCCGAACCTGTACGATTCACAATCGGATTCAATTCAGTTAAACCCGGCAATAAAGGATTTTCAAATTTTGGAGTACGTGCCAATGCCCAGTTACGATTCGCAGTAATCGTGTTGATCTCACCATTATGCGCAAGATAACGGAACGGTTGAGCCAATGGCCAACGCGGCAAAGTATTGGTCGAGAAACGCTGATGAAACACCACAATGTGTGAAGTCAAACGCTCATCAGCCAAGTCGGTATAGAAGTCAGCAATCGCTGCTGGCATCATCAGACCTTTATAAGTAATCACTGTTGTCGCCAATGTGGTGACATAAAATAATGGATCATTATGTAATTGTTGTTCTGCACGACGACGTGCTAAAAAAAGCTTACGGTTAAATTCAACTTCAGTTACACCCATTGGACAGTTCACGAGAATCTGTTCAAAAACAGGTAAAGACTGCAATGCAATTTCACCTAAAGCATCGTTATTAGTTGGCACAACACGCCATGTTGCGACCTTTAAACCTTCCGCTTCAATTTCTTTATTGAGAATATTCTTTGCATTCTGAGCAAGCGCAGGATCAATATTTAAAAATACGGTACCCGCAGCAAAAATCTCTGTTAGGTTTACCCCGAGTTTTAGCGCTTCATCACGGAAAAATTGTTTCGGCATAGCCAATAACAATCCGCACCCATCTCCTGTCTTACCATCAGCGGCAATACCACCACGGTGCGTCATGCAACTTAAACTGTGAATCGCGGTTTCAACTAAATGATGGCTTGATTCACCTTTCATGTGGGCGATCAAACCGAAACCACAGTTATCCTTAAACTCATCAGGTTGATATAAACCTTGAGCGGGAGCTACAGTATTAGGCGATGGCATGTGCATAGCGTACCCTTCTTTAAACATGGCTCTTTCGAGCAACAAACAATCAATTCATTTTCTGCGATATTGCCGATTAACTCACATAAAGTTCAATGCTTCGCGAAAACATTTTTACTGGCGGATTTGCAATATACGCCTTTCTTTTCCAAGAATCAGCGCATTTACCATATAAAGTGTTTTCAGTTATTACACCTTAGCAAGGCTTTGTAAAGCAGAAAACTTTCCATTTCACTAAATTAATGAACCATTTAGCACAAAGAAAGATGAGGAGTAGACAAAATAGCACCACAAAAAAGCAAAAAACATGCCAATTAAGCATAAATTTACTAAATCATTAAAAAAATTAAAATAAGTTTAAATTATAATGGTGAAGAGTGATCACACAATTGCACCATAAAGAAGCTAAATGCCACAAAAAGAATCATCAAGCATCATTATGGTGCAAACTTAATTAAATGGGTCGCTGATTTCTCGTCTTGAAGTATCTGAATTTTCTTTTATTTTTTCAGCATTTGAAGGTGCTGGAGCCGTAGAATGATTTTGCTGAACATTGACCACATTACCTTGTGCATCACGTTGGGTCACCGTTGTTTTAACTGTTGTCGATGCACTGGTTGCGCCACTATTCACTGATGGCGTCGTTGCTGATGAACTGCCCATCAATAAAGACTCATCAACCCGAGGCAACGCAGCAGGTTTTAACTGAATTGCATAAAGCTGATTGGTCGCCAATTTCATTTCATCAGCACCTAAATCATTGACCAAATCGGCATAGGTCGAAAGTCGCTGAGCCTTTGGTTGAATAGACTCAGGAAGTTCCAAGTTCAATTGAGAAAACTGGCGATTTGCATCCTCTGCACTAGAAAACACCCCATAAGCCAAAACATATTGCTCGACTTGATCCTGACCACTCAAACGGAAATAAATGAACTTTTTGCGATCAGCACGATTCAATAAAAAGTTTTTGATGATCGCCTCGTTTGAACTACGGAAAATCTCCATCACCCACTGACGCTGATTGTCTTTGACAAATTTAGTGCCCCGAAACTCTGGGGTATGTTCATTTGTTACAACAACTCGGGCGGTGAGATCTAAAGGTCGGACCGCATCTGCAAGTGCACCCAAATGCGTTGTCGCGGCAACTTTCTCAGGCTGTATCTGAACGGGTACTTCAATTTTAGATGGCTGCTCGACTTCCACCAAGGCATCACTATCAGTAACACCCCAAAATATCAATGCGGCAATTAAACAAGCCAGTGCGAAAACTAGCCAGCTATATTGTTGAATATTTTGCCAAATTGATCGTGACACAGCGATACTTTCCTTTCGTAATTCATTATGCAGATTGATTTGCTAAAATAGCTTGCTTCATAAGCTCAACATCAAAATCTTTTGTAATTATGGCTTGCCCTAATTTTTCAAGCAAAACTAAGCGCAGTTGGCCATTTAAGACTTTTTTGTCATGCGACATGTAAGCCAAAAATTCATCCAGTGGAATTTTCGGACATAATATCGGTAAATGAGCACGTTGAATGATTTTTTTTGTACGTTGCAAATCTTCAGCCGAAATCCAACCGAGACGATGAGATAGGTCTGCCGCCATCACCATACCCGTCGCAACCGCCTCTCCATGCAACCACACCCCATAACCCAAATACGATTCAATGGCATGGCCAAAGGTATGGCCTAAATTAAGTAATGCCCGTTCGCCTTGTTCTTTTTCATCATTGGCGACAATTCTGGCTTTATGCGCACATGAGCGATAAACCGCCTCTGCAAGTAAATTTGCATCTCTGGCAACCAAAGCATCCATGTTTTGCTCTAACCACGATAAGAAATCCACATCGCCCAATAAAGCATATTTAATGACTTCAGCAAGGCCTGCTGAAAGTTCTCGATCGGGTAAGCTATCTAGCTGTGCCATATCAGCCAACACCACTTGAGGTTGCTGGAAAGCACCTAACATGTTCTTGCCCAAGGGATGATTGATCCCTGTTTTCCCGCCGACACTTGAATCAACTTGTGACAATAAGGTGGTCGGAACCTGTACAAAATTCACCCCACGCTGAAAACACGCTGAAGCAAAACCTGCCATATCCCCTACGACACCACCACCCAATGCTAAAACCGTACAATCACGGTTAAAACCCGCTTCTAACAAGGCATCAAAAATTAAATTTAAATGTTGAATATCTTTGTATTGCTCACCATCAGGCAAGATGCATTGTGCAACTTGCTTATCGAGTTGGGTTAATGCATCAGCATAATGCTGCAAATAAAGCGGCGCCACCGTGGTATTTGACACCAACATTACTTGCCGCCCATGTAGATAAGGTTCAAGTAATTGTTTAGGGTCCAAATGACTTCCAATAAAAATTGGATAGCGACGATCACCTAACTCAACATATAACGTTTGCATAATTAAAACCAACTCGAGAATTACTTAATTTGTTTAGATAGAATAACCTGTAGAATCCGCTGCGCTAAATCTCTTGCTGCGCCTTGATTTGTCTCAATGATATAGTCTGCAACCTCACGATACAAAGGATCCCGCAAGGTCAATAAATCTCGCAGTTTTTGTTCGGGATTGTCTACTTGTAGTAATGGACGATTTTTATCGCGATAGGTTCGCTGTAGTTGAAGTTCTACAGGCGTATATAGATAAACAACAATGCCGCGTTGTTTTAAAAATTCTCGATTGCTCGGTTGTGTGACCACACCGCCACCTGTCGCTAACACAAGTGCAGAACGGGCAGTGAGATCGTTCAAGACATTGGTTTCACGTAAACGGAATCCCACTTCACCTTCTTTTTCGAATATCCATGGAATAGTAGCTCCTGTCTTACGCTCAATCTCATGATCACTATCAATAAAATCACGCCCTAACAGCTCTGCTAAATGTCGACCAACCGTTGTTTTCCCTGCCCCCATTGGCCCTACCAAATAAATATTTGGTAGGGTTTCAAACGCTTTGCTTGGCAATGCGCCACCTATATTAATTGCAATTATTGAAAATATATTAATGATTTCTCGTCAAAGTGTCATTAACAATTCTCGGCGTCACAAAAATAAGCAGTTCACGTTTATTGTCGGTTTTTAAATCACGACGGAAAAGACGACCGACGTAAGGTAAATCACCCAAGAATGGAACTTTGATTTGTGAACTAATATTTTCTTGTTCAAAAATCCCACCAAGAACAACAGTTTCGCCGTTATCAACCAAGACATTGGTATCAATCGAGTTCTTACTAATCGTCAATTGACCCGTTGGTGTTGGATTACTTGGCGCATCTTTAGTGATGTTGAGCTTCATCATGACTTTACCTTCTGGGGTAATACTCGGCGTCACATCTAAGCTCAATGTCGCATCAATAAATTCTGTTTTAGGCACAGCATTTGCACCAGCACCCGTCGAGGACGAATAAGGGATTTTAGTTCCTGATTCAATTTTCGCAGGTTGTTTATCCGCAGTCATGACTTTTGGTGTTGAAATCACCTCGCCATAACCATCTGCTTGAACGGCTGAAAGTTCGAGATCCAGCATAAAGTCAGATAGGCTAATTAAGCCAAAAGCGATACGACTTGCACCAGCGGTAGTCGCACCCAAATCTACGTTTAAATTGTCTGGACGTTCAATCTCGTATTTCCAACCACCTGTATCACTGTCTTTTTCAGGCTTTCTAAGGTTCCATAGCGTGGTATCACTACCACCCACCAACAAGTCATTATTTCGAGTGACACCTTGTGACAAGATTCCCCACTTCACCCCCATCTCTCGGGTAAAGTCTGTACTCGCTCTGACGATACGTGCTTCGATCATGACTTGTTTGACTGATACATCTAACAAATCCACCATCTTACGAATCTTGTCAATATTGAGTGCAGTATCATTGACGATCAAGGTATTGGTACGCACATCTGCGACTGCACTGCCACGAGAACTGAGCAAACTCTCCAAAGCCAATGAGTCAGAGTTCGCAGTACGGTTTGAGACTCCGCCCTTACCATCACGAGACTCTTCAATTAACTTTAAAATATCTGCAGCTTTGGCATAACTGAGTTTAATATATTCGGATTGAATCGGCGCAAGCTTCACACTTTGTGCAATGGCTTTCGCTTCTTCTTCTTCCGCTTTGATCAGCTCTGAAACAGGCGCAATCCAGATCACATTTCCATTACGGCGTTTATCAAGATTTTTGGTTTTCAACACGATATCGAGCGCTTGATCCCATGGAACATCTTTCAAACGCAGGGTGATATTACCCTGTACCGTATCTGCAGCGACCATATTGATATTGGTAAAATCAGCCAACAACTGTAGTACGCGACGCACTTCGATATCTTGGAAATCCAAAGAAATCTTATTGCCTGTATAAGCTTGTGATTTTGCTCGCAATGGCGATTTATCTTCAGGACGCTTTAGGCTAATCGTGAGTTTATTCTCTGCTTGATAAGCCATGTATTCATAGCTGCCCGCAGACTGAATGGTGATCACGCCATTGCCTTTATCGTTATATGCATCAACTCCAGCGACAGGTGTCGCAAAATCATTGGTGTTTAAGCGACGTGCGAGATGGGTTGGAATCTTATTCCCCATGGTTCGCACTACGATTTTACTGCCCTGTTGTTGTACATCTACTGGGGTATTACTCCCCAATAAATCAATCACAACCAAACCTTCACCTTGTTTTCCACGCTGAAAACCAATATTGGAAACGCCTTGTTGTGCTTGACGAGCCGCAACTGGTGCTGTCGTTGCAGCCGCTGGACGTGCCGAATTAATTTTTAAAACAAAGGTATTGCCTTCAACGCGTGTTGTAAACGCCCCTGCATCTTTCAAATTGACGATCACACGAGAGCGCTGATCATCAGCAGCAACTTCGACGGAACTGGCCTCTTTGGTCGATACAGGAATCGATGTCTGCTTTAAAGACTGTTGTGCTTTATCAAAATCCAAAATCAGACGTGAAGGTTGCTCGAGCTGGTAAGCCTGAGGTTGTGGTGGCAAACCATTAAACATGACACGGATTTCAGTCCCCTGATCAGCTAAGCTCATTGGCACAATATTAGTCATACTGACTTGTGCTGATGCAACCTGCATCACAGCTATAGCGACAGCACCCATAGAAAATTGACGGAATGCATGATTCATGGTCTTCGCTTCCCCAAATAAAGAATCTTTAAACTGTTTTTTCATTGTTATTCCCTTAATCTTACGGCGCTGGTCCAATTAAAACGAGTGTTCTCGGTCTTTCAACATAACCTTCTCGTCCATCAGGTACAATTTCAACCAAGTCGATTTGAGTCGGGCTAATTTTAATAATACGCCCCTGATTCATCCCCAAATAACTGCCCACTTGTACGCGCTCAATCTGCCCATCTGGTGTTTGGATTAATGCAATGGTCTGATTTACTCGACCACGCATGCTTCCTTTCATATTCAGAGATTCCAACGCATAGCTTTCTAAAGGCTGTGGTTGACGATTGAAGTTTGGATAAACACGCTTACCTGCCATAATCTTTAATTCAGCCGCCAAAGAGCTTGGCATAAAAGGACTCTTTAGCTGATGCGCTGAATAATTAAATAAAGGTACTGGGGTAAATATAGGTGCGGGCTCAATAGGTAAAGGTGGTTGATTACGAATTTCCGCCATTTTTTGACTCACCGCATCAATACGAGAATCACAGCCCACCAACCCAAAACCAATAAACAGGCCCAGTATTAACTTATAATGATTCATTAGCGCTGTCCTCCTTGAGCAGATGGAGCTGTCGCACCCGCATCAATAGCGGCCTGATCATCAACACCAACATAACGATAGGTTTTTGCTTTCACAGTGTAGCTAACCACTGGAATATCGGATTTTTTCTGGGTATCTGCTTTTGCTTCCACCGTAAAATCATGCAAAGTCACAATGCGCGGTAACGCTGCAATACCTGTCGCAAAAGCGCCGAAAGCATGGTAATCACCCGTCGCTTCCATACTGATAGGTTGCTCAATAAAGAACTCTTGTTTAATTTCTTTTTCTAAACGGATATTTTTAAACTTCAGACCAGAATTTACGCCTGTTAAGTTCATATCCTCGACCAAACTTGGAATTTCTGTTTCTTTCGGCAACTGCTCTAGTTGCTGATTAAAATTGGCTTCCATCTCTTGTAATTGCGTTTGGTATTGCTGCAAATTACGCAACTTAGATTCTTTTTCTTTAAACTCATTCAACAAGCTTTGCTCTCGTGCTTGCGCATTAGCAATGGTTTCCAATTGCTTTTGCACCACCACAAAATAACCCAATGCAGCGACTGCTAAAAGAATAAAAATCCAACAAGTGACTTTGACAGAGAGTGGCCAACTGCCATAGTTATTCATATCCAAGGTATTAAATTGTTGGAAGAATTGCTCTACTGTCATTTTTTTCTTCTTTACAGCAACACTGTCTTGATTAAGATCATTTAATTCATCTTGACTCATTGTGTCACCCCCGCTGTCCCTAATGTTGCTGTCTCTGACGCTGGATCGGCGACAACAGCTGTACCGATTTCACCCAAATCTACAGTGACCACAAAACTTCCATAATTCTCTTCGACACGAGGAACCAAAGAGCTTACTGTTTTATCTTTTTTCTCTTCTGCTGCCAAAAATGAATTCATAAAGGCATTACGATACCAAGGAGATGCCTCTAAATTACGCAGCAACTCAGCAACAGTATTTGGACTTTCCGCCTTGCCCTCGATACTGAATTTATCGCCAGTTCGCGTAAATTTAGTGATGTACATGGTTGGTGGAGTCACACGGACTAACTCATCAACTAACCGCACAATCACTGGGCGTTGTCCTTGTAAACCCTGAATCAACTTCATTCGCTCAATAATGGCATTACGGCGTTCTTGCAAACCCTCTAAAGACTTGAGCTGTACATCCAAACTTTGATTGGTACTGACAATAAACTGATTGGCTTGCTCTTGATCATTCAATTTGTGATCAAAATACATCCACGCTGTAAATACAGATGCAATTCCTAATGCAGCCACCCCAACACAAAATGCGACAAATTGTTTCTTTCTTTGTTCTCTTAGCTCATCGCGCCAAGGGAGTAAGTTAATCTTTGCCATTAATCAAAACTCCTCAATGCCAAACCACATGCAACCATCAATGAGGAAGCATCATTTTCAATTTTTTTAATATCGATTTGTGGAGAAAAACCCATTTGTAAAAATGGATTGGCAATCGTTACTCGGTAACCCAATTTTTGTTGTAATAACTTTGCGAGGCCTGGAATATTGGCATTCCCCCCAGCAAGCAAAATATGGTCGATCTCGTTGAATTGAGAGGATGAAAAAAAGAATTGCAGTGAACGCGCTGCTTGTTGCACCACGGCATCTAAAAATGGCTCGAGCACCTCGATGTCATAATCATCTGGAAGCGTTCTTTCTTTTTTGGCACGTCCTGCTTCTTCAAATGACAAACCATAGCGACTTTGAACATCTTGGGTCAGCTGTCGCCCACCAAAGACTTGTTCACGTGTATAGATGATTTTGCCCTTTTGCATCACAGATAGCGTGGTCATGGTATGCCCGATATCTAAGATGCCAACGGTGTTTGCACCCATCGGCAATGTGTCCGAAAACACACTAAAAGCGCGCTCCATTGCATAACTTTCAACATCAGCTGTTTTTGCAGCTAATCCAGCAAGCTCAAGCACTTCTACACGCGTATCAACATTCTCAGTACGTGTGGCAACGAGAAGGACATTTACCCGATTCTGATTGACCAATCGATCGGGTAAAACCTCAAAATCAAGACTCACTTCATCTAATGGGAACGGAATATATTGCTCAGCATCCATACGAATTTGAACTTCACGCTCTTCATCCGTCATATCAGCGTCCATCTCTATGATTTTATTAATCACCATAGAAGTCGGTACCGCAATTGCGACATTGCTGGTATGTGGATTGGCGAGGTTTACCACTCTCTCAAGTGCATCACCGACCGCCTCTGGGTTCAAAATGCTTTTTTCCACCACGCTATTTTCAGGCAATGGCATCACGGCATAACTTTCAACCCAATATCTACCGTTCTTTACAGAGAGCTCCAATAATTTAACAGTTGTCGAACTAATATCGACACCCACTAACCCCTTATTTGGTTTACGATATAACCTGAGCACAGTATTTTCCTATTTATTTTTTTATCCCCAAAAATACAACACACTAATTTGTTTTGGTCTTTAATTAATACGGATACAATAACCCATCTAACAATCCGTATGTCTAAAGGATATACTGACCACAATTAGTTTGTCATTCGCTCTTATTAAAACTTACTTATTATGAAAAAGCTATCCAGTTCTGGTATTGTTCGCCCATTTTTTTTGATCATTATTATTATCTTAGTCTCACTTCCAATGGGATTTTATGGCATGTATCTCTATCTCGCGCCATCACTGCCAGATATGAGCTCATTAAAAAAGGCGCCACTGTTAAAACCATTGCAGGTCTATACCGCAGATAATAAGCTAATTGCAGAATATGGCGGAAAACTTTCCATTCCAGTTGAATATGAGCAAATTCCACCGACCTTTATTCATGCTTTTTTGGCCGCCGAAGATTCTTCCTTTTTCGAGCATAGTGGGATTAGTTTTAAAGGTTTGGGGCGAGCGATAACCGAATCTGTCACTGGTTCTGATGTCCAAACTGGGGGCTCAACCATTACCATGCAAGTGGCGAAGAATTATTATTTAAGCCCAGAGCGAACCTTAAGACGAAAACTAACTGAAGTCTTTCTTGCGCGAAAAATTGAACAGAGCCTCACCAAACAAGAAATTCTAAGCTCTTATGTCAATAAGATCTTCTTAGGTAAAAATTCCTACGGCATCGCTGCTGCTGCGCGTATCTACTACAACAAAAATATTGATGAACTCAGCATTGCCCAGATGGCAATGATTGCAGGTTTACCCAAAGCACCTTCAAAATATAACCCTGTTGCCAACCTTCAACGTGCACTTGAACGCCGCAATTGGATTTTAGGTCGTATGCTACAGTTGGGGTATATCAACCAAACTCAATATCAAAAAGCAGTTGCAGAACCCATCAATCTAAACATGGTGGACCGCTCTGTGAGCAATGTGTTTCCATACGTAGGCGAAATGGTGCGTTCAGAATTGGTTAAACAATTCGGCGATCAAGCGATTGATTCAGGCTACAAGGTGTACACCACCATTGATAGCAATCGCCAACGCTACGCTGAACAGGCACTTCAAGATGGTTTGGAAGCTTATGATCGTCGTCATGGCTGGCGTGGGCCAGAAGCACATGATCAACCCCTCAATCAATTTATGGCTTATGCCAACACCTATCCTGCCAAAGTCGTAAAAGTAAATAACAATTCCTTTGATGCGCTCATGCAGGATGGCTCGACTGTGACCGTCAATTGGTCGGGTATGTCATGGGTTCGTCCATATCGCAATGCCAATAGTGTCGGCGGTGCACCTTCCAATGCCTCACAAATTGTCAAAGTGAAAGATATTATTCGCTTACGCCCAAATAAAGAAAAAACCGTTTGGTCTTTGGTCCAAGTACCTAGAGTGCAAGGTCAGCTCATTGCCTTAAATCCAAATGATGGTGCGATCGAAGCCGTTGTTGGCGGTTATAATTTCTACCAATCGAAATTTAACCGTGCAACACAAGGGTGGAGACAACCCGGTTCAACCATTAAGCCTTTTGTATATGCATTGGCTTTAGAGCGTGGCATGACACCTTATAGTATGGTCAATGACAACCCGATTACCATTGGGAAATGGTCGCCTAGAAACTCCGATGGCCGTTATCTGGGCATGATCCCTCTACGTCGTGCTTTATATTTATCCAGAAATACCGTATCGGTACGATTGCTACAAAATGTGGGGATCGAGCGGACGCGTCAACTCTTTATGGATTTTGGTTTGCAGGATGATCAAATTCCTCGTAACTATACCATTGCATTAGGAACACCACAGGTCTTGCCTGTACAGATGGCAACGGGCTATGCAACCTTCGCAAATGGTGGCTATCGTATCCAGCCTCATTTTATCAAACGCATTGAAGATGCCTCTGGCAAAGTCATTTATAGTGCCAAGCCAGAATATGCATGTATTCCATGTATTGGCGATGCAAAAGCGCCTGCTCCGCAACAAGAAGCAGATGCTCCTGAAGTAACAGAAATCACCAATCAAAGCTTAGAAAATACCAATGCAGCATCTGAAGCTGAGTTGACAGTCGCTCAAGCTGAACCATCCACCAAGACCAATAGTGATTATCGTCAAGCACAGCGAATTTTAAAATCAAGCTCTGCCTATGACATGGCCAACATTTTGCGTGACGTCATCCAACATGGTACAGGCCGTGCTGCACTTAAAATCGGTCGTGATGATTTAGGCGGGAAAACAGGAACCACCAATGATGCCAAAGATGCTTGGTTCGCGGGCTTTAATGGCAAATTGGTTACGGTAACTTGGGTCGGCTTTGATCAGCCGCGCACTTTAGGTCGCAGAGAATATGGCGGCGTTGCTGCACTACCAATCTGGACCAACTTTATGGCCAATGCTTTAAAAGATACGCCATCTGCATGGGTTCGATTGGATAAAGATGCGAAAGATCCTATTTCTCACGATCAACTCCAAGTCCAGCAAAGCGAGGATCGTAAAGAATATCGTGCTTCTCCACCACTCGCACGCCCACTTTACCGTCCTGCACCTGCCGCACCTACACGCTCAGCGCAAAGTGATTTTTCAGACTTATCGGGTACGACATCAAACGGTGAACACACCATCACACCTGAGAGAAAACAACCACCGACGATGGGTTCAAACCCTCAAAACTCAAACGCCCAAAGAGAACGTGATGGGATTGAAAATTTAATTAATCAAATCCAATAATCCATCATAAAAGCCTAAACAGCCATCAAATTGATGGCTGTTTGTTTTTCTGAAATAGATAAATTTGAAAGGCGGCGCTGACAGTAAACTGCTGTTGCTGCTCAAGTGTTTTACGCCGCTCTGGATTGGCTTTATACGCATAGGGCGTCATCGCAATTAAGTTGCTGAGCGCGAGCTGATCTAACTGCATTGTTGTTTCAATAATTCGTTGCTGTTTCAGCTCAAATTGAGACTCAAGCTGTTCAATAAACTTCTGTGGTTCATGCAAATTGACCTGCTCGAACAACGCTTCACGCAATGCGAATAGATGCTTAGGTGCAGGTGTAACCACAATCAAATAACCTTGATCACTCAGCACCCGTACGATTTCATTTTGCGGAATCGGACTAAATAAACTGCTACAGACATCAATCGAATGATCTCGTACAGGTAAGGTTGCCCCCGTACCCACCACCCAAGTCACATCAGAATTTAATTTTGCCGCACGTTGTACTGCTGTTTTGGCAATATCCACACCGATGCAGTATTCGCTATAACGCTGCATAGCACTGGTATAGTAGCCTTCGCCACAACCAATATCCAAAATCGCTTTTGGTTTTAACTGTTGTAGTAATTCAACCACAGCTTGTTGTAAGGGCTGATAAAAACCTGCTTGCAAGAACGCTCGGCGTGCCAACACCGACTCTGCCGTATCCCCTGGCGTTTTACTATGCTTATGCTGCACCACATGCAGATTTACATAGCCTTGTTTCGCCACATCATAATGATGTCCGTTATCACATCGCCATGCATTTTCAACCAAATTTAATGATTGGCGACAAACGGGACACATCAACAAATTCATCTATTTTTCTCCAAGCATAAAAAAAGCTGGTATTCACCAGCTTTTTTTTGAATCGTGGCTTAACGTAATTTTAACGTCATTAACCCTAAAACCACCAAGAAAATCGTAATAATCCAGAAGCGAATCACCACTTGGGTTTCCTTCCAACCTTGTTTTTCATAATGATGATGTAAAGGCGCCATTAGGAATACTCGTTTATTTCGCATCCGCAATGAGCCAATCTGCAAGAATACCGAGATGGCTTCCATAACAAATACGCCCCCCATAATCGCAAATACAATTTCCTGTCTGACCATGACTGCAATCGTACCGAGCATCGCACCCAATGCCAAAGCACCAACATCACCCATAAATACTTGAGCAGGGTGTGCATTGTACCAAAGGAAAGCCAAACCAGCGCCGATCATTGCAGAACAGATCACCACAAGCTCAGAGGTATATTTCACATAAGGAATATGTAGATAATTGGCAAAACGAATATCCCCAGACAAATAAGCAAATACGCCCAAACCTGCTGCGACCATCACAATCGGCATAATCGCCAAGCCATCCAAACCATCGGTTAGATTGACTGCGTTAGATGCGCCATTGATCACCAAGTAAGTAAAGGCTATGAACGCTAAACCGAGTGGAACTGCTGAAAGTGGAATGGAAAGATTCTTAAAGAATGGAATCAATAAATCCAGCATATTCGCGGTATGCAAAGCACTATCTTGTTGTTTGGCAATCACATATAAAGCAACACCAGCACCTAAGGAAGCAACCGAAGTCCAAAAAAACTTTTTCCGTGCAGGTAAACCCGCATTGTCTTTATAACGGACTTTAATCCAGTCATCGGCCCAACCGACTGCGCCAAACACCACCATAACCCCCAAAACAATCCATACGTAAGGGTTTGATAAGTCTGCCCACAACAGGGTACTAATACCAATAGAGAGCAGAATAAGAATCCCGCCCATGGTCGGCGTTCCCATCTTCTTGGCATGATTTTCAGGTGCAAAAGAACTCACCGCTTGACCATATTTTAATGCTTGTAATTTGCGAATCATGATCGGCCCTAAAACCAATCCAATTGCCAACGCGGTCAGTAGACTCAATAATGAACGCAATGTTAAATAACGAACAACTTGGAACGAGCTGTTATACCCCGCCAATTGTTCAAATAACCATAACAACATTTAAATTTTCTCCATCAAATCAGCCATCAACGTTTCCATGTGGGTGAAACGGGACCCTTTGAAGAGGAAACTCATCGACTGGGGTTGATGTCTTTGCACTAAATTAATTAAAAACGGTAGCGCCTCTGCTTGTGTGGCAAATGCATGTAATGTTTTGGCATGCGCTGAGCCCTGCTGTGCTGCTTCAGCAAACTCTCCGACCACAACCAATGCATCTAAAGGCAAATCCGCTAAATCTCGGCCTAAGTCATGGTGTTCTTGCCAACTTGATTCTCCAAGCTCGCCAATGTCGCCCATGACCATGACTTTCAAACCTTGCTGCTGCAATAGGACATTCGCAGCTGCACGCATTGAGGTTGGATTGGCATTATAAGTATCATCAATAAATAGGTGCTGTTGATGTTGAATAAAGTTCAAACGACCTTTTGCACCTTGTGCCTGTTCTAAGCCATGCACAATATCATCGAGGTCAATCCCAATCGCCAAGGCAAATGCGGTGGCTGCTGCTGCATTTTCCACATTATGCACACCTGCAAAGGGCAGATTCACAGCGCGGACACCTTGCGGTGTATGCAAACGAAACTGTGAAAATTGAGGGTGAAGTTCAACCTCAGTGACAAAGATATCTCCACCTTCACCAAAACTTAAAATTGGATGCTTTTGAGCACACTCACGAATGCTTGCCGCATAATCATCCTTTGCAGGAACGATCGCAGTGCCTTCAGGCAAAATGTGCGCATAAATTTCTGACTTGGCGCGACAAATACCCCCTCGCCCACCAAACTCACCTAAGTGCGCTGTTCCAATATTTAGAATGCCAGCCACATGCGGTTGCACTAGATTTGAGGTGTAATCAATCTCACCTTGATGACTCGCCCCAAGCTCCATCACGGCGTAGCGATGTTCTTGACGTAATTCAAGCAACATCATCGGCACCCCTAAATCGTTATTGAGGTTACCTCGGGTAATCAACGTCGGTGCTAAACGAGACAGAATGCTTCCCAACATTTCCTTAGTTGTGGTTTTACCACTACTGCCCGTCAATGCAATCACTTTAAGTTGTGGATTCTGTTGACGACGATAAGCCCCCAAATGCCCCAAAGCCAAGCGCGTATCTTTGACCACAAGCTGCACAATATCAGCATCAACTGGACGTTCAACAATCGCCATTTGACATCCCTGCGATGCAACTTGCGCGACAAAATCATGTGCATCGAAACGCTCACCTTTCAAGGCAAGAAAAGCATCACCTGCTTCGGCATGACGAGAGTCCGTCAAAATTCGCTTGATTTCTCCTTGTGGAGATTTTGCGTTATACCACTCACCCTGTGTCGCTTGTTGTAATTGTTCTGCTGTCCAAGGTTCTAATGGAACTGTACTGGTGGTTGAGGTGTGCATACTTGTTATTTACCTTTTGACTCTATTGCGCAGGATAAGCTGAGTGTACCGAATGTGGCTGTGCAGTAAGTGCTGATTGCACCTCTACTACATCATCAAACCAATGACGAACGCCATCAACTTCCTGATAGTTTTCATGTCCCTTTCCTGCGATCACCACAATATCTCCTGCTTGTGCATGTTCAACCACAAATCTAATCGCTTCACGGCGATCATGGATTTCATGGATCCTATGCGCAGCAAAATCAATCTCTTGCTTCATATCCGCAAAAATCTGTTCAGGGTTTTCAGTCCGTGGATTATCTGAAGTCAAAACCACTGGATTGGCATGATCAAGTGCCGCTTGTGTCATCAATGGACGTTTACCACGATCACGATCACCGCCACAACCAAATACTGCCCAAAGTTGACCCGTGACATGGCGCTTTAAAGTCGTCAGCACCTGAATCAAAGCATCAGGGGTATGTGCATAATCGACCACAAATAACCGCTCAGCATCCTGAATCACTTGCATACGACCAGGTGCACCTTTGAGTTGTGGTACAAACTGGACTAAATCAGCCAAAGCAAAACCTGCATACTCAGCTGCGATTAAGCTTGCCAATAAATTCTCGACATTAAAATGCCCAAGCAATGGACTTTGAACTGAATACAAACCTGTTGGCGCAATCAGCGTAAAACTCGCTCCACTCAAGCGATAGTGCAAATCAGCAATATGATAATCTGCGACTGCTTGAGTCAGTGAATAAGTTAAGATTTTAGGTTGCGATGGATTGGCCTTGGCCGCATCCAACATGAGCGTGGCATAAGTATCGTCTAAATTAATCACCACGGCTTTTAAGGTGGTAAATTTGAATAGCAAAGCTTTTGCTTCAGCATAAGCCTCTAAAGTACCGTGATAATCCAGATGGTCACGACTTAAATTACTATAGACCGCGATTTCAATCTCACAGCCATTTAAACGACCTTGCTCTAAACCATGAGAGCTGGCTTCTAAGGCAACAAATGCTGCACCCCGCTTGGCATAATCATGCAGTGCATTTTGTAATTGTAATGCATCTAAAGTCGTGTGGCTGGAGGGTGTCAAATTCGGCAAAATACCATTGCCCGTGGTCCCCATCACCGCACAGCCTTTTCCTTGCGAACTCACCAATTCCGCGATTAAACGAGAAATTGTGGTTTTGCCATTGGTGCCTGTGATTGCAATACCGCGCAAAATCGATACTGGATCAACATGCTGCAAATATTGTTTTTGCCATTCACCCAATAACTGACGAACTGTTGGACAGGTCCACTCTTTTTCTAAACCTAGCGCAGTTTCACTAATCACCACCAATGCACCTGCATCCAATGCATTTTGCGCAAATTGGCGGGTTTTCTCAGCTTGACTAAAACTATTCAACGCAATAAAGATTTGCCCTGCTTCAAGCTTACGGCTATCCAAACAAAAACCGTTAAAAGGCTGCGCAGACCAAGCTGCATCGATGTTGATCGGATATATCTGTTGAAAACAAATCGACATTTTTTACCTGCGCACTGGAGTGGGTGAAGTATCTAGTGGTCTATCCAAAGGGACATTGAGTAAGCGTAAGGACTCTTGCATAATTCTGGCAAAAACAGGCGCTGCAACCAAACCACCATAGTAGCGGCCTTGCGGATTTTCTACGACAACGATCATTGCTAAACGAGGGTCACTCACAGGTGCCACACCCGCAAATAAAGCACGATATTCACTATTTGAATAGCCTTTACGGTCAGCGCGAAGTTTATGTGCTGTTCCCGTTTTACCCCCAACACGATAACCAGGAATTACGGCTTGTTTTGCAGTTCCTCCTGGTAAAGTGACTTGTTCTAACATCATTAAAACTTGATCTGCAATTTTAGGGTCAAGCACTTGTTTGCCTTCGGGTGCATGTTCTAGCTTATGCAAACTCAATGGCATTTCCATACCATGATTCGCCAACATCGCATAACCTTGTGCAAGTTGTAAAATCGTGGCATTCAGGCCATAACCGTATGCCATCGTACCCAGTTGTGAGGAGTTAAGCTTATCTCCCGAATAGAGTAAACCTGCACTCTCACCGGGAAATCTTACATCCGAACGCTGACCAAAACCGACACGACGGAAAAAGGACGGCAAAGCATCTTTAGGCAAAGACAAGGCAAGTTTCGCTGAACCCACGTTTGATGATTTAACAATAACGCCTGTCAATGTCAGCGCACCATAGTTATGGGTATCACGAATGGTATGCCAACCCAAACGCATCGATCCTGGTGCGGTATTGATAATTGAATTCGGTGTGTACTGACCACTTTCTAATGCAGCAGCAACAGTAAATGGCTTCATGGTTGAACCTGGTTCAAACATATCAATCGCACCACGGTTACGCATGGCATCTTTATTTGAAAGCCCGCCCTTATCATTTGGGTTATAAGATGGCCAACTGGTCATTGCCAAGATTTCACCCGTTTTGACATCGACAGCAATCGCTGTGGCTGAGCGTGCATTGTTTGCAACACCCGCAGCAGTCAACTCGCGATACATAATGTATTGCAATCGTGAATCAATACTCAGGGTAATGTTTTCGCCTGATTCAACCTCTTTGATCACTTCCGAAACTTTGAGGCGATTACCTTTTTTATCGCGGATAATCTTCTGTTCGCCATCAACCCCTGCCAGTCGTGTATTCAACTGCATTTCTAAGCCTTCGATACCCGTACCTTCACTATTGGTCAAACCAATAATTTGTGCATTTGCTTGAGGCTGAGGGTAATAACGCTTATAACTTTTCTCAGTATAAACACCCTGAAAATTGCGTTTTATAATTAAATCAGCTTGTTGTGGTGGGATTTCTTTTTGCAATACCAAATAACGCGAACGTGCCCGATCATTCATTTGCTGCTTTAAAACTTTACGGTCAATTCCAACAGCATCTGCCAATTCATCTAAGTTTAAGTTTTTATTGGGCAATTGACGTTTTAGGCGGCGATTGGTCGGATCTTTTTTAAGTTCTTCAGTAATTTCATTAAATTGTTTTTTGGCATCCCAATAATCTCTTGGGTCAATCACGATTTTCATAATCGGCGTACTGATTGCCAGCGGCACACCGTGACGATCACTAATCACACCACGCATTGCTTCTAGACGTTCAGTCCGTAAAATATTGGCATTGGCCTTATTTTGCAAAAAGTCTTTATTGACCACTTGCACATAAAATGCACGTGCCACTAAAACCACGAAACAAAGCAGTACCACACCCCAAAGCAAATAAAACCGCCACATATCCAAAGCAAGTGTTGGTTTTGCCGAAATAGACTGCTGTTTTCTTCGTATCGGTTTACTTCGCTTATCTGCCATACAGCATGCCTTATTTATCTTGCTTCGAGGTCGTAGGTAAAGAAATCACAACGGTTTGTGCCGCGGGTGGTGAGAACATGCGGAGTTGCGTAACCGCACGTGAACCAATCTGTGCCGTCGCACCAAAGGTTTGCTGCTCAATAAGCAGACGCCCCCATTCAGCATTTAAATCATCTCTTTCACGCATATATGCACTCAAGTCACGATAGTCATGACGATATTCAAATACTTGAAACACCACCATCATTGCGCTCGTGAACACCAGTGCAACAAGTACAGCATAAACAACGACTTTTTTCAGTCCATTTTTGCTGTTTGGTAGAACCTCGTCATCATTTTTATTGTTCATTATTTGCCTTTCTGCTCTATACGCTCTGCAACTCGCAACCATGCACTACGAGAGCGAGGATTTTCTTTCACTTCAGCTTCACTCGCACGAATACGAGACACTTTCTTTAAACGTCGCGTATCAACACGTTGTTGCGGCATGCCCCAACCATGATCTTCAGCTAGAGTCGATTCTTTTTGAATAAACTGCTTAATTAGACGATCTTCTAAAGAATGGAAACTGATCACGGCTAATTGACCTTCGGCTTTCAACAATTCTACAGCTTGCGGTAAAAATACCTCAATATCATCCAGCTCTTTATTTAAGGCAATGCGAATCGCCTGAAAGGTTCGCGTTGCAGCATGTTTATGCTTTTCCCATTTTGGATGGGCAACTTTAACAATTTCTGCAAGCTGGGCAGTGGTGGTAATTTCACCTGCTGCTTTAATCGCTTTGGCAATACGGCGACTATAACGCTCTTCACCGTATTGATAGATAATATTGGCGAGTTGTTCTTCTTCAATTTTCAACAACCATTCTGCCGCAGTCGGACCTTGCGAATTGTCCATCCGCATGTCCAATGGTCCATCCTTCATAAAACTAAAACCACGCTCTGCTTGATCAAGCTGTGGTGAAGACACGCCTAAATCGGCCATGATGCCATCGACTTCAGTAATACCGATCTTGGCTAGCTCAGATTGTATATCTGCAAAACTGGCATGAATAATTTTAAATCGAGGATCTTCTTGTTCTAATTGTGCTGCGACTTCAAGCGCTTGTGGGTCTTTATCGAATCCGTAAACACGTGCATTTTGATCTAATTTTGAGAGCAATAATTTGGTATGACCGCCGCGCCCAAAGGTGGCATCAACAAAAACACCTGAGTCGCGACCTGCCAAAACGCCATCAATGGTTTCGTGAAGTAAGACAGAAATATGCGACATAGTAGATAAATCAACAGCTAAAAATGTAACTGCACATTATCACCTTGTTTTATGCCAGTACCAAACGACTTTTTGTAGAGAATTCTTAACTTTTCATAGGTAAAACCGTTTTCTTATCATTTTCCATTCAATAAAAAAAGCAAATACCTCGCATATTTGCTTTTTGCACTTAAGTAATCCGAAGCAGCGACACGTCATTCTATCGCTTTTGGGAATATATTTGGTCAAAAACTGCGCCATTCACAAAATGTGTTTTTTGCGCTTTTTCCCATCCACCAAACACCTGATTAATATTGAACAATTGAATCTTCGGAAATTGCGCTGCATATTTTGCTGCGACTTGCGGATGCCGTGGGCGGAAGTAATGTTTCGCCGCAAGCTCTTGTCCCAAAGGGGAATAAAGGAAGTTTAAGTAGCCACGCGCTAAATGACGATTTCCATTTTTATCTACTGTTTTATCGACGACTGCAACCGAAGGCTCTGCCAAAATCGAAATAGAGGGATAAATGATTTCAAATTTATCTTTTCCCAAACCTTGAGTTGCCAATAACGCTTCATTTTCCCAAGATAACAGCACATCACCAATACCACGTTCAGCAAAAGTCGTTAAAGAACCACGTGCACCTGAGTCTAGAACTTTGACGTTATGGTAAAGTTTTTTGACCAACTCACGCGCTTTTGCATCATTTCCAGCGGGTTGTTTTAATGCATAACCCCAAGCGGATAAATAAATCCAACGCGGCGCACCGCCTGTTTTAGGATTTGGGGTAATAATTTCAACGCCATCTTTAGTTAAGTCATTCCAATCACGAATATGCTTTGGATTGCCTTTGCGAACTAAAAAGACAATGGTTGAAGTATAGGGTGCAGAATTATTTTTAAATTGTTTTTGCCAATCTTTTCGGATTAAACCAGCATTCGCTATTTCATCGATATCATTGGCAAGTGCTAAAGTCACTACATCTGCTTGTAGACCATCGATCACGGATCGAGCTTGCTTACCCGACCCACCATGTGACTGTTTAAAATTAACGTCTTGACCTGTTCTTTGCTTCCAGTACTGTCCAAATGCCTGATTATATTCTTGATAAAACTCACGCGTTGGATCATAAGATACATTTAGAAAGGCTGTCGCTGCTTGGGCTACACTGGTTAAACTCAACAGCAAAAATGTTGTTATTACTATTTTCATTTATTTCTTCCTCATCAGACCCCATTCATAAGCACTATATTTAGTATCAAATAGCTTTACAATCATATGGTTATATTAATAAATAGATTATTATTCTGCTTTTCAGATATACCCCATCAATGTATCTATTGCACTATAAGTTTACAGAGAGATTGTGAGCTAACATTTGAAAAGTGAGGGCCTCCACGCTTTCTACACATTTGCTTGCTAAATTTGTATTGTGTACAAAGCAGCAACACTGTTATAAACATATATAACGGCGTGGCTAAATTTTAGATTTTTTGTAAAAAGTGTGACGCAGTTCTACTTTTTTATTATTTTTTATGTTTAAATTGTATCTATAAAGCAAATTATTAGTTGTTTGGTTGGTCTTGATAGACCAGAAATCAAAAAGGGGATGTGAGCAATGCGAGCATTAGAGTTGAAAAAAGCACTATGCCTAAGTTTATTTTTAACTTGTTCTATATCTGTTGGGCATGCAGCTGCGATTAAAGAAAACAACAGTTTAAAAACGCTAGACAAGACGACTTCACCGATCGTTAAAGCGCTCGATCAGCAAAAACGCAATACCTCATTATCTGCAACAGATGATGAATTAAAAATGTTGAATAGTATTCGTACAACACCGACTCAAACTTTTTTTGCTAGTCAACACGAACGTTTTTCCCGTTTCGTTCAAACCATATTCCAACCGCATACATCTTAACGATTAAATATGTAATTCCTCACATGTTTAAATAAGCCTAGTCATACCGTGACTAGGCTTTTTCGTTATAATAGTTCAAATTCTAATTTAAACGCCGATCACTTATGACAGTTCGTACTCGCATTGCGCCCTCTCCTACAGGCTTTCCTCATGTAGGCACTGCCTATATTGCATTATTTAATTTATGTTTTGCTCAACAGCACGGTGGTGAGTTCATTTTACGTATCGAAGATACGGATCAGCTTCGTTCAACACCTGAATCTGAAAAAATGATTTTAGACTCTTTACGCTGGTTAGGCTTAAATTGGTCAGAAGGCCCAGATGTGGGTGGCCCACATGCCCCATATCGCCAATCTGAACGTATGGGCATTTATAAGCAATATGCACTTGAATTAATTGAAAAAGGTCATGCGTTCTACTGTTTCGCAACCGCAGAAGAACTCGATCAAATGCGTGCTGAACAACAAGCCCGTGGTGAAACGCCGAAATATGATGGCCGTGGTTTAAAACTCTCACAAGAAGAAGTACAACAGCGTCTTGCAGCAGGTGAACCACATGTCATCCGCATGAAAGTACCTGAACAAGGTATTTGTAAAATCAATGATATGTTACGTGGCGAAGTCGAAATCCCATGGGCACAAGTCGATATGCAAGTGCTTCTCAAAACGGATGGTTTGCCAACTTATCACCTTGCAAACGTCGTAGATGACCATTTGATGGAAATCACCCACGTATTACGTGGTGAAGAATGGCTCCCTTCTGCACCAAAACACCAGTTATTGTATCAATATTTTGGCTGGGACATGCCTGCGCTGTGCCATATGCCTTTATTGCGCAACCCAGATAAATCAAAACTTTCAAAACGTAAAAATCCGACCTCGATCAACTACTATCGAGATATCGGAGTATTACCTGAAGCTCTATTGAACTATTTAGGTCGTATGGGTTGGTCGATGCCTGACGAGCGTGAAGTATTCACCTTAAAAGACATGGTGGATAACTTTGACGTACAACGTGTTTCACTGGGCGGCCCGATCTTTGATGTTGAAAAACTAAATTGGCTAAATGGTCAATGGATTAAAGCGCTCACACCTGCACAATTGTTAGAACGTTTACTCACATGGAAAAATGATCCAAAGACTTTAGAAGAGATTGCTGCTGCGATTCAACCGCGAATCAACTTGTTGTCAGAAGCTGTGAATTGGGCAGGTTTTTACTTCAATCACATGCCACAAATCAGCAAAGAACAATTTGAAAGCAAAAAGTTGACTGAAGAACAAGTTCGTCAAAGCTTACAGTTCGCGATTTGGCGCTTAGAAAGCCAATTCACATGGAACAATGACACGGTGAGCCAAACACTGATGGACTTGGCAAATCAAATGGAAATTAAATTGCGTGACTTTATGCCTGCCTTTTTTATTGCGATTGCGGGTTCAACCAGCTCAACCCCTGTGATGCAAGCAATGGTGACGATTGGTCCTGATTTAACCTTTGCGCGTTTACGCCATGCTTTGGAAATTGTGGGTTCGCCAAGCAAGAAAGAACTGAAAGTGTGGGAAAAGTTAAATGAATCGCTAAAATTGCCGAAAAATGATGCAAATAGTGAGAGTTAATCCAACATAATCATTGACGTGTGAGTGCAATCCTCCTAATATTGCCTCACACAAACTGGGGCCATAGCTCAGTTGGTAGAGCGCTACAATGGCATTGTAGAGGTCAGCGGTTCGATCCCGCTTGGCTCCACCAAATTTTAAGATTAGAAAAGTAAAACTTTTCCTTAAAATTTAAGCAAACAGCTACGCTGTGCGCAGGCAAGCTCAGTTTAAAAGTTTGCAATATTTTGTTGCACACAAATGCCTCATCTGTCCCTATCGTCTAGAGGCCTAGGACATCGCCCTTTCACGGCGGTAACCGGGGTTCGAATCCCCGTAGGGACGCCATATTCTGTTTATCTAATAATTATATTTTTCTCACAATCTTTCCATTAAATCAGATTGCACATTTTCGATTTTTCCATAAAATAGCCGCTTCTCTATGCTTGGACAAATTGTCGTATGCAATCTTCCAACTCAAATACCCATCAAGACCCAAATGCACCAAAAACATTAAAACGTGCTATGAGTACGCGTCATTTAGTGATGCTCTCTCTCGGTGGTGCAATCGGTACAGGTTTATTTCTAGGTTCTGGCGAAGTTATTGCTCAAACTGGCCCTGTAGGCGCAATTATCGCCTATATCCTCGGTGGTTTGATCGCTTATATGGTGATGCTATGTCTCGGTGAGCTCGCTGTACACATGCCTGTGGCAGGCGCTTTTGGTGCATACGCGCAAAAATACATTGGTCCAGGCACAGGATACATGATCTCTTGGGTCTATTGGCTCACATGGACTGCCACACTGGGAACCGAGTTTACCGCAGCAGCCTTATTGATGCAGGAATGGTTTCCCCATATCTCGATGTGGATTTGGACCATTATTTTTGCTCTCACCATTTTTGCTCTCAATTTAAGCTCCACACGTATTTTTGCTGAGTCTGAATTTTGGCTGGCATTGGTGAAAGTCGTAACCGTTATCGTGTTTATTTTGCTTGGTTTACTGGCGATTTTTGGCCTCATTCCTTTTGAGGGTACTGAATCAGCACCATTGTTCCACAACTTGACCACGCATGGCTGGTTCCCTCAAGGTTTGATTCCAATTTTTACCACCATGCTGATTGTAAACTTTGCCTTCTCTGGAACTGAGTTGATTGGTGTTGCCGCAGGTGAAACCAAAGACCCAGCAGTGAACGTGCCGAAAGCCATTAATGCCGCCATTTGGCGCTTGCTGATTTTCTTTGTTGGAACCATCATTGTCATCAGTGCTTTATTGCCTTTCGAAATCGCAGGTTTAGGCGGTGAAGGTGTCAGTAGCAGTCCTTTTGTCACAGTGTTTAATTACATTGGTATTCCTTATGCAGATGACATCATCCGCTTTGTAATCATTACGGCGTTACTTTCTGCTGCGAACTCAGGCCTATATGCCGCCTCTCGAATGATGTGGTCACTGTCTGATCAACGCCAACTTCCAAGTCTTTTCTCTCGACTTTCAAAGAGTGGCACGCCAATTATTGCGCTTGTAGTGACGATGTTTGGTGCAATTCCTGGACTGTTATCTGAGCATTTTGCCCCAGAAACCATCTTTAAGAATTTGCTAGGTGTGGCTGCGTTCACCATGGTGATCGTGTGGATGAGTATTTGCTTGAGCCAATTCAACTTTAGACGTCAATGGTATAAAGCTGGCTATACTGCAAAGGATTTGAAATTTGCTGCGCCACTGTATCCTATCGTGCCAATCTTAGGATTTGTGTTCTGCTTTATTACAGGCTTAAGTATGGCCGCAGATCCCGAAATGCACGCAGGTCTCATCGTCTGTTTAGTCTTTATCGCGGCATGTTACTTAAGTCACTATGTCTTTTATCGTGACCGCAAATAAATAAATTTCAGAGAAAATGCACTTGCGTTCGCTAAAACTTCAATCGTTTTAGCTTGCCCAAGCTGCATTTTTTTGATTTTGATGTAATTTTATCCACTTGTTCGCTTTTTTTAGCTTTTAGCCTGAAAAGCGTTTGACACATTATCTAATTCAACCTAATATACGCCCACCTCTGAAACGTCCCTATCGTCTAGAGGCCTAGGACATCGCCCTTTCACGGCGGTAACCGGGGTTCGAATCCCCGTAGGGACGCCATTAATGTTTCAGATGTATGCCTCAATATAAGTCCCTATCGTCTAGAGGCCTAGGACATCGCCCTTTCACGGCGGTAACCGGGGTTCGAATCCCCGTAGGGACGCCAAATTCTAAAAAAGCCACTGCATTGACAGTGGCTTTTTTTATGCACGGATATAATTTAAAGGCGAACACAGTTCGCCTCTACATTTCACCCAATACCAACCTGAACCTCTAAACGTCCAGATTGTACACGCAGGCCTCGAATCTCAAATTGATCAACCAACTGTTGAACCAACTCTCGGCTTTCTTGCAAAATATTTAAACCAGGCAGAATACTAAAATCAGTTAAACTTAACAGCTTATCGACCATCCAAGAGCGGTTATTAATAAAATCAATAAAACCTGCTTCCTCAAGGTCAATATACCAAATACGATGCCCTTCTTTTTGAATACCCGGTACATCCCGAATCAAATGATTAATCAAGAAAGGGATAGGCAAAGAATTAATCACGTCAAAACTGACACTGCCCACTCGACGCGCCGCCCAATTGGTCAAAGTTCCGCCATGACGGACCTGAAGGTCTAAATGTTCATCTACCTGACGCAGACGTAAATATTTTTCCTGTCCAATACGACATTCTAAGACATTAAATTCTAATGAAAGACGATAAAGAAAACGGCGATAGTGTCCGTCTAATTCGATATGAAAACGATCATTGCCACATTCAACTTTAATGTCATCAATTTCAGTACGATCTATCCGTTTTCTTATCTGATTATTGAGCAACATTTCCGGCAAATACAAAGTTAAGCTGCTCTTCCCCAAAGAGGCTCTGGCCATACTGAGCGCCACTTGACGTGCAGCTTCACTGGTTTCTGTGACAATATCTCGCACAGAGTTCCGCACCCCCTCGACACCGCGCTTGGTATGATGGGTAACATGATCTAAGGCATCTAATGCCGCATCTGCCACACCCGCAATATTACGAGAAGTATCACTGGCAAACTCAACCGCATCTTGTGCATGTTGCAATGTTTTATTGATGAGCCGACGAGATAATGATGGTTTATTATCAGATGCTGTATCTGCTGGCATGATATCGAACATTGCCTTTTTATCATCTTGTTGATTCAAGATGCTCTCCCTCTTCCCTTTCTTACTTATTGGCTCACTGCTTATGAGCTATAATCCACTTTCCGAACTGGTCGAACGTTTTTTCTAGATTAGCATGCAACGCAGCGCGATTTGCGTATTTTTGTTGCATATCCTCAAATTTTCGATGCGTACATCTGATTAATTTACACTCAAAACCAGTTACTTTTCATCTTGTTTTTGCTTGGGTATATCACTTCGATCTGGACGCAATAAGATTTGATTTAAACGCATCGTTTTGTACTGGTCTAAGCTTTGCTGAATCTGATTTATTTTCTCTTGCCCCTCATCACGATCAAAATGAACCAGCTCGCGTAGCGTGACCCATGCCGCTTGCATCTTGTCAAAATCATTGCCTTTCTCTAATTTCTGTTGCAACCAATCCGATAAATCTTGCGCACGTTTTTGTATTTCAAATTGATAGGCAAATAAACCGCTGGATAGTGCAATCTCATCGAATTGACCGCACGACAGTTTTTTGACTTGCTGTAATTGATGACTTTGTTGCTGCAAATAACTTTTAAGTACGTCTTGCTGGAACCACAGCGCCAATGCCGTCATTTCAGCAAAAACAACATCACGTTGTTGATACAAACTATTTCGCTCAGCATGCTGTTTATCCAGACGAATATCACCTAAGTAATGAAGGAGACCATGCTCCAAAATCGTATGAATTGCCCCTAAATCTAATTTTTTCCTATCTACCAAGATGGGTTGAGTAAGCAGATGTATGAGTTGCCCATGCTGTTCTTGATCTATCAGCAAAGTTAAAAAAGTGTCAGCATCTTTTTGAATAGATCGCCACAAATTCTCCAGTAGCGATTCGGTGCTTTGCTGTTCAACTCGATCTTTAGTCTGCATCAATTTGCGTTGCAAAGCATGTTGCATCGAACTCGACTGCGCGATACTTTCTAGCACACGAGAATCGGTTAATAATTGGGGTGCGCTGGCAATCACCTCTTTGCTATAAGGAATTTGGAACTCACGTCCTCCCAGTATCCCACCTAACGATTTGCCCAGTGAATTTAAACCACGACCAACATCCATCAAAATATTGGTTTCTGATCCTCGTGTTTGCAAAATTGCCGCTGGAAGTAAAGTGCTCACGGCGCGGTACAAGATTTTCAAATAGGCTTTCTGATCAATTGCTTTGCTGTATCGACACAGTAAAGCAATGGCATACTCAACATCACTGACATGCAGCTGATAGTCAGGCTCATCACGATGCAGTAAACAATCAATATAAGCAAAAAAAGCAACTTCATTGCGTTGTGGTGATTGCTGCGCTGCCCATTCATAGTGTGTGATTGCTTGACTGTATTGTGCTGCACCAGCATAGGCTTTTGCCAAAGCAATAGCATGTGCCGCACTCGGATCGTGCTGTTGAATATAACTGAGTAAATCAATTTTAGGCTGTTGATCTAGACATAGTTCGAGCTGACGTACATATACATTGATTTGCTGCGCTGTCGGCTGTTTAACAACATAGTTCAGTTGGTACGCCACACATTGCTCATACCAAGCATATTTCCGTGCATGAAACTCATACGCTAGGATCAATTCATCTTCAATCAGTCGAATCAACTGAGTTGTATAGAGAATATCTTCATCTGTCTCATGCTTGAATTTCCATTGCTTCGGTAAAGAGACTTTAAATAAACGCAAAAAGAAATTGGCGCTAAGGTCTGGACTTTCCATACTGACCAACATCAATTTATCTTGTGTGGACAGATGCCCCTTGGCTTTTGCAATCCGTGCTAAACGCAATTTTAAAATTTTAGTAGGAAGCATGTATTTCCTTGCGTATTATTCGCTCAATTCTTCGTTCAACTTATCATGACTGTGAATACTTTAGCGAATAGCTTTAGACGAGATGCATGCCGAGTTTAAACTTATGCGCTACCACGATGCTCAGCCCCAATATGCGCTGCAATCGTGTAAATTTTTGAATTTACGCCATTCTCGGTTTTAGCTTTTGTGCTTTTTTCGCTAAAATAGCCAAAACAGAATAGGAAAAATCTATGCAATACCGTTGCCCTAAATGCCAAAGCGTAAAAGTGATGCCTGTCAGTCAAGGTGCAAATAGCCCTCGTCCAAATGTACCGAAGAGTTTGGTGCTACTTGTTCCAGCAATTTTTATTTTATTAATTTTGGTGCTGATTAGCATTGCACTGTGGCTTTTTGGCAATGGCGCAGGTCAAGGTCTACAAATTGCAACTGTTGTTGTATTTGCTGTCTGTGTGATTGCAGGTGGCTTATTTTGGCGTGATCTACCCGATTTCAAAATTTCAATGCAAGCCTTTATGCAGGCACAAAAACATTGGAAATGCCGTGACTGCAATCACGAATGGCAAAATTAATACACCGATCATAAAATCTCGCACCTCCACATCAGCTTAATGCTGATGTGGCGGATCTTGCTTTACTGGTTCAGCATGTTGATGGGTATGCTGACAATTCATCTCAGCATCATCTTCAATCTGTAAGGTCACTTCGGCAATATCATGTTGGTGCGCCAACATTTCTGTTGCGGCGAGATGAAGTCGTTTCCGATCCGCATTCGGCGCAAACAAATGTACAGTTAAATGAATATTCCTCGAGCTAATCGCCCAAACTTTCAATTGATGAATACTCTCAACACCCTCCAGCGCTAATAAGTCATTTCTTAACTTTTCAATATCAACTTCGTCTGGCACGCCTTCCAATAGAATATTGATACTCTGCTTTAATAAGATCCACGTTCTTGGTAATACCCAAAAACCAATGGCGACCGCAATAATCGTATCTACCCAATACCAATTGGTGTAATAAATCACGATCGCACCAATGATCACACCAACGGAACCCAAAGCATCACTAAGCACTTCTAGGTATGCACCTTTGATGTTCAAGCTTTCTGAAGCGCTGGACATCAGCATCTTCATTGAAATCAGATTAATCACCAAACCCAGTGTTGCTACAATCAGCATACCCACGCTGTGAATTTCTGGGGGTTGGGTAACGCGTTGATACGCTTCATACAAAATGTACATCGCCACAAAGAACAGCATAGAAGCATTAAATAATGCCGCCAAAATTTCGAAACGTTGATAACCAAAAGTACGCTTGTTATCCGCTGGTCGCTTGGAAATTTGAATAGCCGCCAATGCAATCGCAAGTGCAGCTGCATCGGTAAACATATGTGCCGCATCGGAGAGTAATGCCAAACTTTGGGTCATTAAACCCGCGATAACCTCGACGACTAAAAATGTCGATGTGAGCACCAATGCAATCGTCAATTTTTTGACATTGCCTTCAGTCACCGCTGCATGACTATGGTCATGACCTTGATGTCCACTCATGTTGGACTCCTCATTTGCGTGAAAAACAAAAACTGCCTATTTTCACTATCATTTACTCGTGCTAGACGTCATCCACAACCTGCGTGGTATCCGCTATATACCGTTTCTGCGACGCTGTTTATGAAATGCAGAAAGTGAACAGGTTTTGTGGATGACAAAGTTTTTGGTTACTTTTTTAAAAAAGTAACGGAGTTAACGGATGAGATCAAGCTCATCACAGTAAGACTCCACCATGAAATACAAGGGTCAACAATCCCTCTCATTCATCCAGCGATACACTACAGGCAAGATCACCAAAGTCAGTAAAGTCGATGAAATAATCCCACCAATCACCACTGTTGCCAATGGACGCTGTACCTCTGCACCAGTTCCAGTCGCGATCGCCATCGGAATAAAGCCCAGTGATGCCACAAAAGCCGTCATCAAAACAGGACGCAAACGCAAGACTGCACCTTGCCATGTGGCGATATGCAGATCGAATTGATCACGTAGTTCTTTGATAAAACTCAGCATCACCAAACCATTCAATACCGCAACACCTGAAAGTGCAATAAAGCCCACACCCGCAGACATCGACAATGGAATATCTCGTAACCACAGCGCAACCAGTCCACCAGACAAGGCAAATGGCACGCCACTAAATACCAGCAAGCTTTCTTTAAAGTTGTGGAATACCGCCATCAATAAAGTAAAAATCGCAATCAATGCCAGTGGAATCACGATCTGCATACGTGCTGCCGCAGATGCCAAGTTTTCAAACTGCCCACCATATTCCAACCAATAGCCTGCGGGTAAAGGTTGCTGCTTCAGGGTCGTTTGCAACTCTTGCACAAATGAACCAAGGTCACGTCCTTCTACATTTGCCGTCACAATGACACGACGTTTACCATTTTCACGCCCAACTTGGCTCATGCCTGAGATGGTTTCGACTTTAGCGACATCTTGTAATTGAATCAGACCACCATTGGGTAATTGGATCGGGAGCTGCGCCAAGTTTTGTGCGGTGCGTTGATCGTCAGGTAGACGAATTTCAAAATCAAAACGACGGTCGCCCTGTAAAATCTGACCGACATTTTGACCACCGACACTGGCCGCAACCACATCTTGAATAGTTTTCACCGACAAACCATATTGCGCCGCAAGCGCATTGTTAATATCCACATTTAATACAGGCAAACCACTGGTCTGTTCAACTTTGACTGCTGTCGCACCTGAAATCTTTTGTACTTTTTGAGCAATCGCTTGTGCTTGTGTATCGAGCACATTCATATCATCGCCAAATACTTTAATTCCCACATCACTGCGTATTCCTGAAATTAACTCATTAAAACGCAATTCAATCGGTTGAGAAAACTCACTGTTATTACCTGGGATGGTTTCTAAGAATGCTTGCATACGGGTACGCAACGCATCAATGCTTTCTTTTGGATTTTTCCATTGATCTTTAGGTTTCAATAAAATAACTGCATCAGAAATATTGGGTGGCATGACATCGGTCGCGACTTCAGCCGTACCTGTACGAGCAAATACCGCCTTCACCTCTGGAAAGTTTTTCAGAATCAGCTTTTCAGTATTTTCCTGCATCCTTAAAGACTGTTCTAAACCTGTACTTGGCGACCGCATTTGTTGTACTGCAAAATCACCTTCACTCAGTTGTGGGGCAAATTCACTGCCGATTTGAGTGATTAACACCCCAGTCAAGACCAAGATACTGATAGCAAATGTCACAACCACCATTTTGAATTGATAAGCCCAATCTAAGATCTGTTGATACTTCCCTTTTAAAGTCTGCATCCAACGTGATTCTTTTTCCTTGACCTCACCCGTAATGAATAAGGCAACCGCGGCAGGTACAAAAGTCACCGATAGAATCATTGCACCCAGTAATGCCATCACCACCGTCATCGCCATCGGATGGAACATTTTCGCTTCTACACCTGTCAGTGCAAAAATCGGTAAATACACCACCATAATGATGGCTTGCCCAAACAATAACGGTTTACGTGCTTGTTTTGCTGCAAGAAAGACTTCTTTAAAGCGTTCTTGTCGGGTGAGTAATCGCCCCGCATGATGCTGTGCCTCTGCAAGCCGTCGAATACAGTTTTCAACAATCACCACCGCACCATCGACAATGATCCCGAAGTCCAATGCGCCCAAACTCATCAAGTTGGCACTGATATTCTGCTGTGCCATGCCCGTCAATGTGAACAGCATGGAAAGTGGAATCACGCAGGCTGTGATTAAAGCCGCACGAAAATTACCTAAGAAAATAAATAAAATCACGATCACCAAGATCGCGCCTTCAACTAAATTCTTCTGCACCGTTTTGATGGCTTTGTTGACCAACGTCGTTCGATCATACACCGTTTCAATTTCTACACCTTTCGGGAGCGTCGATTGAATTTCTTGGATTTTTGCATCCACCGCTTGAGCAACTGTACGACTGTTTTCGCCCATCATCATCATGGCGATGCCGAGAACAGTCTCTTCACCATTATAGGTTGCTGCACCAGTACGTAAGTCATGCCCGATTGCAACCGTTGCAACATCTGACACACGAATCGGTGAACCATTTTTGATACTGACAGTGATGTTCTGGATATCTTCGATGGTACTCAACATACCCGGCACGCGAACCGTTAATTGTTGACCGTTCTCCTCAATGAAACCTGCGCCACGGTTTTCATTATTCTCCTGCAATGCGGTTTGAAATTCAGTGAGTGAAATCTGTAACTGTTGTAGGCGTTTTAAGTCAGGCGAAACAATATAGGTTTTGTTGTACCCCCCAATACTGTTGATTTCAGCAACACCTTTGACGCGCTGCAATTGTGGACGCACGATCCAGTCTTGGATTTCACGTAAATCCATTGCGCTATAAGGCGTACCATCCTCTTTTTTCGCACCAGCTTTGGCTTTGACTACCCACTGATATATTTCGCCTAAACCAGTCGAAACAGGAGACATCACAGGATCAACCGCATCAGGCAATTGTCCATCAGCTTCTTGCAAACGTTGATTGATCAACTGTCTGGCCCAATAAATATCAGTGCCATCTTTGAAAATAATGGTGACTTGCGATAAACCATAACGCGAAATCGAACGGGTTTGTTCTAGGTCAGGTATCCCTGCCATTGCAGTTTCAATCGGATAGGTAATTCGCTGTTCAACTTCTAAAGCGGTATAGCCATTGGCTTGGGTATTAATCTGTACCTGCGTATTAGTAATATCAGGAACGGCATCAATCGGTAGTTTCTGATAACTCCACACACCTACTGCAATCCATGTCATCACAAACAGTATGACCCAAATGGCATTTTTAATCGCAAACTGAATCAGGCGATCAAATAAGCCTTCAGGTTTTGGCAATTGAGAAGAATTAGTGTCCATGCTCAGCCTCTCCTTTTTCAAGTTCAGACTTCAACAAGAAACTGCCGACTGCGACATAAGACTGACCTGCTGTTAGACCCTGAGTAATTTCAACCCATTGCCCATCTTGGCTACGCTGTCCGATCTGTACTGGAACTGCATTAAAATCGAAACCTTTTTTCGGATTCGACTTCGCTACAAAAACCACATCTTTGCCTTCAATCTGTTGAATCGCTTCGGCACTGACTCGCATCACTGATGGCTGTGAACCTGCTTGTAATTCAACATTGACCATCAAGTTTGGACGTAGCTCAGCCGCGTTGGATAAAACTTTGGCACGTACTTGTAAGCGACCAGTTTGTGCATCTGCTTCAGAGGTCAAGCTCTGGACTTGCGCATTAAATTGATTGCCTGTTTGCAGCGATTTAAAACGAATTTGCTGATTCGGCTGTACATTGATATTGACCATGGTCGGCAATACAAACTCCAGCCAAAGTTGGTCTAATTGATCAATGGTAAATAGTTGATCTGCAAGCTGAACATTTTCACCAATCACAATATCTTTATTGCTGATCACACCACTGATCGGTGCTGTTAAGCGATAGCGTCCATTTGATCCTGAAGCTGCTCCAAATGCAGTTAAACGTGAGCGCGCTGCTTGTACTTGGATTTGGGCTTGGCGATAGGCGTTATAGGCGCGTTGATATTCTTGTTTGGCAGAAATACCTTGTGACCAAAGACTACGTTCACGCTCATAATCTTGTTTTGCCAAGTCTAAGTTGGTTTGCGCAATTTGCAGATTGGCTTGTTGGTCAACCAAGTCAGGCACGAGCAAATTTGCCAATGCTTGTCCTCGTTTGACTTGTTGCCCTAACTCCACATATACGGACTCAACTCGCCCCGCAAAACTTGGGGAAACGTGCGCCTGACGATCGGTATTGACCGTCAGTTTTGCAGGGAAAGTTTGCACTTGATTGACTTCACCGAGCGCGACTTGAGCAAGCTTGACACTATACTGCTGCATCTGTTCGGCACTTAGACTTAAGCTTTCCTCTGACTCGTGCTCCTCTCCTGTGTCAGCATGCTGATCTTTTTCATTTTCCTGATGCGAATGCCCTTGTTCGCCATGTTCCGCGCTTTCGCTGCTTTTGCGCTGACCACTCCACAACAACACGGCAGCCACAAGCATCGTTACAATGACAATAATGGCAATCCAAACCCATTGAGAACGCATTTTTGCTTTAATCTTCATCTCGTTATTCTCCAGCTTGGTTTGGGAAAGCATTACTTTGTTGCCATATACGCTGATTCAGTTGCATCAAGGCATCTTTGGCGGTGATTTGTTCGGTTGAAAGCCCCATACGCGCACTTTGCAGTTCGGTACTGAGTTGCCATGCTTGCTTTAGCAATTGCACTTTACGTAAACGCACATCCTGTAGCTGCATGGTGGCTTGTTGCACATCGGTGACTGAAAACTTGCCTAAACGAAAGCCCTGCAAGGTTTTTTGCTGAACTTGATTCGCCAGTGGAATTTGCTGATCGTCGAGCTGCTTAAATTGCGCTTGTAAGCCCTTCAATTCAGCTAGACGAATATCAATATCCATCTGATTCTGCTGACGATAAGTACGTTGTTGCTGCTGAATAAGGCTTTGTTTGGCTTGTGCAATTTGAACCCCATATTTTTGGGAGTTAAAAATATTGAGTGGAATTTCAACGCCTAAACGGATTTGGTTTTCGCTATATTGATCAGCTGAACGGGTGCGATTGACACCAAACGTCATGATCGGCTGTGGACGTGACTTGGCTTTGAGTTGGTCAATTTGCGCTTGTTGACGCTGCGTTTCTAACTGCAAACCTCGCTCAAATAAATTCTCATTTTGCTCAGTCACTGCCTTGATCTGCGTTGCTTTGGTCCATAATTCAGTCGTGCTTGCAGAAATTGAAAATTGATTTACGCTTTCTCCTGCAAGGCTCGCCAATTGCTTTTGTGCCAGTTGCAGTTGTAAATCCGCTTGTTGAAAGAGCCGCTGATTTTCCAAATGTGCGATACGAACCCGCTCAACATCGACTTGGGCAATGCTGCCTGCCTGATAACGTCTTTGAGTGGCATCCAAGTTTTGCTGACTGACTTGTAATTGCTCAGCAATCACTGATTTTTCGAGTTGTAATAAAGCCACTTGTGCCCAAACAAATTGCACGATCAATTCGAGCTCAGCGTCGTAGCGTTGCTGTTCCAAGTCAACTTGATTGGCGGAAAGCTTAGCCACTTTTTGCGCCGCTTTACGCTGACCAAATAAATCTAAAGGCTGTGAAATACCAATGGACAACTCTCGGTCTTGATCATTTTGAAAGCCTGTTTGCTCAATCGAAATACTCGGATTTGCCCACAAAGCACTTTGTTTTAGCTGCACACTCGCCATCTGTTGCTGTGTTTGCCAGCTTGACTGATTGTTTTGATAAGCACGAACCTGCTGCAAAATTTTTTCAAAATTAGAATTTTGCTTCACAGCACTTGAACTTGCTGATGCCTGATTGACATCGAGTACAGATTTCGCTGAGATGGATTGCCCGAAAACCACAGTCGAGAGCGCAATCCCCAATATCGACCACTTGAATGGTGATGAATGGACAGAATTTTTTAGCGTATGGGTACGCTGATTTAAACTTAAAGACATGTTAAGCCCCGCAAATAATAAGGTTGCGGTGGGCTATTTTTCGGCTACCCCACCAATAGCGGGGTCAGAACAGGCGGCGGATTGAGACTGGATAGATACGGAGACTGATACGAATTCGACCAATGATATTTTTGTTTTAATTTTTGCGTCCGCAACATGGGTTGATCAAACTGTTGCTGGACTTCAGATGTAACCACATGAAAGCAAGACGGCAAATGATCGTGATGATCTTGCAAACTCACAGGCATAGGCAAATCAGTTGTATCTAATTTGGAAGTTTGAACCTGAGTCGTTGCTGCTTCAATAGCATCAGGGACATGATGCCCAAAATGACTTGAGAAAGTTGATTGCTGATTGGTGTTTTCATGGGCGCAATAAGCCGCTGCCACATTCCAAAGACTTTGGAATATGAACAAACTTAGCAAGACGGTCACGAAAATACTGGAACGACGCAAATTTTTCTCTTTAGTCAAAAATTGCACAACTGGACTATAGCAAGGAAGTTTGATGTAATAAAATTACATCTCTCCATTCAGCACTAAAATCTTTTTAAAAACGCAAGATTCACAAAAACTAATCAATACATTTTGACAGTCGGGGACTGCTCACTTGCCGAGCAGTCCCCTAAAAAATTAACCCGATGATTTACACTTATGCTTGGTGTTGCTGTGCTTAATGTCATGTTCGACATTTGCTTTCATTTCTTGCTGAGACTGTAGATTTTTTTCTAAGAAAATCAAACCTCCATCAGCATTCGCGAAACTCGCTGAAAGAAATAAAATCATAAAACATAACGTTGTATTTAATTTAATAGACATAACACTCACCTGATTTATATATTGCAATTCATTGGGTGGATAAATTCACACCCAAATAAAATGAATAAAAATTATTCGCTTAGGGTCTACTCATAATCAGCAGGTCTTGATCAGAAGACTTTTACTCAATCGTGATTTACAAAACTTTGACGCAAATGTACCGATCAACATGACATCAGAATAAATATTCGAATGTGATATTGAGACCTCCATTCATAAGAGTGCTTTACATTTTTTATGTGCATCATCAAGCATAGAAGAACCCTTTGAAATAGATCTATTTCTGGTGGGCTTTTTGGCTATCCCACCAAAAGCGGGGTGAGTACAGGAGGTCGGTTTAATCCAGACAAATAAGGAGACTGGTAATCATTTGACCAGTGATATTTTTGTTCTAATTCATGCATTCGTAAAACAGGTTCATTCAGCTGCTGTTGCCCTGCGATGACAGCCACATGAAAACATGTTGGCAAATGATCATGATGATCTTGCAGATTCAACGGTTGTGATAAATCAAGATTATCTTCAACCACGGTGAAAGAACTTACCTGATCTTTTGAGTTATCTAAAAGATGATGACCGAAATGAGTAACGGCTATCGTTGCTTTGCTTGTAGTTTCATGACTGCAATAAGCCGCTGCCACATTCCAAATACTTTGGAATATGAACAAACTTAGCAAGAGTGTCATAAATACAGCGCAACGTCGCACGTTTCACCAACTGGTCAAAATTTGCCTTACTATAACAAGCAATGTGTATGTAATAAAATTACATTAAACAAAAAGTAAACACTTTAAAATTTTTCGATGCTTAATATATCCATATTCTCATAAATATATTTACTCCCTTAGGCTCAAATGCATATCAACCCCGATCACTATTTAGAAACAGTCTCTGGTAGAGTCTTCACTGCTAAACGAAATCAGATCGCATGGGCAAAATGCTTTGATGACTTTGAAAAAGAAGTCATTAACAATTCTAGCGTACAAATCGTTTATGTCCTGATTGGTTGCCAAGCTGCTGGTAAAAGCACTTGGGCTGACAAAAAAATCAAGGAAGAGCCTTATAATATTGTTTTTGATGCGATTTTAGTTAAGAAAATTGAACGAGCACCAATTCTCGATATTGCAGCCCAAAAAAATCTTCAATGTATAGCTGTTTTATTCAAAACAGATTTAGCGATTTGTTTGGAAAGAAATGCGCAAAGAACTATAGATAAAATGGTAGATGAGCAAGCCCTAAAAAATGTTTTCGCTGCGATAGAAGCACCTTCTTTAGACGAAGGATTTACAAGTATCATTCTTGTAGGAGAATAAAAAAAACCAGCCCTTAGGCTGGTTTTTTAATGAGTTATTAACCCGTAATCTTTTTATATTTTGAACGCTTTGCACCTGCTTCATCACCTAAACGTGACTGGCGATATGCTTCATATTCTGCATAGTTACCTGTGTAGAATTCTGGCTGTTCATTTTCAAAAGACAAGATATGCGTTGCAATACGGTCTAAGAACCAACGGTCATGCGATACCACCATCACAGTACCTGGGAATACAAGAATTGCATCCTCAAGCGCACGTAAAGTTTCGATATCCAAGTCGTTTGATGGCTCATCCAGTAAGATTACGTTTGCACCTAACTGTAAGATTTTTGCCAGTTGTAAACGATTACGCTCACCACCTGACAGCTCACCAACACGTTTTTGCTGATCCTGACCTTTGAAGTTAAAGCGGCCGATATAAGCACGCGACGCGATTTCATAATCACCGATTTTCAAGATATCTAAACCGCCAGAAACTTCTTCCCAAACGGTTTTATTGTTATCTAAAGTATCGCGAATCTGACCAACATACGCCACTTTAACCGACTCACCCAACGTTACCGTACCAGTATCAGGTTGCTGTTCACCTGTCATCATACGGAATAATGTGGTTTTACCCGCACCGTTAGGACCAACAATACCCACAATCGCAGTTGGCGGTATGGTAAATGTTAAGTCTTTATAAAGCAGACGACCATCAAATGATTTGCTGATGCCTTCAACTTCTACAACTTTATTCCCTAGGCGTGGGCCAGGTGGAATATAGATTTCAGAAGTTTCATTACGCTGTTGGAATTCTTTAGAGTTCAACTCTTCAAAACGTTCCATACGCGCTTTGTTTTTCTTTTGCTGACCTTTGGCATTTGAGCGAACCCATTCAAGCTCTTTCTTCAATGCCTTAGCAAAAGATTCTTCTTGTTTATTCTCTTGCTCTAAACGTGCATTTTTCTGCTCAAGCCAAGAGGTATAGTTACCTTGATATGGAATACCCATGCCACGGTCAAGCTCAAGAATCCACTCAGCCACGTTATCCAAGAAATAACGGTCATGCGTAATCGCAACGATCGTACCTGGGAAATCTTTTAAGAAACGTTCCAACCAAGATACCGATTCAGCATCCAAATGGTTCGTCGGTTCATCTAAAAGCAACATGTCAGGCTTAGATAGCAATAAACGGCAAAGTGCCACACGACGACGCTCACCACCTGAAAGTAGAGATACGTCTGCATCCCAAGCTGGTAGGTTCAAAGCACCTGCCGCAATTTCAAGTTGGTTATTGAGGTTATGTGCATCCCATGCATGAATGATGGATTCTAATTTTTCTTGCTCTTTTGCAAGTGCATCAAAATCTGCATCAGGGTCAGCATATTCAGCAAAAACTTGATCAAGACGTTCTAACGCATCTAGTGCTTCACGTACGCCATCTTCAACATTTCCACGAACATCTTTACTTGGATCTAATGGTGGCTCTTGTTCTAAATAACCGATTTTGATTCCCGGTTGTGCACGCGCTTCACCTGAGAAATCTTTATCTACGCCAGCCATAATACGGAGTAGGGTAGATTTACCTGCACCGTTCAAACCAAGCACACCAATTTTTGCGCCTGGGAAAAATGATAAAGAGATGTCTTTTAGGATTTCGCGCTTAGGCGGAACCATCTTCGACACTCGATTCATCGTATAAATATATTGGGCCACGCAGGACTCCTCAATTGAAAAACCAATAAATCGCAAAAAGCGAAAAATAATCGCACGTATTATACGCTGAAAACCGGATTAACATGAAGTTAAGATGATATTTGTTTGCTTCATTCAAAGGATTTTCTTTTTCAAGACGTTACACGATTCACGATACAGTCATGCTGAAAAAAATAGGAAGAGACCAAGATTCTGTTTATATGAATAAAAACGCAATAAATCGCATAAATTATGCACCATTTTGGACGGTTTTTAAGCTAAACTCGGTCACTATTTAACTCATGTAGATGATGTAATCATGACTTATAAAGATGAAACTTTAGCGATTCATGCGGGCTATTCACCAGAGGCAACGACTAAAGCAGTGGCTGTCCCTATTTACCAAACCACCTCTTATGCTTTTGACAACACGCAACATGGTGCAGATTTATTTGATTTAAAAGTTCAGGGAAATATCTATACCCGTATCATGAACCCAACCACGGCTGTGCTGGAACAACGTATTGCAGCACTAGAGGGTGGGATTGGCGCATTAGCTTTAGCATCTGGGATGGCAGCCATCACTTATTCGATTCAAACCATTGCAGAAGCAGGTGACAATATTGCTTCGGTTTCAACACTCTATGGTGGAACGTATAATCTATTTGCACATACCCTACCCAAACAAGGCATCGAAGTTCGCTTCTTTGATTATCAAAACCCTGAAAGCTTACGCAACTTGATTGATGATAAAACTAAATTGGTTTTTGTTGAGTCGATCGGCAACCCATTGGGCAATATTATCGACTTAGAAGCAATCTCAAAAATTGCTCATGAATATGGTGTGCCAGTTATTGTTGATAATACCGTTGCAACCCCTGCCCTATTAAAGCCGTTTGAATTTGGTGCGGATGTTGTCATTCACTCATTGACTAAATACATCGGCGGTCATGGCAATAGTATTGGTGGCATTATTGTCGATAGTGGCAAATTTCCTTGGGGCAAATATCCAGAGCGTTTTAAAGCACTGAATACGCCAGACCCAAGTTATCACGGCGTAAATTACGTTGAAGTGCTCGGTGAAGCAGCTTATATCGCTCGTGCTCGTGTTGTTCCATTACGAAATACAGGTGCAGCCATTAGCCCGCTCAGCGTCTTCCTTATTTTACAAGGTTTAGAAACGTTAAACCTTCGTATGGAGCGCCACACTGAAAACGCCCTTCAAGTTGCAAAATATTTAAAACAACACCCAAAAGTCAAATGGGTCAATTATGCTGGTTTAACCGACCATCCACAGCATCATTTGGCACAAAAATATGTGAAAGGTAAACCTTCTGCCATCCTTTCCTTTGGGGTACAGGATGGCTTAGATGGTGGAACTCGCTTTATTGATGCATTACAGTTATTTACTCGTCTGGTTAACATTGGCGATGCAAAAAGCTTGGCATGTCATCCTGCAACGACGACCCATCGTCAACTCAACGCAGAAGAACTTAAATCTGCTGGTGTGAGTGAAGACCTAGTCCGCTTGTCTATTGGGATTGAGCATATCGACGATCTGATTTCAGACCTCGAACAAGCCCTCGCTCAGGTTTAAACTGAATAAAAGACAACAGCCTCACTTTAGAGGCTGTTTTTTATGCTTTTGAAGAAAAATATTATTGCATTTTCAACTATTACAATCATTTGTTTTAGAGCTTTTACTCTAAAAATATTATTATATTTCAAACATTTACACTAGACAAACAAAAAAAAACGGTTAATATTAGTACAAAATAAAGTGCAGTGTTTAATCGCAACACAAGGACATTGTAAACAACAGCTTGATTAATGTAGGAAACTTACATGAACGCAAAACTCAAAAAGCTTTTTCAACAAAAAGTCGACGGGAAAACAATCATTGTCACAGGCGCTTCAAGTGGCATTGGTTTAACGGTTTCAAAATATCTTGCTCAAGCAGGTGCACATGTCTTATTGCTAGCGCGTACCAAAGAGAAATTAGATGAAGTAAAAGCTGAGATCGAAGCAGAAGGTGGTAAAGCCACTGTATTCCCATGTGATCTCAACGATATGGAATCGATTGATGCGGTTTCAAAAGAGATTTTAGCTTCTGTTGATCACATTGATATTTTAGTCAACAACGCGGGGCGTTCAATTCGTCGTGCTGTGCATGAGTCAGTTGATCGTTTTCATGACTTTGAACGTACTATGCAGCTTAACTACTTTGGTGCTGTACGCTTAGTTTTGAATATCTTGCCGCATATGATGCAACGTAAAGATGGTCAAATCATTAACATCAGTTCGATTGGCGTACTTGCAAATGCAACCCGTTTTTCAGCGTATGTCGCATCTAAAGCTGCACTAGATGCATTTAGTCGTTGTCTCTCTGCTGAAGTTCATTCACACAAGATCGCGATTACCTCTATTTATATGCCATTAGTGCGTACACCGATGATTGCGCCAACTAAAATGTATAAATATGTTCCAACACTTTCTCCAGAACAAGCGGCCGATTTGATTGCTTATGCGATCGTAAAACGTCCGAAGAAAATCGCAACCAACTTAGGTCGCTTAGCATCGATCACCTATGCGGTTGCGCCAGACATCAATAATATTTTGATGTCGATTGGCTTTAACTTATTCCCAAGTTCTACTGCCTCAGTAGGTCAGCAAGAAAAGTTAAACATCATGCAGCGTGCTTACGCGCGTTTGTTCCCAGGTGAACATTGGTAATTTAAGCAACTCCCTGCAAAATAAAAAAGCAGCGCATAGAGATATGCGCTGCTTTTTTATTGGAAGGAATAAAGGATGAAATTACTTAACCAGATAAGGATTCAAATTTATAAGCTGCTTAAAACCACTCTGTACCACCATCGCAGTACGAGACTTTGGACGGTTGATTGCTTCTAACTGACTAAATTCAATCATCTTGTGATTAAAGTCCAAACGTGGATGTTGCGCATATAATTGTTGTCTAAACTGCTGAGAAAATTCAAAACCTCGACTGCCAATTACATCACAACTGGCAGCTTGTTGCAGTAAATGAGCTTCGACACCATCCTCCATCGCCACATAAGGATTCATGTGCATACTGATCACATCAAACAATTGATCCGCACGAGGGGCATGCCATCCTCGCTCAATTGACCAATCTTTTGCAGCATAAGCCCCCTGTCCTGCAAAGCATCGACAGTTTTCATGATGCTGATAATGCTGTTCAGTCATCCCCAAATCATGCAATAAACATGACACCGCCAATAGCTCATCATCGCGCTTTAAATTTTGCATCTTGGCAAATGCAACTGCATAACACCAAGTTCTCAAACAATGATTTTGCAAGGCTTCAGAACTACAAGATTGCATCTTCTGCAATGCCTGCTTTACATCAGCGCTATCAGGTAAATACAGATCATCGAGACTCAAATCATGCTGTGCTTTGCTCTTCGAGCGATGTGCTAAGCCATACATTTTTATACTTTGTTTCAATACAGGTAATAGACTATGACTCAATAGAGCCATACGATCTTTCAAAGATAAATCACCTGAAGTTTGTATCATCCATGCTTGTCGACCAATCTGCATTATTATTCCCATATAAAATTAGAGTAATTGCTCTAATTTAGGTTTTACTGCAAATATTGCTCAATGTCAAAGCAATCGTTCTTGACAAAAAACTACAGCTTAAAGCCGTCTTTTGAGTAAATCATCTAACCATTCGATGAAGTCCTGAAAATACTTTGGACGGTATTGTCGATCTGTCAGTAAAATATTGACGGGTAATTCTAAACTGGGAATATCGACAAATAGGCGTTGCAGTGTTCCTTGTTGAACATAAGGTACAGCATCGAACTCAGGAATTTGAATCATGCCAATACCTGCCAAACCTGCATGAATATAAGCTTCAGTGTTTTCGATCAGTAAGCGATACGGCATATCGATACGATGATCACGAAACGCAAGTTCACTCATTTCTCGGTAGTTTTTTGCCACATGATAATCCACAGCAAAATGCTGCTGTAACTCATCAAAATTTTTGGGTTCCCCGAATTCAGCGACATACTGCGGTGATGCCAATGTCCAAATCTTGGTCTGGGTAATCGGTCTGATCAATAAATATTCATCCTGAACTTGCCCTACTCGCACCACGCAATCAAGTTGTTGTTCGATCAAATTAGAAAAATCATCACTGCCATTGATCAACACTTTTACCTTTGGATAACGCTGATAAAACGCGAGTAAATTCGGAATCAAAAGCTGTGTTGCCAGTCGCTTCGGCATACCAATACTGATCTTGCCCTCTTGACTACGAACATGGGTTTTAAAACGATTTAGTTCTTTTAATTGTGCGACCAAACGGATCGCTTCGTCATAAAACAGACTGCCCTCATGCGTTAAAGCAACCTTACGTGTCGTACGGTAAAACAACAGCACTTCATATTCTTTTTCAAGTGATTGAATTGCGTAAGTGACATTAGAACGCGGCAGCCCCAATTGCAGTGCCGCTTGTGCGAAAGATTGCTTTTCTGCCACCAAACAAAATATTTTTAGGCGCTCGATCTTATCCATTTATTATTCAACTTTCTTGCACAATCAGTTCAATACTAACAACTATTTCAAACAAAGAAATTGATTTAGGATAATTTTCACACAAAACAAAAGCTGGATGAAATAATGTCACAACATGATTTAAAAGATAAAACAGTACTGATCGCAGGCGGTGCAAAGAATTTAGGTGGTTTGATCTCACGTAAGTTTGCCGAGCAAGGGGCAAATTTAGTGATCCATTATAATAGTGCAGCGACACAAGCCGATGCCGAAGACACCTTAAAAACCGTACAAGCGCTCGGTGCCAAAGCCATTTTAATTCAAGCTGATCTATCCGATATTCAAAACATCGAAGCCTTATTTACCCAAGCAAAAGCTGAATTTGGCGGTGTTGATATTGCGATTAATACCGTCGGTCGTGTGTTGAAAAAACCCTATTTGGACACCACCGAACAAGAGTTTGATGGGATGAATGACATCAATAATAAAATTGCTTATTTCTTTATTCAATCAGCCGGTCGCCATCTCAACCCACACGGCAAAATCTGTAGCATTGTGACCAGTTTATTGGCAGCCTACACAGGTCTTTATTCTACTTATGAAGGATTAAAAGCCCCTGTGGAACACTATACCCGTGCGGCTTCCAAAGAGTTTGGCGAACGCGGTATCTCGGTGACTGCTGTCGCGCCAGGTCCCATGGATACGCCATTTTTCTATGGTCAAGAAGCGCCTGAGGCGGTGGCTTATCATAAATCGGCATCTGCGCTCGGTGGACTCACCAAAATTGAAGATATTGAACCTTTGATTCGTTTCTTAGTCACCGATGGCTGGTGGATAACTGGACAAACCATTTTCGCCAATGGTGGTTATACCACGCGTTAATTCATGTTCATGAGAAAGGCTTGGGTCATGATTCACATGTATCCAAGCTTTTTTTAATTGAACCAAAATACCAAAGCATAAAAACAAGCCAAACTTAGAACAATCGTCAGTAAGGTATGGCGAACCTTATATGCAATCGCAATGGTTAAAATCGTGGCAATAAAATAAGGGTTCAATAAAGTCTCACGAAATGCGCCATGCTCATCCATAAAGACAATTGGAGTAGCGATCGCCGTCAATAAACACGGTGCTGAATACTGCAATGACTGTTGAAACCATTTCGGTAAACGCAGCGGAATATTTGGTTCGAGCAAAATATAGCGATTCATAAATACCACCAATGCCAAAATAATCAAAACAAACCAAGTCATGCTGTACGCTCCCGCAGATTTTGCAGGCAAGTCGCTGTGAACATACCAATCACCCCTGCCATAATGGCTGCACTTTTAAAACCTAAACTCAGAAACACCACGGTTAAAGCCACTGAAACTAACACACCCACCAAAGTATTTAAATTTTTAATAAATGGAATCACGATAGCGATAAAAGTCGCGACAATCGAAAAATCGAGATGGTATTGATCTAAATTCGGTACAGAGGATGCAAGCAACACCCCACAAACACTAAACAACACCCAACACAGATAAAAGCAACTGCCCGCCCCGAGAAGATAGTAAATATAGTGCTGTTGTTTTTTAATACTGACCGCAAACAACTCATCTGTGAGTAAAAAACCTAACATTAACCGATGTTTTAACGGTTGCTTGGAAATATCTTCACGTAAATACAGCGCATATAAATAATGCTGCGTGGTAATCAAAAATACCGAAATGATGATGGTCAGTGCAGGTGTCCCCGCCATGACCAAGCCTAAAGTCATCAATTGAGCAGCGCCAGCAAAAACCAATGCTGACATTGCAATGGCTTGCATGGTCGTTAGCCCAGCTTGGATCGCCATTGAGCCTGCCAAGATGCCCCAAGGCAACACAGCAAAACACAAGGGCAATATTTTGACCACACCATTTAAAAAGGCCCGAGGTACAGACATAGAGGTGTCTTCGATCGTCTCAGTCAACATCAGCATTACAATCGTTTATAAGAGACTGTTGACTATGCCAAAAATCAATCAATCAAGATTGCATAAAATTGCTGTTTTATTTGAGATAGGCAATATAGCCACCTGGCGTAATCCCAAAAGTTTGACGGAAATGCCGACTAAAATGGCTTTGATCTGAAAAGCCACATTGCTGCGAAATCTCAGATAAATTTAGTCCTTGTCTTAATAATTTTTGTGCCTTTTGCAAACGTGCTTGCACTAACCATGCATGTGGAGACAATCCCACATGCTTTTTAAACTGGCGTAGAAAATGCCACTGGCTTAGATTGGCCATGTCAGCCAATGCCGTCAAAGAGAACTCTTGTTCAGGCATCGATGCCATCAGCTCTTTAATATTCAGAATACGCTGTTTGGCATTGCTCAATTCAGCAGATTGAGGCTTGGTTTGACTATACTTCGACACAAGCCAAGCGATAGTAGAGAGAAATAAGGTTTGCTTCAGTAAGGTATTGCTGGGTTGCTCGAATAAGTCGAATAGCAAACGAAATTGTTGTGCCAAACCTTCATCATGCAATACGGCTTCTCTAAACCACGGTGCAGTACCATGAACAGTGGTCAAATCGCGTGTCAGCTCATTAAACACCTCAGGTGTAGGATAAATCGCCCGATAACGCCACCCCGTCTCTACTGCTGAAGAACCTGTATGTACCTCATCGGCATTGACCAAAATAATATCGCCTTGCGGTGCGACATGATTGCCACCTGTGCGATAAAAACGTTGTGCGCCTTCTTCGATCACACCGATACAAAATCCTTCATGCACATGTCGTGAAAACTCCTGCTGAAAGTAACTGGCTTTCAGCATTTCTAAACCACCGAGTTCTTCGAGGTGTAAGTAATCGACTTGTTCACGAGGTCTACGTGACATCACGACCTCCTTTGGATTTTTGCATCAAATCAGATTAACGCAATTCGATCAGATTTATAGAATAAAATTGCTGTTTAACTATCTTATTCTAATTCTCCAAACTTATAACCTTATTCACACATCTACTCGCATAAAAAAACCTTCCCGCAGGAAGGTTTTGTAAGTGGACTCAATTCAATTATTTCGAGCCTTGCTTATTTCGAGCCTTTAATCCCTGCTTGCAATAACAACGCACCTAAACCACCAATTTTTTGCTCTTGTGGTTTCTCGGTTTTTGGCTTGTTATTTTGCGGACGTTTAAAGTCACCTTCTTTACGTGGTGGACGCTGACCTTGTGGCTTACGCTCTGAACGTTCTGGACGATCTTGCTGTGGACGCTGCTGTTGACGCGGTGCTTTCACTGGTGCAGAACCTTCTGCACGCATACTCAAGTTGACGCGATTACGCTCTGCATCCACTTGAATCACACGAACTTGTACAATTTGACCCGGTTTCACTACTTTATGCGGATCAGAAACAAATTCATTGGCAAGTTCAGAGATATGCACTAAACCATCTTGATGCACACCTACATCTACGAAAGCACCAAAATTCGTAACATTGGTCACTACACCTTCAAGCTGCAAACCCTCCGTGAGTTGTGCAACTTCGGTAATGTCGTCACGGAATTTTGCAGTACGGAACTCTGGACGTGGATCACGCGCAGGCTTTTCCAATTCAGCCAAAATATCCTGAATCGTTGGCAAACCAAATTTGTCATCGACAAACTCATCTGCTTTGACTTGACGAATAATTTCAGTATTACCAATGATGTCTTTAACCGTGGTTGCTTTCGCCGCAACGATTTTTTCAACCACGCCATAACTCTCAGGGTGAACAGCTGATGCATCCAATGGTTCTGTACCATCCTGAATACGCAAGAAACCTGCTGCTTGCTCAAAAGTACGCTCGCCTAAACGTGGTACTTTTTTCAATGCTTGGCGACTATCAAAACGACCATGTTCTTTACGATATTCAAAGATTTGTTGTGCAATGGATTTATTCAGACCCGCAATATAAGCCAGAATCGCAGGAGACGCGGTATTCACATCCACGCCAACTGCATTCACACAGTCTTCAACCACAGCATCTAGGGTTTTTGCTAAACCTGTTTGATTGACATCATGTTGGTACTGACCTACACCGATTGATTTCGGGTCGATTTTAACCAGTTCAGCCAATGGATCTTGTAAACGACGAGCAATTGAGACTGCACCGCGAATTGATACATCAAGGTCAGGTAATTCTTGTGAAGCCAACTCACTTGCCGAATAAACTGATGCACCTGCTTCACTCACCGTGATACGTGTCAGTTTCAAGTCAGCATTGGCTGCCATCATTTCTGCAACCACAGCTTCAGTTTCACGACTCGCTGTACCATTGCCAATCGCAATAAGTTCCACGTGGAACTCTCGGCATAAACGTGCAAGCTCAGCAATCGAACCGGCTTTATCTTCTTTTGGCGCAAATGGATAAATAGTGCTATGTGCAAGTACATCACCTGCATCACTCACCACGGCAAGCTTCACACCAGTACGAATACCAGGATCAACACCTAAAGTGGTGCGACTGCCTGCTGGTGCAGAAAGCAATAAATGACGTAAGTTTTCTGCAAAGACATCCATTGCTTCAGCTTCTGCGGTTAAACGCTTATCTGTTAATAACGAATGTTCAATTTGTGGGCGAATCTTACCCAACCAAAATAATTTTGCAGTTTGTTTTAAATAATCTTGGCGTGTTTGTGGTTGAATTTGTTCAAGATTATATTCTGTTTCGATACGTGCCAATGGTGCATCGTCTTCACCATCCACTTTCAAGCCCAATACGTTTTCTTGACGACCGCGTAACATCGCCAATAAACGATGTGAAGGGACTTTATTTAAGTTTTCTGAGAACTCAAAATAATCACGGAATTTTTTACCAACTTCTTTTTTCTCTTCAGAAGCGACCGCACTTTTCAACACTGCTGTTTTAGAAAAAGTTTGTTTTAATTCAGTGGTTAAAGCAATATTTTGTGCCCAATCATCAATTAAAATATGCTGAATCGCATCAAGCTGGCTTTCAACATCTGGGTAGTCTTCATGACTAAAACCAGCTAAAGCTTCAGTTGGATCAACTTGATCATTAATAATCTTCTCAGCAATAACACCTAAACCCGCTTCTTTTGCTTTAAATGATTTGCTGGTGCGTTTCGGGCGATACGGCGCATAAATTTCTTCTAACGCATTCTTGGTTTCAGCAGCATTTACACGTCCTAATAAATCATCGTTCAATTTATCTTGTTCTTGTAAAGACTGGATCACTTTCTCACGACGCTCGTATAAATCACGCAAGTAAGTTAAACGTGTATCAAGTTGACGTAATTGCGTATCGTCTAAGCCTTGAGTGACCTCTTTACGGTAACGTGCGATAAAAGGAACACTAGCGCCTTCATCAATTAAACGAATAGCAGCTTCTACTTGGTTTGGACGTACGGCAAGTTCATTTGCCAACTGCTGAACTAAGTCAGTCATCGTGATTGATTCCACAAGGGTTGAGTCTAAAAGCAATGATTATAAAGTCCATGGCTATAAAATCCACTATTGTTTTTTTAAAATATTGTGCATAGGGTCACTTCTTTCCCCACAAACCCTACAGATTATGCTAATTGAGCAATGTTTCTAAAATACCAAGCTTTTTCTGCCTAAATATTGAAAAATAGATTGATTGTCATAATTTTACCTGTATATATTTGGTATCTTTCTCTTGATTTTATTGGCAATATTTGTTGCTTTATAACATAGCCAAGACTGTGCAATGAGTCGTATACTACAGAGTCTATTCACATTCACCTTACGAGCTATAGCTCTCATTGCGACATAAGCCGTATACGGTGCTAGATTTTAGCCGATAACGCAAAGCAGGGTTGAAATATAAATAGCCCCTACAGCATTGCATAAAGACGATGACAATAAACGATAAAGGAGCACAGCATGAGTTTAGTTGTACCTGCCGAATCGACGGAAACTGTTCACCATGAAACAGACCGGGTCGAACGCATTTTAGTGGTCGATGATGATGTGCGCTTGCGTACGCTTTTACAACGCTTCCTCGAAGACAAAGGCTTTGTAGTTAAAACTGCCCATGACGCAACCCAAATGGACCGTTTGCTACAACGTGAGTTGTTCTCGCTCATCGTCCTTGATTTTATGTTACCGGTTGAAGACGGGTTAAGTATCTGTCGCCGCTTACGTCAATCCAACATTGACACCCCGATCATTATGCTGACTGCACGTGGCAGTGACTCTGACCGTATCGCGGGCTTAGAAGCAGGTGCAGATGATTACCTACCAAAACCGTTCAATCCAAATGAGTTGCTGGCACGTATTCGTGCGGTATTACGCCGTCAGGTGCGTGAAGTGCCCGGTGCACCAAGCCAACACGTTGAAGTCGTCAGTTTTGGACCTTGGGCTTTAGATCTATCCACACGAACCTTAACGCGTGAAGGTCAAGTTGTGACTCTGACCACAGGTGAGTTTGCCGTGCTCAAAGCACTGGTCCAACATCCACGTGAACCATTGACGCGCGACAAACTAATGAATCTCGCACGTGGTCGTGAATGGGGCGCAATGGAGCGTTCAATCGATGTACAAGTCTCTCGCTTACGTCGCTTAATCGAAGACAACCCAGCACGTGCACGCTATATCCAAACTGTTTGGGGTGTAGGCTATGTTTTTGTTCCAGATGGTGCGGAATAAGCGTAGGAAACTAGACCTTGAAACTTGAACCAATTGATCCGCAAGAATTTACAGACTTCGTGGCCTACTCTGAAAGGCCACGAACAAAATGGGAACGTTTTTTAGATAAAATCAAACCGCGTTCTGCCGCCATGCGTACCGTAATTTTGGTACTGTCCATGGTCTTTTTCAGTCTGTTTATGTCTTTGTGGTTCTTTTGGCGCACTTTATATTTACCTGAGTTGCAACAACATGCGCGTTATCTCGCAGTTGAACTTGAACTCGTCAACAATCCCGATATTCGTATTTTACATCAAGATACCGAAGTCGATATTGATGACTGGTTAAAGAACCGTATTGGCATCGAATACATTACCGATCCAAAAGAATTCCCTAGAGTTGAAGAAAAATTTCTCGCTGAATTATTTACCAATCAAATTGAAGCCAAACTCGCCAAAGAGTTAGGTGTGAAAGATGTGACGGTTTACTTCAAATTTAAACCGATTCCGCGCATCTGGATTCAAACGCCAGAAATGAATGGCAACTGGGTTCGTGAACCACTCAAAACCTATGACAATTATAGCATCGAGTTGATTGCCACATGGTTGTTTGGTGTACCGATCCTATCTTCAATTATTATTCTCATTCTGGTTCGCCAAATGAATCGACCATTGCGTCGATTACAAAATGCCGCCAATAATTATAGTAAAACAGGCAAAGCACCGTACTTGGACACCAATCATGGTCCACTAGAAATCCGTCAAGTCAATCAAGCCTTTAACCAAATGGTCTATACCCTTGAACAAACGGAACGTGATCGGCAAATCATGTTGGCAGGCATTTCACATGACCTCCGCACCCCGTTGACGCGTATTCGTTTAACCGCAGAAATGCTACCTGATGAATTCTTTCGAGAAGGCTTGATCTACGATGTGGATGATATGGATGCGATTTTAAATCAATTCATTTCTTATATGCGTGATGGTTCTGATGAAGAGCTGACAGAGACCAATCTCAACACCTTACTCCAAGAGTTGGTGGTGCAATTCCAACCGCTCGATATTCAGTTTGAAGCACAAGAGCTCCCGATCATTCCAGCACGTAGCTTATCTTTGAAACGTTTAATCGCCAATTTGCTCAATAACGCGAAACGTTATGGTTCTGAGCCGATTGAACTCTCTGCCAGCCATGTCGATGATCATATTCTCATTACCGTAGCTGATCATGGCGAAGGCATTCCTCCCGATCAGGTCGAAGAGTTGATGCAACCCTTTGTGCGTGGAAATTCAGCCCGCACCGTTCAAGGCAGTGGACTTGGCCTTGCGATCGTGAAGCGTATTGTTGATATTCACCAAGGGCAAATCAATATTCGCAACCGCGAACAAGGCGGCTTAGAAGTGGTCATTTCATTGCCCATTCCAAGCGAAAAAACGGATGAGCCGCAAAACAACACCATCGACAAAATCAGACAAACGCTGACGGGACATTTTTAGAGAGACGTTTTCTGATCAGATATACTGTGATTTGCGTTAGACCTTAGCCTAAAATCAATACACTTTTCACATTTTAGCGCTAAAATCCAACGCTTATAAAAAGCAACATTGAGAATGGATGATGTCTTTAAGTCGCATTCGCCGTCACAGCCTACATGACAAAGTTATGAGCGCTGACGAGGCTTCCAGCTTTATTGAAAATGGTATGACCGTTGGCATGAGTGGTTTCACCCGCGCAGGTGAAGCAAAAGCCGTTCCACAAGCACTGGTCAATCGTGCTAAAAAAAATCCATTAAAAATCACATTAATTACAGGTGCAAGCCTCGGTAATGATTTAGACAAGCAATTGACTGAGGCAGGTGTCTTGGCGCGTCGTATGCCCTTCCAAGTCGATAGCACCTTACGTCGTGCCATCAACAATGGCGAAGTCATGTTTGTGGACCAGCACTTATCTGAAACCGTCGAGCAAATGCGTAATCAGCAGCTCAAACGCCCAGATATTGCAGTGATTGAAGCGGTGGCCATAACCGAGCAAGGTCATATTGTACCAACCACATCAGTCGGCAACTCTGCCAGCTTTGCGATCTTTGCTGAAAAAGTCATTGTGGAAATCAACACCGCATTAAGCGAAGACTTTGAAGGCTTACATGATATCTACATACCTAGCTATCGTCCGACACGAACACCACTCCCCTTAACTCAAGTGGACGATCGTATTGGCTCAACGGCGATTCCAATCGACCCAGCAAAAATTGTAGGCATCGTACTCAACGACACCGCAGACTCTCCATCAACCGTAACTGCACCCGATGCGGAAACACAAGCGATTGCCAATCATCTCATTGCCTTCTTTGAACAAGAGGTTGCGGCAGGTCGTTTAGCAAAAAATTTAGGTCCGTTACAAGCAGGAATTGGTTCAATAGCCAATGCCGTTTTAACAGGCTTAAAAGATTCTAATTTTGAAGATCTGGTGATGTATTCAGAAGTGCTACAAGACTGTACTTTTGAATTGATCGATGCAGGTAAAATGAAGTTTGCCTCAGGTAGCTCCATTACATTATCGGCAAAATGTGGCGAGCGCGTTTTTGGCAATCTAGATCAATACAAAGACAAACTGGTATTACGCCCACAAGAAATTTCAAATCATCCAGAGATCGTACGTCGCTTAGGCATTATTGGGATTAACACGGCGCTAGAGTTTGATATTTATGGCAACGTCAACTCAACCCATGTTTGTGGTACCAAAATGATGAATGGTATCGGCGGTTCAGGCGATTTTGCCCGTAATGCACATCTTGCCATTTTTGTGACTAAATCGATTGCCAAGGGTGGAGATATCTCTTCGGTCGTTCCGATGGCGAGCCACGTGGATCATTGTGAGCACGATGTGGATATTTTGGTGACAGAACAAGGATTGGCAGATTTGCGTGGTTTAGCACCGCGTGAGCGCGCACGTGTCATTATCGACCATTGTGTACATCCATTGTATCAAGCTGCATTAAACGACTATTTTGATCGTGCTTGTGCAAGAGGTGGTCACACTCCTCATATCCTGCGTGAAGCGCTGTCTTGGCATGCCAACTTTGAAGAAACAGGACAGATGTTAGTGCCAATCAAAACAGCAAAATCAGCTTAACAATACAGTTATATTTGCAGCAGGAAAGCATGTGGAAGCATGCTTTTCTGCTTTTTATCATACATCCACAATGTAATAGTTAGCTTGAGCAATCGGCGTCAGTTAATTACGCATTTGAAATGCGTTGTCATTGGTTTCGATTTTCCATAAAAAAACCCCAAACTTTCGTTTGGGGTTTTTTGAATATGGTGGCGTGACCCAGGATCGAACTGGGGACACACGGATTTTCAATCCGTTGCTCTACCTACTGAGCTATCGCGCCAATGGCGTGTATTAAGCCGTATCTCAGATAAATAGTCAACAACTATCCTGAGCTTTTGATTTAAATGACCATTTCTTATCCAAAAAGTATACTGCAAAAGTTTTTGGACAAAAAAAATCCCTGATGGGATCAGGGATTGAAAATACAAATCATGGTGGCGTGACCCAGGATCGAACTGGGGACACACGGATTTTCAATCCGTTGCTCTACCGACTGAGCTATCGCGCCAAAGTGGGCGTATTAAACAATGTTTGTCAAAATCCGTCAAGCAAATTTGCGGATTTTTCTACCTAGCGTTTAATTTTGCAACAAAGCCAGTAACGCTCCAACCTGCTTTAGATTTTTCCAATGTGGGATAAGCAACGATGAATTGCACCGCACCCTGGTTCAAACTGCTTTACGCCTTGCTCTTCTTCAAAACGACAGACCTCTTCAACCAAACGTTCTGCTACACCACGGCCTCGATTGGCAGGATGCACCACAATATATTCTAAAACACGGCTTTCTCCTTGCCCTGTTGCCCAGATTGCACCTATAATTTTGCTGTTAAATTCAGCGGTATAAACTGTGGTATATTGCTGTAGATTTTGTTCAAGTTGCTCCATCGCATCTTGCCCATCTCCGAACTCTGGGCTGGTATCATAGAGTCGCTCTAGCTGAGTACGGATTCCTAGTTGGTCTAAAGAACTGTAGGCATGTACTGTAATAGGCATTGATTAACCCTCCTGAGCAAACTATGATGCTGTCACTTTTTCGTCACAGCGAAACTATTTTTAATTCAATCATTTTTGACGTTTTTTGAGGAACGTGTCCATGACGCAACGTATCAGTGAAGTGGTAAGAAATACCAACGAAACAAAAATTCGAGTTCGTCTCAATCTCGATGGTACTGGTCAAGGCACACTCAACACTGGAGTTCCATTTTTAGACCATATGATTGATCAAATCAAGCGCCATGGTCTATTTGATATTGATATTCATTGTGATGGCGACCTTGAAATTGACGATCATCACACAGTAGAAGACTGTGGAATCACCTTAGGGCAAGCCTTTGCGCAAGCTTTGGGTGATAAAAAAGGCTTACGCCGCTATGGTCATTTTTATGCACCTTTAGATGAAGCATTGTCTCGTGTTGTGGTCGATTTGTCAGGTCGTCCTGGTTTATTTATGGATATCCCCTTCACTCGTGCCCGTATTGGCAGCTTCGATGTCGATTTATTCTCTGAATTTTTTCAGGGATTTGTCAATCACGCTCTGATGACCTTACATATTGATAGCTTGAAAGGTAAAAATAGTCACCATCAGATTGAAAGCGTGTTTAAAGCTCTAGCGCGTGCTTTGCGTATGGCATGTGAAGTTGATCCACGCGCTGAAAATACCATTGCTTCGACCAAAGGTAGTTTGTAATGACGCGTATTGCTTTACTTGACTATGGCATGGGCAATTTGCACTCTGCTGCAAAAGCCTTGGAACATGTCGGCGCAACGGTTGACGTGACCAATGATCCTAAACTGATCGCCAAAGCCGACAAAATCGTATTTCCGGGTGTTGGTGCGATGCGCGACTGTATGCAAGGTATGCACGAAGCTGGTATTGATGAAGTGGTTCGTCAAGCTGCATTCAATAAGCCTGTTTTGGCGATTTGTGTAGGCATGCAAGCCTTATTGCAAACATCCGAAGAAAATGGTGGCGTTGCTGCGCTCGGTATCTTTGACGGTGTAGTCAAACATTTTCCTGAAATGCCAAATTTAAAAGTACCGCACATGGGCTGGAACCAAGTACATCAACTTGATCTAAGCCATCCGATGTGGAATAACATCGAACAAGATGCGCGTTTTTATTTTGTGCATAGCTATTATGTTGAACCGCAAGATTCATCTGTGATTGCAGCAACTTGCGATTATGGTGTGAACTTTTGTACCGCCATTCATAAAGATAATTTATTTGCCACACAATTCCACCCTGAAAAGAGTCATACCGCAGGTTTACAGTTGTTAAAAAACTTTGTGGAATGGAACATCTAATTAGAAAAACCATAGCAGATCAAATTTATTTGATCTGCTTTTATAAAAATATTCTGTAATTCTCATATTATTTTCTTTATTATTCGCATCTATACAGATCACTCCATTTTAACAATTGTATAAAAACACCTAAATAGGAATAAAAATGAATTCACCTATCCTAACTGTAGATAAACCGCTAAGCCCAAAAGGTCGTTTTGGCCGATTGTCTTTTGCCGCATGGACATTGTTAATGACGATTGTTTTCTGTATCGTGATTTTCATTTTGGCCTTAGCAAGTTTTGGTGGCAATCTTCTAGTAAGCGGTGATTTCCCCTTAATCACCGTACTACTTTTCATTGTGATTTATGTTGCAATGATCTATGTCTCTTTTATTTTTACTATTCGCCGTTTACATGATCGCAATCAAACTGGATGGCTATCATTGTTAATGCTTATTCCCGTCTTTAACCTTATATTTTTAATCTATCTACTCGCTGCAAAAGGCTCGGACGGTGAAAATAGTTATGGTCCTCTGCGGGAAACAGCAGGTTGGGAAAAAGTATTTGGCTGGATCTATATTGTGATTATTCCACTGGCATTTGTTTTCGGTATTATCGGAGCAATCGCGCTGCCAGCTTATCAAGACTACATCGAACGAAGCCAACAAATCCAAATGCAATATCAACAAAACTATTCTGAATAAATAAATGACAGAATTTAGATGTTGATCAGCCAAGTTATTAGACTTGGCTTTTTTATTTGCATAAAACTTTAAAGAAAGACGCTGTCGTCTAACATCCAAAGCTTAGCGATTGAGCAATACTTTGCTAATATGTAGCCAATTTAAACTCTATGATGACGCAAGGAGCGAAAGCATGCTAATCATCCCTGCAATTGACCTGAAAGATGGCAAATGTGTTCGTTTAAAACAAGGCCGTATGGAAGACGATACTGTTTTCTCTGATGATCCTGTCGCAACTGCACAACACTGGGTTGATGAAGGCGCGCGCCGTTTACATTTAGTTGATTTAAATGGTGCTTTCGCTGGTACGCCAATTCATAAACCGGTGGTTGAAGCAATTGCCCGTGCTCAACCTGAACTTCCGATTCAGATCGGCGGCGGGATTCGCTCACTTGAAACGATCGAACACTATTTAGAAGCGGGTGTCTCGTTTGTGATTATTGGAACTAAAGCGGTTCAAGATCCTGCGTTCGTGGACGAAGCATGTAAACGCTTTGCAGGTCATATCATCGTTGGTATTGATGCCATCAATGGTATGGTTGCAACCGATGGCTGGGCCAATGTCACAGATGTTAAAGCCACTGATCTTGCTAAGCGTTTTGCCGATGCAGGCGTGTCAAGCATTGTCTACACTGACATCGCTCGTGATGGCATGATGCAAGGCGTTAACGTTGAACAAACCGTCAATTTGGCGCAATATTCAGGCTTGCCTGTAATTGCTTCAGGTGGCGTGACCAATCTTGACGATGTGCGTAACCTAAAAGGCCAAACGGGCATTTTAGGCGCGATTACAGGTCGTGCAATTTATGAAGGAACATTGAGCCTTCGTGACGCGCAGTTATTGTTGGATGAAGATCGCCTCTAAACAAAATGCTAAAAAAGAGCCTTACGGCTCTTTTTTTATGTATACGCAATCTATCGTAGAGAAGCTGTAGTTACTTTTGAAATTAATCGAACCACACTACTTTCTTTATCATAGCAAATCAGAGAAGTTGTTTTTACGGTACTTCTAGGGATATACAATTGAAACCCTTCAAAATTTTTCTTAATAACATCATTATTTAAAATTAAGTTTTGATTACAGGTCAGGTTCTCAGCTTTGTCTATTTTCTCAAATAATTGATCTTGACCATATACCAAATACGATCCGTATTCCTTGATGTAATTATCAGATGAACCCATTTTTTTCCGAATACAGGAATCACTTGAACCCAAACAATATTTTTTTAAATGAGGAAGAAGCCACACACGCTTGGAGGGCGTTTGCGCAAAAAAATATTCATGACTTTGATCTTTTTGAAATATCGCCCCATCATGTTCAGCCTCTTTCACTCTTTGGATTAAATGCTGCATCGCATCAAATTTTAATTGATATATAGAAACATAATATTCATTTGCATAATGATGGGAGTCTTCAAATGTAATCATCTGATATCGATAAGAAATTAATCGATTACACTGTTTATGATTTGACATCATTTGAATGAGTGCACAATGCTGCTGTCCAAATTTTTCAAATCTTACATACGTATTCATGATATGACTAACCAAATCAATCGTACTCATTAAAACGTATAATACAAAAAGAAAGACCAAGACTTTTCTTAATTTTCTATTCACAAGTTGCTCTTATTTTGAATAGTGAATTTAAATAAGTAATCTGTCTCTTCAGACATCAACCATTTAAAAGTGGTAAATAAATTTATAAAACAATCTCTTAATGATTAAATTAATTTATATCGTTTTCTACGAAATTTGGCAATCCTCCCACTAAAATGTTATGCTAGCGACACTTTCGTACACACCCCTCTTTTTTATAATGACACTTACGCCACCTTAGTTTTTTTACCTCTTATTTGTAATGAACTCATCACTGTCTAGTGATGTGGTGTAGTCGTGTGTTTTTATATATCACATCACTAGCCTTTTTTATCCTTAAAGAAACAGGCTATTTCTATGTTTTCCAATGTAAGAGAACAATGGTTCTCCAATATCCGTGGCGATGTGCTGGCGGGTCTTGTCGTTGCTTTAGCACTCGTTCCTGAAGCAATTGCATTTTCGATTATTGCAGGTGTAGATCCTAAAATTGGGCTATATGCTTCATTCTGTATCGCGGTTGTGATTTCTTTTGTCGGTGGTCGTCCCGGCATGATTTCTGCCGCAACAGGCGCAATGGCATTGCTCATGGTGATGCTAGTAAAAGAGCATGGACTGGAATATCTACTCGCTGCAACAATCCTGACCGGTGTCTTGCAAATTGTGGCAGGGTATTTAAAGCTAGCGCAATTTATGCGCTTTGTGTCTAAATCCGTCGTTATCGGCTTTGTGAATGCCTTAGCAATTTTGATTTTTATGGCACAGTTACCTGAACTCACCAATGTCACATGGCATGTCTATGCGATGACTGCGGCAGGTTTAGCGATTATTTATTTATTCCCATACATCCCTAAAATCGGAACATTAATTCCATCGCCTTTGGTGACCATTGTGGTTTTAACCATTGTTGCAATCCTGATGGGACTCGACATTCGTACTGTCGGTGATATGGGTCAACTGCCTGATACACTGCCTGTGTTCTTGCTACCAGACATTCCACTGAACTTAGAAACACTTCGTATTATTTTCCCTTATGCAGCAGCGTTGGCCGCAGTGGGCTTACTTGAGTCGATGATGACAGCCACGATTGTCGATGATTTAACCGATACTTCGAGTGACAAAAACCGCGAATGTAAAGGCCAAGGTGTAGCCAATATCGCCTCTGGTTTTATGGGTGGTATGGCAGGTTGTGCCATGATTGGTCAATCCATTATTAATGTTAAATCTGGCGGTCGTACCCGTTTATCTACATTCTGTGCAGGTATATTCTTGTTGATCATGGTGGTGTTCATTAGTGATTGGCTGAAAATCATTCCTATGGCTGCACTAGTCGCTGTGATGATCATGGTATCAATTGGTACATTTAACTGGGATTCACTCAGAAATATTCGCCAATACCCACTCTCAAGTAATATCGTCATGATCGCGACCGTTGCGATTGTTGTGGCAACCCATAACTTGGCTTATGGTGTACTCATCGGTGTGCTGTTATCTGCGCTATTTTTTGCCAATAAAATCGAACGTTATATGGCAGTTCAATCTGTTTTCGATGAAACTGAAAGTACCCGTACCTATGTGGTTACTGGTCAGATCTTCTTTAGTTCTGCGGATAAGTTTACGGCATCCTTTGATTTTAAAGAAGCTATTTCAAAAGTTGTAATTGATGTTAGTCAAGCGCATTTCTGGGATGTTTCAGCCGTAGCAGCCGTTGATAAAGTTGTGATTAAATTTAAACGTGAAGGAACGGACGTTGAATTGATCGGGATGAATGAAGCAAGTCAAACCATGGTTGATAAATTTGGTGTGCATGACAAACCTGATGCGTTAGATCGTTTGGGTAATCACTAATAAAAGGAGAATTATAATTATGTCAAAAATTATTGCATGTCTTGATGGCTCAATCGGCACAAATACGGTATGTGATTATGCCGCTTGGTTTAGCCAAAAACTGAATGCGCCACTTGAACTTTTACATGTGATCGATAGCCCTAGAGCACAAGCCCCACAAGATTTGAGTGGCGCAATTGGCTTAGGCAGTCGAGAAACGTTGTTAAATGAGTTAGTACAGCTCGAGGAACGTAAAGGAAAAGTTGAGATTGAGCATGGCAAAATTTTGCTTCGTGAGGCAAAAAAATATGTGCTAGACAACTTCAGTCTCGATGTACATAGCTTCCAACGTCGTGGCAGTTTGTTAGAAACCATTGTCGCTTTGGAAGAAGATATACGTGTGCTGATCATGGGAAAACATGGTACTCAAACGGCATACCATTCCGATAAAATAGGCACACAAATCGAGAATGTGGTACGTGCCATTCACCAACCTGTTTTGATTGCCTCATCACCCTTCACTCAGCCTCAATCTTTCTTAGTGGCGTTTGATGGCAGCGCAACGGCGAAGAAGTGCGTAGAGAAGATTGCGAATAGCCCTTTACTTAAAGGACTCGCTGCACATCTGGTCTATGTTGGTCAACCAAATCAAGAAATACACACTCAACTCGCTTGGGCAAAAGAACAATTAGAGTCACAAGGCTTTAATATGACACTAAGCACTTTGGAAGGTGATGTTGATGAAAGTATTCTGAATTACGCCGACCAAAAGAATATTGATTTAATGGTGATCGGCGCTTATGGACACTCTAAAATCCGTCAATTTTTTATTGGCAGCACCACCACGAAACTATTAGTTCGCTCCACAAAACCTGTGCTATTGCTAAGATAAGCTCGGGGAAAACATTTCATTTAGCAAGGTATTTAGCTCTGCTAAATGAAGTGTCGCTTTAGGAACTGTTGTGACAAGATTTAACGCCTATACGCCTCAACTCGCCCTGATTTTTATTACTATGATTTGGGGTGGTACTTTTTTAGCGGTGCAATATGCGCTGAATTTTAGTACGCCGATGTTTTTTGTCGGTTGTCGTTTTGCGGTGGCGGCATTGGTGATCTTGCTTATTTCAATGAAATCCATTGCTGGTTTGACGCTCAAGGAAACCCTTGCAGGTACAGCAATTGGTCTCATGATTACCATTGGTTATGGTACACAAACCATTGGCCTGCAAACGATCCTGAGTAGTGAATCCGCCTTTCTGACAGCGCTTTATGTTCCACTCGTTCCCATATTGATGTGGATCATTTTCCAGAAACGGCCGTCATTGATGACATGGATTGGCTCAGTCTTGGCGTTTACGGGGTTAGTCTTTTTAACTGGGAATGGTTTTTCGAGTATCAATTTAAATTATGGGCAAATGCTCACCTTGATCTGTGCCTTTGTGATCGCTTTAGAAATTATTTTGATTGGATATTTTGCAGGAAAAGTGAATCTGAGACGGGTCACAGTGGTTCAGTTGGTGGTTGCGTCTGGATTGTCATTTGCTAGTATGCCTCTTGTTGGTGAACATACCATTCCAGCTTTTTCATGGCCCTTAGTGATGATCGCAGTGGGCTTAGGGCTTGCCAGTGCATTGATTCAATTTGTGATGAATTGGGCACAACGAATGGTTGATCCAAGCCGTGCTGCCATCATTTATGCTGGCGAGCCCGTTTGGGCAGGATTATTTGGGCGTATCGCAGGTGAACGCTTGCCACTACTAGCATTATTTGGTGGTTTACTGGTGGTCTTAGGCGTTTTGGTGAGTGAGTTGAAGTTGAGGTTTTTTAAGAAGAATCAGAATTATAAATAATTTTAGTACAATAAAAAGCACTGACATTTTTTACAAAAAAGTTAATAGAGGCGTCTCTATCAACTTTTCATCTTACTGATACATCGGTTGATTATCATATAAACAGAATAAACCATTCACACCTCGATAAACAGCCCAAGCCCACGTCGCAAATAACAGCGTCAGCCCAGCAAAAAATGCCCAAGGCGTCCCGTCATTGGTCAGCTTAAAACCCAACTCGTTACTAAAAATAGCCACCGCAAATAAACCTAATGTCAGCATATTCCAAAAGAGATACCACCAAAAGGTGCGAATTTGCCAAGTAAAATGACTTTCTAAGAGCGTCCCTTTCATATCTTTACGTTTGATATAGTTCAGAACGATGGCAATAAGCGCTAAAACGGCTAAAACACCAGCTGAAACACTTGCAAGAATATAAAAAAGGTAAAGAATATAGGTCAAAGTACGATTGGCTTTCTGATCAACGACGGCATTCATTGTGATGTATTTCCCTCTAACCCATAAATGTTTGGGCAAAAAATTAATTCAAATAGATGACATCTCATCTATAAAACAGATCTTTGTAAACCAACGCTATTTTATATGATATGGAATAGAACCAGTCACGCTAAAAGTGACAACGTTGACCGCCATAGCATAATAGCGATCAACTCAATAAACTACTGATACATCGGTTTATTATCATTCAATGCAATCAAACCACGAATCGCTCGGTAAACGATCCATACCCATGCAACAAAAATAACCGATACACAGAAAACCGTGCCAGACAGTGCAACACCAGCAAATGCATTTGGATTATCGCCTGTCAAAAACAGGAAGAAAAATGGGATAAAGGCAATAATATTCCACGCTAAATACCACCAAAAGGTGCGAATTTGCCAAGTAAAGTGGCTTTCAAAAATTGAACCTTGTACATCGCTACGTTTCACATAGTTAATAATCAAGGCAATGATCGCCAATAAACCACCGCTAAAAATCGCAATAATATAAAGCACATAAAGAATCAAGGTCAAAGTACGATTCGGGTCTTGATCAACAGAGTAATTCATTTTTATTTAGCTCCAAAACCTCCCTCAATGAAAAATATTGAGTGGAGAAATTAACCAACATATCAACAATATATGAAAGGCTATGGTACAGAAATAAATCTTACGAAACGGTTGTTTTTGTGTTTTATGTCTCAGTTTTTGTTGAGCAAGCCAACCAGCGCACCATCCTCCTAAAGAATCAACAATGTGCAGAGTCTGTTCGGGTATACGACGATTGCCCAATTGCGCTGCTTCTTTGTCTTGAGAATACAACCAGTAACTTAGCGCATTCATCAAGCTTACAAAGAGCAAAGTAAACGGCGGTAATAGCTTGCTAAAACTCGCAATCACCATAAAGACAATATAAACCCCAATCCCTACTTTCATCGGCGACCATCCAGTCGCTGTGGTTGGTCGAACGGGCGCGGCTTTATGCTCAATCACTTGTGATGCTTTCAAATAAACGACCTGTTGCGCACGATAGCGACCACGCTCATCTAAAATCACCAAATAATCTAAAGCACAGCCCACAATCGGTCTTGGGCCAGTGCGAGCAAAGTCTTTGATATGTAGAAAAACTCGCTCTTTCTTCGCATCATTGGGTTGAATAAAGCCATAGCCCTTGTCATCAAACCATTCCACTAAACGTCCTTGATCTCGCATGACTTCTTCCTAAGCTGTGATTCGTTGTAATCGGTCTAGTAACATCATTCGCATTTCAACTGGATCTTTCTGAGAAATATCTTCACCTGTACGACCATGCGCTGCATTTTTCTGCGCCACTTGCAAACGCATACTCCAAAAACGGCAAGCCGCCATCGCCAAATAAATATCTAAACACGCCAGCTCATCGTCGCTAAGCGTGCGAATCACCTGATAAGCCGCCAAAAATGCATCTGCTTTGCTCTGATCAAGATACGCTTGTGGATAGGCAGTACAGAAATCATTGATACTAATCGCAATATCAAATAACCACTCATCTTGATTGAGTTCATAAAAATCAAGAATACCGTTTAACTGATTGCCTTCAAATAGCGTGTTGTCTCTAAATAAGTCTGAATGAATAAAGCCCACTGGACGATTAGGGTGTTGTTGCGTGATGTCGGCAAATTGTTGAAAGACCAGCGCCAATAAACTTTGATCATCAGTATTCATCTGTGGCTTGAGCTGTTCAGCGACATCTGACCAATACTGATGATTACGGTTAAAATCACGCACCAAAGGAAAGCCTTGTAAAGCCAAATGCAATTTTGCTTGTGCCTGAGCAATCGCTTCAATCTGCTCAATGGTCGTATCTTCTGGATGTTCACCCATGATTCGTGGCGCAATTTGTGCAGGTTTATTAGCAATACTATGAATCGCCTGACCATGATGTTTCAATGGCACTGCCACAGGCACACCTGCCTGTCCCAAACAATCCAACACAGGCACCAGTTCACCTGCCCCGACCGCATCTAATTCTTCAAAAACCGTTAAAACATACTGCTTCTGATTTTGATCCACCAAAAAATAATTGGTGTTTTGAATACCGCCTTGGATTGGAATCAGATCAATCACTGCCAAACCATAAGGCTCAGCAAAAGCTTGAACTTGTTCTAAACTCAACGGGGTATAAACCGACATGGAAAACCTGCAAAAAATAGCTGTGAAGTTTGCTAGAATACCTGTTCCCTTCATGAAGGTGTAGCACCTAAATCGGTCTCCTTTCTTTATTGGCGATTTTTTGGAAAATTTTATGCTCGCAAAACGTATTATCCCTTGCTTAGATGTTGATAATGGTCGAGTCGTCAAAGGCGTTCAATTCCTTGATATTCGTGATGCAGGTGATCCTGTCGAGGTTGCTCGTCGTTATAACGAACAAGGCGCCGATGAAATTACCTTTTTAGATATTACTGCTACCCATCATGGACGTGACACCACTTACCGCACTGTAGAACGCATGGCTGAAAGTGTCTTTGTGCCATTAACCGTCGGTGGCGGTGTGCGCAAAGTAGAAGATATTCGTTTACTGCTCAATGCTGGTGCGGATAAGGTCAGCATCAACTCAGCAGCCGTATTTAATCCTGAGTTTGTACAAGAAGCCTCTCAACGTTTCGGTGCGCAATGTATCGTAGTTGCGATTGATGCGAAAAAAACGGGCGAAAATAAGTGGGAAATTTTTACTCACGGCGGACGTAAACCGACAGGTATCGATGCGATTGAATGGGCTGTGAAAATGGCTGATTTTGGCGCAGGCGAATTATTGATTACCAGTATGGATGCCGATGGCACCAAAGCAGGCTATGACATCGCACTGATGCGTGCGATCAATGACCGCGTCAGTGTTCCGACCATTGCATCAGGTGGTGTAGGCAACTTACAACATTTAGCCGATGGTATTTTAAAAGGTGGCGCGGATGCAGTCCTTGCAGCCTCTATTTTCCACTTTGGTCAACATAGCATTCCAGAAGCTAAACAGTATCTTGCTGCACAAGGCATTGAAATGCGCTTGTAAACAGAATGACAGGTGTAACAAGATTCTAGGTTACACCTGTGTTCTTAATAGAAGAAAAAAAATGAATGAAACTTTAGTTTGGATTGTTCTTTTCGGTTGTCTAGGCCTGATTATCTATTGGCTCAAACATCAGGAATCTGTTTTTCTCAGTGTTGTAATTTCTCTTATAAGTGTTCCCAGTATAATTTTTTTATACGTTTATGCTCATCAAATTTACTATTATTTTGCAGTGAATAACCCCAAGCAAGAACACCATTGTGGAATTTTTAATCAACACCAAAGCATTGAGCATTATTCAAGGAATGGTAATTGGACTCAAATCCTATATGAGTTTAAAACAGAACAAGGACAGATTTTTGTTTTTGCACGTAATCGTGCTGTTGCTAAAAATTTGCCAATCATGGCTCAAATTCAACCTAATCAGAAAATATGCTTCCAGTATTCACCCAATTTTAAAGATAGTAATACACGCTATCTTTTGACAGGTTTGAGTTTACAAAACGAATAGACAAAAAAATACCTTGCTATGCAAGGTATAGAAACTGCGTTTATTCAACGCCAGAGGGTAACTTCAACAACAATAACACTGGATTAATCTGAAACATTCACGCTGCTTGCACTAACATAGCGATAATCAAGTGGTAAATATTGACAGTAAAACCCTATATTATTGACAATTCACGACATAAGCACATGGTCATCATCATATTTTATCCCAAATACCCTCTTTGCGTTTTTCATCAAGATGCCACTGATACTGTTTCGGTGTCCTTTACCTGAGCGGTAGTCACTAATTTTGGTTTCTGCTCCACCCATTTAGCAGGAAAAATGGATTCAATCGCTTGCGTTAGTACTTTTGAAATAGGCGCTGGCAATGGCAAGCCAAGTGGATTGGCTTCTTTTAAATCAGCAGAAGATACCACCCGCGTTCCCATGACATAGTCAAACCAAGGACGTGTCACACACCAATTGGCATCCTGGTTGGAGTTCATATGATGATCATAATGCCAAGGAATTTTACGCTTTGCCCAATCAGGTTCTAAGTGTGCACGGCGATGTACATAATAATAATTGCCTGCACTATAAACTGCTGCCAATGCCATGCCTTTTGAAAAAGGATAAAACGCCACACTGGCAACGCCCGCTACCACAGCCAATGACATAATTTCATTACGTGTACGCCAACTGTCTAGACCTTCCACATAACAATCATCAGAAAAGTCTTGTTTACGGACTTCACGATGATGTGCCCAATGCGATTCCATCTGTTTTGGCGTTGGACTGAAACGTGGCTTGCCTTTACGGTGTACCCCATGCAATAGATATTTATGAGCAAACCATTCATATGCATTTGCAACTGCCAAACCTGCAACAAAACCCTTCAACATGGTTTTCTCCAAATGTTTCCTTATTTTTTTAAAGATATAAATTTTTGTAGGCGAAGTATTGACGATACGATATATTTATATTGACAAAACACGACAGAATAAGGAGTAGACAGGATGTCCCAACTCAAGAACTATACAGGCTCTGTTTATGGCGGATTAGGGCATTTATTAAAGGCTTATTGCGAAACAAAAAATATTGAAATTCCTGAGCAATTACAACAAGTCCAAAATCTTGAACGTTTTGATTACGTCATTTGGCGTGACTTACTTGAAGATCTTAATCGTTTAAATCCCAAGACAGGTTTAGGCTTAGAAATTGCAGAGCACGTACAACCTAAACATTTAGGAATTATTGCTTATCTCGCACTGTCATGTGAAAACTTGGGCGAAGCATTGGCGCGTTATCATGATTTTCATCGCTTAATTTATGATGGTAGCCCTCTCGTCGTTGAATTTAACCCACCCTACGCATCAATCCGCTGGGAAGCTCCAGAACCCAACCCAACCCAATTAACAGATGAAATTGCAATTGCGCTGATGGTGCAATTCCATAAGTTATTTCTGTCAGGTGAAGATCTCAATCTACACGAAGTGCATTTTGTGAATACCGCACCGAAAAACATTATGGTTTATGAGCAGTATTTCCGTTGTAAAGTCCGTTTTGATCAGCCTAAAACTCAGCTACTTCTACCTGTTACCGAAGCCTTTAAGCCACTTCGAACAGGCGATCACACTTTACAGCAATTGTTGCTACAACAAGCTCAAGCTTTATTGGATAAGCTTCCCAATTCCACTCAACTCGATCAACGTTTACAACATGCGATTCTGACCGGTCTGCAAAAGGACCAATATCAAATTGACTTTATTGCTGAAAAGCTAGGGCTTTCAGTTCGACAGCTTCAACGACACTTGCAGCAACAGGACACTACGTTTCAGGCACGTGTTCAGCAAGTTCGCTTTATGTTGGCAACAGAATATTTAAAAGACCCCCACCTTAGTCTGCAAGAAATCGCCTTGTTACTGTGTTATTCGGAACAAAGTGCTTTTCAACGTGCTTTTAAGCTTTGGACAGGGAAAACACCGCAACAGTGGCGGAACAACAACACAATTTACAATTCGTAATAAAACTCAATTCAAACTTACGGTTTCACAACTGTTCATTGTTTTTACAGCATTTATACAAGAGCGTAGAACCTGTGTGAATTAATTCATTGTACAAGGTCAAGCTAGCTTTGCAGGTACAGGTGGTTTCGCGAGTAATGGTTTTGGTGATTTATCCCCAAATAATTTCTCACTCGGCTCAGCCTTTATTATCGAGGTGGTATTAACTGCATTCTTCTTAATCATCATTATGGGAGCAACTGATCGTCGTGCTCCTGCTGGTTTTGCACCTATTGCAATTGGTTTAACACTTACTGTATTCACTTAATCAGTATTCCAGTGACCAATACCTCTGTAAACCCTGCACGTAGTACAGGGGTTGCTTTCTTTGCCGAAACAGCGGCGTTAGGTCAACTTTGGTTATTCTGGGTTGCCCCAATTATCGGTGCTGTGATCTATAAATTGGTTGGACGTGAAAATAACTAAATCATGATGAAGTTCCAACGATTTATGATTAAAAAATGCCTCCTTTAAAAGGAGGCATTTTTATTGTGCTTATAAAAATGGATTATCTATTTCCTTTTCAGGCAAACGCTCAATCTTTTCGGGTAAGTCGTCTTTCTCTAATGCGATGACCACATCATTGATAAATTGCTGTAGCACTTTTGCTGTTTGCAAACCCACCTGATCTTTGGTGATCTGCAAATTCCCATACAAACTGACGCAATCCACCTGATTTTCCAAAGTCAGATCATCAATCGCCGAAGATTCATTGCCATTTTCAAACGGTTTAAACATTTCAGCCTCACATTGTTATTTTATTTGAGATAGCCTGCGCTGTGCATTCTTGCTTTGCAAGTGATCCTACATTATCTCAACACTTGTAAAAAATACTGCACCAGCATATCCACCAACTGTCGAATAACTTCTTGCTTTGCTTCCTCATCTATTGACGACACTGGGCGTTCAGCCGTTAGCGTTGAGTTATTCATAAACTGACGTTGTTGTGCTTGAATACTGTCCGCACTGGCATCTTCTGCACATTGGCTCTGACCATCCCAATGCAAATACTTCAACTCGCTCTGTGCTTTGACCTGCTGTGCTGAGGTGGGTAATTGATAGACATTACGCTTCTGTTGTTCTGTTAATTGGGGAAATAAATTAATGCCTAATTTCTCTTCCAAATAACACACACTGACTACTTTTACCTGTAGCGAATTATTATTCGGAGCATAATACGCCCCAATAATCCCCTGCTTCGGCAAATACACCGCTTTATAAACTGCGGTTGGAACAATGACACCATTGCCAATGGTTTTTAGTCTTTGTCCTTCAAATACTGGACCTGTAATCACATAAGCATCTTTATGCTGCTTACTCACCACTGCACGTACCGCTTCCTCAACTTTACGCCATACTTCCTGATTATTTTTAGGCGCTTGGGGCACCATATTGGCCAATGAGAAACTGTCATATTGCGCCGCTTTATTGTTCATATCGCCATTGGGTGCCATGTGCCCACGATCGTAGCCTGAGCCTCGATAGTCGGATAACAAAGCACGATGTCGCTCTGCTACACGGGTTTCCTCATGGAAATTATCTTCACGCTTGATCTTGATACTCAAACGTTGTGGAGTCAGATAGGCTGCTGACCAAAGTGGTGTTTTGGACACCCCTGAATACATCACATTAAAATCATTAAAGCACAGTGCATAACTGTCTTTTTGCAAACTGGCTTTGCTGAGTAAGGGCGGAACATCACGATAAAACTGCTTTAAACAAGTGGGATTACTACTGCTTTGCAAGGGAATAAATTTGGCAATTTTTTCATTGCCAAAAGCTATTGCAAAACTACTTGTTGCAAGCAGCGCTAATACGATCTTTCCAAAATTTTGGCTCAAAAAAGCGAATTTCGCTTTACTCTTCCTGCTCGTTCTTCTTGCCATAACCATATCAAAATCAACATGAACGCGCAGCTTATCAAGTCAAACCCTTGCTGTACATTGAACAGCGGCTTAGAACGACACTTTATGTCGTAAATCTGAACACTCAATCATCAAACATAAAAAATGGCACCCGATGGTGCCATTTTTATCGATCCAAGTTTAGATTTCGATCTGACTTCCTAACTCAACCACACGGTTGGTTGGAATCTGATAAAAGTCGCTGACTGGACTGGTATTACGTTGCATCGAAATAAACAGCTTTTCGCGCCAAGGAGACATTCCGTCACCCACCGTATGTACAATACGATCTCGTGAAATAAAGAAACTCATTTGCATCATATCGAATTCAAAACCAAGTTCCTGATAAGCTTGTTCCAAAGCATTTGGCACATTAGGCTGATCTTTAAAGCCGTAATACATATAAATGCGATAGAAGTGATCATCCAGTTTTTCCACTTTTACACGATCTTCTGTTGCCACATATGGAATGTCCTCGGTATAGACCGTGACGATCACATTGCGCTCATGCAGCACTTTATTATGTTTAATATTGTGCAGCATCGCATGCGGAACAATATTTGGCGTGCCTGTTAAAAAGATCGCTTCGCCAGGAACAAATTGAGTTTCCTTGCTCATACCGATACTTTTAATAAATAAGTCTAGCGATAACGCATCGGTTTCCATACGCTTATATACAATCTCGCGCCCACGTTTCCATGTCATCAAAATGGTATATACCACTGCACCAATTAAAATTGGTACCCAACCGCCAGCCAAGATCTTTAATGATGTCGACGCAACAAATACTAAATCGAGTAATAAAAAAGGGATCGCCAGCAGCGCGACTTTCCACCAAGACCAGCGCCACACGCCATAGGCCAAGGTCGAAATGAGGATGGTGCCACACAACATAGTCATGGTCACCGCAACGCCATAGGCGCTGGCTAACTCAGTACTGCTTTCAAAAAGTAAAATCAAAATAACGACGGAAATAAACAACACCCAATTGATAAAGGGTAAATAAATCTGACCTTGCTCAACATCCGAAGTATGGTGCACCGTTAAACGGGGTAAATAGCGTAACTGCATCGCCTGATTGGCGACCGAGAATACCCCAGTAATCACCGCTTGCGAAGCAATCACGGCAGCCGCAGTTGCAAGCCCAATCATGGGAAATAATGCCCAATCCGGAACTAACAGATAGAATGGATTTTCAATTGCTTGTGGATTACGAAGCAATAACGCGCCCTGACCTGCATAATTCAATAACAAAGAAGGAAGGACGATACAGAACCACGCCAACTTGATTGGCATACGCCCAAAATGCCCCATATCCGCATATAAGGCTTCACCGCCTGTCATGGTCAGGATCACTGCCCCCATGGTGATAAATGCAATCATCGGCTGTTCATAGACAAAGTTAAACGCCCAGTAGGGATTGATCATCATCAGCACATAAGGCGTTTGAATAATGCTCCATAGCCCAATCAAGCCAATGGACAGAAACCATAGCAGCGTCACTGGCCCAAACAGTTTCCCCATCGTGGCCGTACCATGCCGTTGCACCATGAAGAGCCCTGTCAAAATCCCAAGTGCGATCGGAACCAACCATTGATTAAAAGCAGGCGTCACGATACTCAGTCCTTCAATCGCAGATAGAACCGAAATCGCAGGGGTGATAATGCCATCACCAAAAAATAATGATGCGCCGATAAAACCCAGTGCGATCAGGTAAATCTTATTTTTATCTGAAAATACTTTTGAGCGAAGGTTTAACGCCAGTAACGAGATAATCCCGCCTTCACCGTTGTTATCTGCACGCATGATGACTGAAACATATTTAAAGCTAATGGTTAAGTTCATACACCAAAAAATCAGGGATAAAATCCCCAGCACCGATGCTTCATTGATCGCCATGTGTCCAGTGTTAAAACACTCTCGTATGGCATATAACGGACTTGTACCAATGTCTCCAAAGACCACCCCTAAGGCTGCCAATGTCATCACTGGCAATGCGGTTTTTTTTGCAGCACTTTGCATATATTTCAATCAAATCGGATTTGAGATTGCGCCATATTACCACTAGCCAAAAACTTTTTCTGCAAATCTATGATTTTGTCGCTTGGCAGTTGGTTTTTTTTTGGTTACTATCCCACACCTTGGTGAGGTGTCCGAGTGGCTTAAGGAGCACGCCTGGAAAGTGTGTATACGTTTGCGCGTATCGAGGGTTCGAATCCCTCTCTCACCGCCAAGATTATTTTCTATGAGATACCATAGAATCCTAAAAGCTTAAACCTAAAGAGTTTAAGCTTTTTTATTGCCTTATGTTTTCCAATTGACCCTATTGAATCCTGATATAGTCGGGGGTATAACTGGGGGTATAATAAATTACCCTCATTTTTATACCCCCAAATTTCTACGGGAAGCCTTGCAATGCATACACATGCTCAGGTCAGAAAGATCAAACCATTAGAAAAGAAAGCCAAATATTCTGATGAAAAAGGAGCTATAAAAGAATTACTCTTTATAAGCTGTGAGAATTTTTTATTGAATTCAGTATCTGTTATAATCAAACTAGTTTAAGAGGCCGAACTTATGGATACTAGAAAACCGACTAAGAAAGTCAGTAAAACACGTATTTATCGTTCAGTAGCGAGTTCAAGTGCTATTGAAACTGGCACACCAATACAAGAAATCGAAACTCGACTCAAAGACAAAAATACAAAATACAGCCACCTAACTTTAGCTCAATGAGCTTTAATCAAAATGTTTCTAACTAATCGTTCCATGTGTTGGTAGTCTCCTGCAACACCTGCCTGAATTGAGCCAAAATAAAAGTCCTTATGTTGATCCCATAGAGAATAGTCTAAAGGACCGTAACCTGCTTGTGTCGCCAATACATCCATTAATAATCGTGACATGCGTCCATTTCCTTCCCGAAATGGATGAATCAAAATGAACTCAACATGGCTTTTTGCCAAAAAACTAACTAATTCTTCAAAATCAATTTGGTTTAATTTACTGTAGCAATTCAAAAACTCATCTTCAAAAGGTTGTATTTGTGCTTGTAAAAATTGAGCTGCAGCGAATCTAAAATCTCCTTTGGACATATCAACAGTTCTCAACTCCCCAGCCCAAGCATAGATAGGCTTCAACCATTTCCTATGCCAAACCATAATATCTTGGAAAGACAATCTCTCTATTGAAAACTCGTCTGCAAAAATATAATTATACAACTGCAGCAACAAATACTCTTCAGCTTCTTGCATTTCTGTTTCAGAGGTAATACCAAGTTTATTCTTTAGTACTCGACCATCAGAACCCCGCTCATAATCACCCTCAGTCGTACCGATAGAATATTTCAAGTGCGTTTCCCTTCTTAAACAATGTATCGCCTAGATTGAATTGAACTAACAGGTCTTCGAGCTACGCAAAATATATTCTCTCAAAAATTTATCGGTTTTCACTTTAACTTTAAATGCTGGGATTGCCTGCTCTTCTTTCCTTTCAAAATACTGCTTTGCCTTAGCTTTATCAACAGTACTCAACAATTGCCCAAAACGCCCGAATTCATCAATATTACCTTCATTCACATGAGCATTAATGAGTTGCCTCAATTTCTTTTCATCTAGTCCCAAAGAATGAGCAATTTCGTGAATTTCATCTTCTTTGGCTTTAAATTGATACTCTGTAATATAGTCTCTAAATGACTTAGCTTCTTGCAATTTCACGTCACCACGTTGAACGTCATGCAAAAAGATATTTGCAATTCTTTGCTCATCATGCGTTAAAGCTGCAAAACTCTTATGCAGTTCATTTAATGCTTCTTCAACCGAGATTGTCTTTTCACTGTCATGTAATGCTTTTAAGTATTTGGTAAAGCGACTGTTCATGTAATCTGAATCAATTTTATCGGTATCAATTTCAGTCAAATAGCCGTCTATCTCAAATGGAACACTGCCCCCACCGCCACCACTTCCACCTTCAGAAAATAATTCTTTATAACGTAAAGCAAGAATGAGGTATGCTTGCTCATCTATTGCAACTTGGAATGATGATTTAGAAGCATCATTATCGTTAAAGTGATATGTCAGTGTGTTCCAATTAAAGCCTTGGATTTTTGCAGCTTCCAAATGCTCATTAAATTGTTTAAATAACTTTGCAAACTGACCACAAGCCTCTTTATCTTCAGGTAACTTTTCAAAGTTTTCGATGCCTGCATTTTTAAACAGTTGCTCTATATCAATAAAAATAGAATTTAATTTATCTAGGTTGTCTTGCAGTTTATCTACAAATAAAGCCAAAGGTTTATCGCCTGAATATAACTTAACTGCTGCATCAATATTACGTTTCATCGTATGCGGACGTCGGTAATATCGAATGATACCGAATGGCTTATCTTTACCAAATAAGCGGTTGGTACGTGAGAATGCTTGAATCAAGTTTGCATACTCAAGCATTTTATCCAAGTACAAAGTATTGACCCACTTAGAATCAAAACCTGTCAGCATCTGATCAACAACAATCAATAGATCAAGCTGCTTTTCAGGGGTATGTTCTACACGCTTATACAATTCTTTATGGGCTAAACGATCAGCAATATCACGCTTCATTTTGGCGTGGGTGGCTAAACTGAACTCCATGCCATAACGATTGTTATAATCGCTTATGATCTCAACTAAGCCATCTTCTTTGAATTTAGCATTTTCATTATTATCAATATTTGGATCAAACAGTGCCGTAATTTTTAGCTCAGGTTTAAGTTTTTTAAATAAGCGATAATATTCAATTGCTTCAGCAATACTACTGGTCGCAAACATGCCGTGAAATTTATTATTTTGGCTATATTGAATCCAGTTCTCTAAAATATCTTCAACCACTTTCTTCTGATGCGCTGGACGACGATACTGTGCTGTTGTTAAGTAATCTTCAATTCCTCTGACATAGTTATTGGCTTTGTCCCAATGACCCGCCATAGCCACCTGACTTTTATCCATAAAACGTAAATAAATTTCTTTCTTTTTAGAATCATCCAAAGCTTCTTGGACCGTCTTTGCTTTGGCTTCATCTAAAGCAATAAATTCTCTTAACTTTGAGTCTTTATAGGTTGAAATCAGGTAAGGATCAAAACCGAGTACGTTTTTATCTCGAATACCATCTGCGATACTGTAACGGTGCAACTCATGCCCAAATACAGTCGCTGTAGTATTCTTATTTTTTTCATTTTCGTCTTGAATCGGTGTCCCTGTAAAACCAAAGAACACTGCTTTAGGAAAGGTTTGTTTAATCGTAATCAGCATACCATCTGATTTTGCTGATTTTGGGTCTTCACCAATTTGATTCGATGTTAAATTTGCTCCCATCGTTGATCGATGTGCTTCATCGACAATAATCACAATACGTTTGTTTTGGATTTGTGCTAAATCATGCGCATTGATTCCACCTTCTTCATCTCTAATATTACTCATTTTTTGAATTGAGCTAACAATCAGGACTTCGTTCGGATTGGTACTTTTGAGTTTGCTAATCAGCGCATAGGTATTTTCGGTCGATTGTACAAAATCATCGGTATCTGCAAAGTTGTTGTATTGTTCTAATGACTGCGTGCCGAGTTCAATACGATCCATCAAGAAAATCACTTTATCAGCATCTTTCGAGGTTGCAATCAGATAAGCTGATTTAAAACTGGTCATGGTTTTACCCGAACCAGTGGTATGCCAGATATAACCTCCTAAACGATCACGCCCATCCCATCCAATACGAGCCACACGGTCTGAAATAGCACGTACAGCATAGAACTGATAACTACGCATGACTTTCAGCACACCATCGGTTTTATCCGCAACGGTATAAAAACCGATCAACTGATGTGCCATTGGGATAGACAATAGATCTGCAGCAATATCTTTCCAATGGTTGATTGGTTCGTTATTAAAATCTGCCCAGTTAAAATAGTAATCTGAATTAAATTTGCCTTCAGGCCCAGGATTAGCAAAGTATTTTGTTTCTTCTGGATTCATGGCAACAAAGATCTGTACCAATGAAAATAATCCTGAAAAGATGCCTGAACGGGCATAGTTTTCGATTTGATGTGCTGCCTGACTGACAGGGACGCCTGAGCGTTTCAGTTCGATATGAAACAGTGGCATACCATTGATCAGCAACATGATATCGCCACGTCGGTCATTTAAAATCGGTGAAGACGTTGGGAATTTTGGCTGTTGTACGATTTGGTAACGGCTTTCCCCAGCCGCAATTTGTTGTCGGTCATAGATGCTGAGACTGATTTCTTTACCCAAGTGTGCTGAATCATTTGGATTGTCTCGTTTGATAGAAACTGTTTTACCGTTAATAAAGCCATTGAGTGCCAACGGTGTACGCAATTTTTTGATTTGTTCGAGTATCTGTGCCATTTCAGAGTCAGTAAGTGGCTGACCATTCAGTCGATCTATACCACTGTTATTTTCAAATAGAATTTTTGCCCAGTTTTTAATTAAATCCTGTTCCGTTGGATTTTTTAGAACCGTACTTTCCCACCCTTTGTTAAAAAGAGTTTCGATAAATGCCTGTTCAAATGCTGTTTCTGTTTTAAATGTCATGGTCTATTTGCTTTTATCAAATCAATTTTAAATTCTATCTCCTTACATCAAGTAGGAGTCCCCCCCCTTTGTTAAAGGTGAGGAACACTGTTCCGCAAGGGGGATTAATTAAACAAACATCTTTTCTAAAAATGCCTGTTTTAATTTTTTTAAGGTCTGAAGCTGTTGCTGTTGTAGAGCAAGTGTTTCGTCAAGTTGTTTGAAAAAATTACCAATTTGAACCTGTTCCTCAATAGAAGGTAAGCAAACAGGCGTCGCTTTAACTTGCTCTATTGTATAATGCGCAATTGTTCCAATATGAGAAATACTAGCAATAAAATTTCTAAAGTAACTTGTAGAAAAAAAAGTATACAAATACTGGCTATTAAATTTTTTAGATTTTTTAATCCAAATTAAATCTGCATCTTTTGAATATAGTGGCTCATTATTTGGGACTAGATAAGGTATGCCAATTGAGCCACCACCAGTAACTAATAAATCATCTTTTTCCAATCGACCAGAGATTTGTATCAACTTTTCAAACAAGCTAAATGGAATATAAGCCTTAGAATTATCATTACCTTTATAACTTGAAACAACATCACTTGATCTATAAAAAGGAACTCCTGATGAAGTCCACTCTTCTTTATGAACTCGAGCACCTGAGCCTACTTTTGTAAAATCTCCTATAGATTGCTGCTCCCAATCCCCACTAAACCCTTTTAAACGAATCTCAGGTTGCTTACTTCCTGCTTTAGGAAACATTTTTTCCAACATGGCTTTTTTTAAATTTTGCGTTTGGGCAAGTTTCTTTTCTTGTAATGCAATAGATTGATCAAGGTTTTGGAAAAAGTTACCGATTTGGATTTGTTCATCATAACTAGAAAAGAAAGATAGAAATTCTTTCATATCCGATGAAAGAATATGCCTAATCGTATTACCTGTAGCAATTTTTTCAATAGCCTTTTTCGCACTATTCGTTTGCCATTGATAATTTAAAAAGTGAGGATTAGTTTGCACCTTATAATCTGAGAACATAATCAAAGCATGAGCTGCTGAATTATTTAATTCTTCAGAAATTACAGCTGAGTGCCCCACATGACCTGATTGAACCATCACAAGATCATCAGTTTTAAGCCATTTATCCCTTTGTTTGAAATAGAAATAATCATCAATAAAAATTTGTGTTTTTTTATTGATTTTCCCATCTTTTACATTATTAGATTCTAAATAGAAGTTACCTTTTTTTACATAAAAGGGAGTCGCAGTACCAACAAAGGCATTCCTAATCTTTCCAAAAATATTGTTTAATGGCTGTACTTCCCAACTTTTATGAAACTGACTAAACCTCACCTCAGGGTATTTTTGCTTTTCCACATTACGCCCCTTTTAACAAAGTTTGAAATTGTGTCAAACCTTGCATATCAAAATCATCGCCTGTTAAATCATCAATCAAGTTGGCAAGACTATGCTCTGCCTCGGTCAACTTTTGCGTGGTTTCGGTATAGGTCACTGCATACTTATCTGCCAAAGCCTGCATCAGATCAGTCAAATGCTCAATCACTTCATTCGGCAACGCTAAAATTGCAGAAACAATCGGTTGCACCCACTTCGCTTCTAACAACTCCAAAACTTGCGAATCTTCTAAAGCTTCAATCGTGGTTTTAGTCAAAAGGTGTAAAGCATTAGCATCAGCTTTAATCTCAGCTTTCAGCTCTTTTTCCTGTGCAAGTAAATCTTCCACTTGGAACAACTTCGCTTCCAGAGAGTCTTCCGCAAAAGTAAAATCAGCTTGTAAAGTTTTTAAATAGGCTTTCACTTTACCTAAAGCAAATGTGCCGTTTTTATTGGCTTCAATCTTGGCCCATTGCACCTCAGGGTGTGCCTGTACAAACTGTTCTTGCTCAGGCTTTTTCGCTTTATTTGCAAGCAATTCTAACAATTCATTAATCGCACGGATTTCAGGCGTTTCAATCTCTTCAAATGCCTGTTTCAACGCTTTGGTAATCGCTGCTGTTACAAAAGCATCATTGGCATCATTTAATAAAGTGTCTTTATATTCTTCAGACAACGAGTCCATAATCGCTTCAATTTCAGCACTCACTTCAGTTAAAGCACGTTCTTTGCTTTGTAAAGCAACGAGTTCATCAATGAGTAAATGTTGTTGCACTAAATCAAACGGCAACACATAACCCGCCCAACCATCTTGAACTTCCTGCTCCTTACCATCTTTCTTTTTAATGACGATATTAGGATTCACAATCTTTGCAGCAGCCAAACCTTCAGATTGAATAATCTCCAAGTCCCCTGCGATGCTTTGCCATTGATCATCCAAGGCTTGATAGGCTTGATATTTGTCAACTAAAGCAATATTTTCCAACCGCTTGAAAATATCCTGACTTAAAACATTTTCCTGCTGTGCAATATGCAAAGACTGCATCTTGCCAATGAGTTCAGCTTTTAAATAATCATGGAAATTGGCAAAAGCAGTATTAAATTGCGTTTTAAATGTTTGAACATTCGCATGCTGATGAATGGCGTTACTGATTTCTGTCGTGGCTAAATCGACATAAGGTGTGTCGCTGTCAGTAAACAAGTCTTGGCGTAACTGAGGGAATGCCTTCCAATACTCGGCATATGCATCAATTTCTTTCTTTGGAATACCGCCAAAGATCGTGGCATAAATATCCCAAGTTTCCGCTGTTGCTGATGAGTCTACATAACGTGGAATATTTAAGTTATAGCCTTGCTCACGAATTTCTTCCAAACTGACCAATTTAGAAAATTGCTCAATATCTTTACGCTGTACAACAGCATCAACAATTTTCTTGATATTCGACGCTTGTAGATGGTTATTTTTACCAACTTTGATAAAGCCTTTGGATGCATCGACAATAAGCACATCACTACTTTGGCGACGTTGTTTTAAAATAATGATTACGGTTGGAATACCTGTACCAAAGAAGATATTGGCAGGTAACCCGATGATTGCATCAATATGCTTATTTTCAAGCAAGTTTTTACGAATACGCTCTTCTTCACCACCACGAAACAATACGCCGTGTGGCAGAACAATCGCCATGATGCCATCAGGTTTTAAGTGATATAGATCATGTAGTAAAAACGCATAATCTGCTTTAGTTTTTGGTGCTAAACCAAAACGGGCATAACGAGGATCTGACTCTTTATTTGCAGGCTCCCATGCTTGCGAGTACGGTGGATTAGATACCACTGCATCGACATACAATGGCTCGTAGGTATTGATCGGATCATTGTCATCAAAATACGGCCAATCATCCTCTAAGGTATCGGCATTTCGAGCTACAATATTGGAGGGTAAAATACCACGCATAACCAAGTTCATACGAGTCAGGTTATATGTATTTTCTTTTAACTCTTGGGCATAGTATTTGATTTTATTCGCATCATTGACATGTTTGGCAACAGAAGTACCGATATTAATCAGCAATGAACCTGAGCCACTGGTTGGGTCATAAATTTTGATTTCTTGCTGATCTTTTAAATGATACGCAATGATTTCAGACATCAGCACAGATACTTCATGTGGTGTGTAGAACTCACCTGCTTTTTTGCCCGCATTGGCAGCAAACGAACCAATCAAATACTCATAAATAAATCCAAGTACATCATAATCTTGTTTATTATTCATCGGAATAACTTTGATCAATTGCAATAAATCGCTGATGGCTTTGGTTTGACTGTTTGAGTTGTCACCAAGTTTACTTAAACCTGTTTCCAGTGTTTTAAAAATACCATCAAATACTTTTTTATGTGAATTATTGATTAAACGCCCAAAGGCAGAAAGCGCATCACGGACATTGGCAACGTTAAAATCATTCCCTTTCTTTAACCATGTTGAAAATAAGTTGTCATAGGCAATGAAATAACCAATACCATTTTTAATAAATTCAACAGTTTCAGGATCTTCTTCTGTGAGTGCTTCAATATCAGCCTGACTAAAGTCGTTAGCTTCTAAAAAGGCTTGCTCTTTGTCTGATAGAAATTTGTAGAACATGAACCCTAAGATATAGTCTTTGTATTCATTTGCCTCAATCTTTGAGCGCATTCTGTTTGCTGAGTCCCAAATTTTGGAAGCGAGTTGTTGCTTGTTCATAGGTTGTCTACAGTTAATTAAAATTGACCAAAAAATAAACCAAAGTTCTTTAGCATGGCGCTTTGTACAATTGTCAGAAGCTTGAGCCTGTGACATTCTCACTAATTTGATCGAGGTTCTCAACTTATAGTTTTTATTTTTAACGTATCAACAAAAGAAAACAGATCAAAAATCCATACGAATATCTAAACAGCAATGTCTTATGCTTTCCAATAAAGACTATTGAATCCTAAGATAGTTGGGATTTACTCCAATCAACACAAATGAAATTGATCAACAATCAAATTAAAATTATCTGTTTGCTCACTTTTTCGCTTGTCTTTTTACCCAAATTCGGTAAAATTCACGCCACGTTGCCGGCATAGCTCAGTTGGTAGAGCAACTGACTTGTAATCAGTAGGTCCACAGTTCGAATCCGTGTGCCGGCACCATCAAATTCAAAAAAGGCTTAAACTCATCATCGGGTTTAAGCCTTTTTTTATGCGCTAATTTTTGACAGCACTGATCTGAATATAACGCACTAAACCATCTCTATAGAGTTTTCGGCATAACTTGGCCGTCATGTCTATTTTGAATTGAGCAAGATCAAACAACTTTTTCTCTATCGTGCTTGTTTCAATATATTCAGCAAATCCAGCTAAAACAGGCACTGAAAAATCCTGAATAACAATATCACCCAAACCATGCTCTGCTAAGGTCTGTACGAGTTGTTGCTCATTCATCAAATGCTGCCACTGCACATCGGCACTTTTTAGCAGATAACGATATTGTTGTTTTCGTAGATAACGACAATGCTGCCAAGCATCAGACCACATCAAATAATGAAACGCGATTCGACCTTTTGAATTTAAAACCGAGGTGGCTGAATTGAGAAATGAATTCAAATTACTGTGATAGGCTGCATCGATACAAACCACCGCATCAAATGAATTCAAAAAATTCAGTTGTTTTAAATTCAAAAAAGATTGGCAATAGCTTTCAACCTGCGGCAAGTTTTTTTGAATTTGTTCTATACATGTTGTTTGTAATTCAACCGCACTGAGTTGTTCCACATCATACTCATTAAGCCAATGCAACAAACTCGCCCCTTGCCCACAGCCTAGATCTAAAACACGATCTGATTTTTTGAGTTGGACTGAGATTGCGACTTGATCGGCTAAAGTCTGGCAAGCCTGCGGATAATCATGTTGCTGTAAATCCGACTGTGGGGCTTGCCAATACCCTAAATTACTCCAAGCAAGCGGCGAGTCATCACCAAGGCGTTTTGCATCAATCGCATACTTATGCCCTAGGATTTTCTCGAACAGCGCTTGTTTGTGGTTGGTCATCTTAATAACCGAGTTCAGGCGCGACCGTCACTTTAGGTTTAAGCCCAACAAAGGGAGCTGGAGCACCAATAATCTCAGCAATTTTCATCGCAGAGGTGACCGCTGATTCTAAGATTGGCAAACCATCACATGACCATGAACCACAATAAAAGATTTTACGGTTGATATCTAAATGACGTTGTTGAATCTGCTTATTCAGTGCGACAGTTTCCGAGTCAACCACAGCACGCGTGAGTTTCACCTTGGAAATAATTTTCTTTGGATCAATATCAATCACAGGACACCATGTTTGGAACACTGCATTTTTACCAACTAAACTTGGCTCAATCGCATTGATCCATACCGTAAATTGCTGACGAGTAAACTTACGATCCATCATATAACTTAACACTGCCCAATCTTTACGGCGCTCTGGCATCACGATTGGATCGGTATGAATGACGAGATCACCTTGCTCAAATCTGAACTTTTGTAGCAAGGCAATGTCATCGGCAAATTGAGGTTGCTTCAGGAAATTTTCGATGACAGGGGTTGGCGTTGCAATCACTACACGATCAAAAAGCTGTCTTTCACCTTGCTCATTTTCAACCAAGATTTGTTCGCCTTGTTGTTCTACTTTTTGCACAGGTGAACCACTGTGAATTTCAATCCCTTCAATTAAGCGGCTGACCAAAGCAGGTGTACCGCCCTTCATCCGTAACAAAGCTTCACCTTCAGTGAGTTGGCGAATAAATTCTAATAACGGTTTCGCAGGCCACTCACCAATGGTTTTGGGATGACAAGTGCAGATGGTGTATAAAACAGGCATCACCGTACCATGCCAAAATACTTCCTCAATATGATATTGATTCATAAATTCAGCTAAAGTGATGTCTTGATTGTCTGATTTAAAAAATTGATGCACCGCAGTTTTGAGTTGCAACATGCCTTTAACAAGTCGCCAACCATATTGCTGGATGCCTTTACGGTTATTAATGATCGGAAAATTACCAATGCGGCTACGCGACGTGGTCAACCATGTTTCAGTTCTGTCTTCAAATAACCAACTGCACGCCATAAAGGTACGTACTGGGAATGTTTCAATGCCCAAGTAGCTCGCCAAGCTCAGCGTATTTTTCCAAAGCTTTGGGTTCATCACACGCAAAGGTGCGTCAATGATCCCACCATCAAAATCAATACTATGACTATCCATGCCTCGACCAGCAAGTGCTTCGAATATCGTCACTTTATGTCCTGCATCATGTAGGATTCTGGCTGCAGCAAGCCCTGCCATTCCACTGCCTATAATTGCAATATCCAAAATTATGTCCCATCAGTTGATGATTTTTATTGATTATGACTGATCCTTAACCTAAATACGGTATTAAAAAATACCAGATTCAGCATTAAAGTCAGAGTTTTGTCGAAATGTGGTTAATATCTGTTGTTACACTTTATCACAATTAAAATTTTAACCATAAACACATGAAATTATTAAATTTATTATATAAAAACAGCAATAATTATACAGATCCGTCTTTATTTATCCATTTTTTGTACTTGAAGGGCTTTGCAAAGGACAAAAATCGCGCTATTCTGATTAAACAATAACGAGAACTAAGTCACATAACAAGCTGAATAATTATAAGTGACATAATATTAAAAAAATCAATAGAGCACCCTTTATACCGAAAGCCCGAGACTCTAATGGAGTTTCGGGCTTTCTTATAGATCACTGATTAATAAATGAATTAACTCGCTATTCCTCCAAATTTACCACGATTAAAATCATTAATCGCTTCCATTATTTCGGCTTTGTTATTCATCACAAATGGGCCATAACCTTCAATGGGCTCATTCAGTGGCTGACCTGTCAAAATCAGGAATTTGCTGTTTTGTTGGGCCTTGATATTAAAATCAATCTCATCACGACTTAAAACCACCAAACTTGGTGCTTCAATCGTTTGAGTTTCATTGAATACCACCTCTCCTGAAAGCAACACAAACAATGCGCTATGCCCTTCCGTCACATAAAAGGTATGTGCTTGACCTTCAACTAAAGTTCCATCCCATACATTCACAGGGCTAAATGTGCTTGCTGCACCTGCCGTATCCTGATATTGACCAGCAATGACGCGTAATTCACTTCCGACATCATCAAGCGCAATACTTTGGATTTGGCTGGCTTCAATGGCTTGGTATTTTGCTGGTGTCATTTTTGAATGCGCTGGCAAATTTACCCAGAGTTGTACCATTTCAAATAAACCACCCTGCTGAGCAAACTCAGGAGAATGAAACTCTTGATGCAAGATCCCTGCACCAGCTGTCATCCATTGCACATCACCCGCTTGAATGGTTCCACCACCACCCGCAGAATCTTTATGTGTCACCTCACCTTGGTAGGCAATAGTGACTGTCTCAAAACCGCGATGTGGATGTGAACCCACACCATGTTGTGCTGTGGTTGGATCAAACCGATATGGCGCAGCATAATCCAAGAGTAAAAATGGACTAATACTTTGTCCTAAACGGTCATAGGAAAATAAGTTATAGACGGGAAAACCATCGCCGACCCAGTGCATCTGCTTATTTTGATACACACCGAGAATTTTTTTCATTTGGTTTCTCCTGTAAGGTAGAAGTTCTGTTATTAATATAGATTGTACGCTTCAGCGAGGACGGCTTATAGACATAGATTGACAACACATTATTCTATATATGGGACAATCAGATTAATAAAAACCACATGAGTAGCTAGAATCATCAATCATCCTATTTTTGATATTCATAATCTCATTTCTTAGACTTCATTCAACTTATAAATTTAGCTAGCATCATTTTGAGCAATACGAAAAAGAGATCATCTACGCTCTTATTCATTTTACAGAAACATGAGGAATACCACTAATGAGTCAAGACTATATTCGCCTAGACAAAGACAATGCGGCTGTACTACTGGTCGATCATCAAACAGGTTTACTGTCTCTAGTTCGTGATATTGACCCTGATAAATTTAAAAATAATGTATTGGCACTGGCAAATGCCGCAAAATATTTTAATTTACCCACCATTTTAACCACCAGTTTTGAAAATGGTCCAAATGGTCCATTGGTCCCAGAACTCAAAGAAATATTCCCAGACGCACCTTACATCGCTCGTCCAGGTCAAATTAATGCATGGGACAATGAAGACTTTGTAAAAGCCGTCAAAGCGACAGGTAAAAAGCAATTGATTATTGCAGGTGTCGTCACCGAAGTATGTGTCGCTTTTCCTACGCTTTCAGCACTTGCAGAAGAATTTGATGTGTTTGTGATTACTGATGCATCTGGGACGTTTAATGCATTAACCCGCGACGCTGCTTGGGATCGTATGTCTAGCGCAGGCGCACAAATGATGACTTGGTTTGGCATGGCGTGTGAATTGCATCGTGACTGGCGTAATGATATCGAAGGTTTAGGTGCATTGTTCTCAAATCATATCCCTGACTATCGCAACCTGATCAACAGTTACAATCAAAACACCTCACAAAAATAAAATGTTCAATAAAGATTAGAATAGTCAATGCTATTCTAATCTTTAACCTTTATAGGATTTCATTTGCCGTGATGAACTCATTTGATGACTTTTACTATTTCTATCTCGTGGTAAAACATGGCGGCTTTAGTGCAGCCAGTGAAGCGGAAAATATCAGCAAATCCAAACTGAGTCGACGTATTATTGATCTAGAAAATAAGTTCAATGTAAGTCTGATTCAAAGAACTACACGGCATTTTAAAGTCACCGAACTCGGACAAGAGTTTTATGAAGAGTGTTGCAAGGTGATTGCTCAAGTTGAATGTGCTGAAAATGTATTACTCAAGCAAAAAAGTGAACCTCAAGGTTTGGTCAAAATTAGCTGTCCGCCTTTAATGATGCATTTTCAAGTACGCAAATTATTGAATCAATTTTTAAAAAACCATCCCAAAGTTGAAATCTCCTTAGAACTCACCAGCCGCCGTGTCGACGTATTACATGATGATATCGATATCGCGATCCGAACCAATTTTGAACCCACTGAAGATTCAAGCCTGATTGTTCGTGATGTGATCCGCACTGAGCATTGTCTGGTTGCAGCGCCCGAATTATTGCAAGGCAAACAGATCCAACATTATTCAGAATTACAAGATTACCCGAGTGTGGCTTTGGGCATTCAGAAAAATCAATATGTTTGGCATTTATGCAGCGTGAATCGTGATGAAACGGTCGATGTAGCCTATTCACCCCGAGTAAAAAGTAATGATTTGGCTGGCGTGTATTATGCGGTAAGTGATGGCATCGGCATCGCAGACCTACCCTATTTAACCGTGCAAGCCGATATTGAGAAGGGCAAACTAATTCATATTCTCCCTGAATGGAAATCTAATCGAGGAACGGTTCAGTTGGTATATGCGTCACGAAAAGGACAACGCTTGGTGGTTGAAAAGCTTATCGACACGTTAATCGATGGCCTACGTCAACTGGCAGAAACAGATAGTGGTTATAGCCTATAGTTTAAAAAATAGAAAATTATTGCTTCTACGCTATAACTAAAACAAAAAAGGCATAAAACTGAGTTTTATGCCTTTTTAATATTTCTAAGCTTGCGATTTAAAATGGATATATATACCAAAAATATATATTTTCATATATATCAATATATTATGAAGTTTTGTTAAATTTATAAGTAAAAATATGATAATTGATACTTGCATTTTAAGTAGCCATTATTTACTGTAAAAAAAGCGCAGGTGCTTTTCGGCCTATTAATAGGTAAAAATAGATTAGTGCGGGGACTGGGCAATTACAAAAAAATTTGTAGTTAGAACAACCAAATCATCTTTTACGAAACTATAGGCAGTTTTATGAACTACCTGTAGTTGATGGTTTGTGAGTTTTATTATGATTCATACAGAAAAACACCTTACTTCTTTAGCAAGTAATTTAAAACACTACCTTTCTTCTGGTAGCTTTAATAACTTCCAGTGTAAACAATATATTATTTTAGATTTGGTAGCGAAAGCTTTTAATTTTGATGATTATAAGGCTTTCAGAGCTGAATTTTCTCCTGAGAATCCTCTGATTATTACCCCGTCTGTGATTGTAAAATTGCCACAATTGATCTCTAAAGAATTTGAAATAGATTTCAATATACCTGCATTATTATGGCCATGGCCTTCTTCCAAAGATTTTAAAATCACTCCTTCAGAATTTAAAGTTATTTGGGAAAATTATATTGAATTTGTCGTAAAAGATAAGATTCCTGCTTTATGTAACTTTTTGAAATACAACATGCCCCTCCTAAGTTCAATGGGTAAATGTCAATGGCTCGTTGATCAAAGGTCACCTCTTACAATAGTTTTTCTAAAAAAATTAATTGGTGAACAGTATATTTCTGATAAAAAAGGAGGCACAAATACATCCTTTTTATTGCAGAAGCTTGATCAAACTAATAGTGATATCGAAGCTAAATTTCTATTAGCTTTACTATCTTTAATTGATCATAATTATCAGACAGCATATGAACGCTTCAATACTTGTGCTGAAAAAAATCATCGTGAAGCTATAAATCAATTGGCCTATATGTACCGTCAGGGACTCTACGTTCAAAAAGATTTAACAAGAGCAAAGGAGTTATATTTACGTGCAGCCTCTTTAGGTGATAATCATTCATTGCATGCATTAGGTAATGGTCACGATCTAGATGGTATATTTGAATACCACCCTAAATTAGCTAGAGAATACCACCAAAAAGCGATCGCTTTAGGAAATGATGACTCAATAGGATGCCTAGCTAAAATGTATTTACATGGCCGAGGCGGGGCTGTAGAGATTAATAAAGCAAAAGAATTAATAGCAAAAGGTCTTCAATTTAATAATCTAGATTGTATTGAACTAGCATTCGAATTTGAATTTGAAGAACATGGATATACAAATTATTATTTTGAGTTATGCCACTTGGCTGAAAAATTTCAATCAAATTTAGCTATTGAGCATTTAGCCAATGCTTACCTACGAGGCAGTACTATTAAACCACGAAATACCATATTAGGTTTTGATTTTCTAGATCGCTCTAAAATTACTAATGAGAATCGAATTATCCTAGCTTGTGCAATTTCTGCAGGTATCAAATGTGAACAAGACATCGATTTAGGATCAGAAATTTTAGAAAAAATACTGCCCAAGGAGCCTGAAGCAGCTTTTATGCTAGGTATTTTATATAGTAATGGTGAACTTATAGAGCCAGACTATGATAAAGCAATAAATTATTTCCATCAGGGTGCAGAGCTAAATCATAGTAAATGCCAGCATCAATTAGGCTACTATCTGTATGAATTTTACAGCGATAACTCTGAGAAACTTCTCGAGTCATATTTTTGGCTTAATAAAGCAGCCCATCAAGGGATTGAGTTATCTCAAGAAGTAAAGAATGCCGTCTTAGATGAATTAGCTAATTTTGGAATAGTAATCAATAAAAATCTTATAACACACTATGACTATTCTGCCGATAATCTCACAGTGTTAGGGATTTTGAAAAATTAAAAATATCTCAACAAAAGCTTAATTTAATCCATCATACATATAGTTTTTTTAGAACTTTTTTCTTTAAAAACTATGATTTACCTAAACTCTAGAATCTATATACACGCTAATAAAATATATGATTCTAATTGAAACAAGGTTTAATTTTTAATAGATACTCCCTATTAAAAGAGGAAATAAATATGAAAAAAGTTCAGCGCGCAACATTAGCAGCAGAATCTGTATATAAGGCTGGTAAAGAACACTATCATTTCAATATGGCTTGCTTAGAATTTGGTGAAGAAGCTGTTTTATCAGAAATGACTCAAGAGATACGTGACTCAGAAACATGTTCTTTTGAAGATGCAGCTCTACGGGCAGCTACTGAATTTAGAAACATAAAAAGACTAGAAAGTGGGGAGAATAGATTTAAAAACATTCGAACCAAATGCGCTAAAGAAACAAAACGCCCACCTGAGGAGGATCTACCCTTAATTAAAGCGTAAATTCTTAAATTATTCTCTATCAGGATGAGGCTTTGAACAATGTTTGGAGCCTCACTATCAAAATAAAAAAAGTTTACAGAATTATTTCTAATGTCTGTAAACTTTTTTATAACACTCTATCAATAAAGAATAATTTTATAAACTTTACAAAAGTATATCTCTAGTAGGTGTCAGAACGGTAAATCATCATCTAAATCAGCAGGTGCTGTCGCAGCAGGTTGTGGTGCAGATTTTGGTGTATTAAAACCATTACCCGCTTGTGGATTGCCCGCATAATTGCCTTGACCCTGACCACCTTGGTTATTGTTATAACCTGTATTTTGGTAACCACCGCCTTGATTATTATTGTTATTAAAACGTGGTTGGTTGAAATCGCCACCGCCTTGTTCACTACTTTGCTGACGTGAATCCAACATTTGCATTTGATCGCCACGAATTTCTGTGGTGTAACGCTCTTGACCATTTTGGTCTGTCCATTGGCGTGTACGCAATGAACCTTCGATGTACACTTTTGAGCCTTTGCGCAAATATTGCTGCGCGATTTCACCTAAACGGTTATGCAATACAATACGATGCCACTCAGTCTGTTCTTTACGTTCGCCCGTACTTTTATCTGTCCACGATTCACTGGTTGCAATCGAAAACTGTGTGAGCGAGCCACCATTTGGAAAAGTTTTTGTTTCAGGATCTTTACCCAAAGTACCGACTAAAATTACTTTATTCACACCACGCATTTGCTGTCATCATCCTATGTATTTCTGTGTTTTACTTTATAAGAGTTATGCTTAAATGGCTAGCTCTTTCCCCAACAGCTGCGTTAAATCATGTCGCGCGGCAGCATCTAAGCACTGTTTATCGACTTTAATATAAGCAACTTGCTGATCAGGCATCACCACAACTTCTTCAATACCACGAATTGCCAATAGTTTAGAAGTCCACTCATCCATTTGTTTAATTTCAGGTAATGTAAACACCACTGAAGACAAATAACGGGGCTGGGCGAGACGAAAACTAATCAACAACCATAGTATAGCAATGACTGTCAGCACACTCCAACCCAGTGCAGTATTCTGTAACATGATCAATTGACCACCCAGCATACCACCACAAAATGCACCTAAAAATTGGGCACTGGCATTCACCCCCATCGCAGTCGCTTTGGATTGCAGCGGTGCCGATTTAGACAACCACGATGGCAATAGCGCTTCCATCACATTAAAGGCAATAAAGAAAATACCTAAACCTACCAATAACAGATATTTTGATTCATAACCAAAAATCAAAATAAAGAGTCCGAGAATAATCCCTACGATTGCAGACAAGAAAATGCCGCGCATTTTGCGATATTTTTCAGCAATGATAATGCTTGGAAAAGCAAAAAACAGACTAATCAGCAATAACGGTAAATACACCCAACCATGTTTTGCCAAAGGAATTTGAGCATATTCGATTAACTGCGACGGCACATACAAAAACATCGCGGTGAGAAGTAAATGTAAAGAAAAAACAGAAACATGCAGTCGATTCAAATCAGCCATCTGAATGACTTGTTTAAGCTGTGGCAAATAGCCTTGTTGAAAGTTGCGATGATGGCGTGTGACTTTGGGAACCAACGACAACATCACGATCGCAATCAAGCCCATCAGTGTGGTAACCCAAAATAGCCCTGAGATTCCCACGAGATGAGTCAACCAAGGACCTAGGCTAAAGGCGACCACAAATGACAGACCGATACTCATGCCCATAATCGCCATGGCTTTAGTGCGTTGCTCTTCACGCGTCACATCTGCCAGCAAAGCCATGACCACCGCAGAAACCGCGCCAGCGCCCGCAATTGCTCGACCAATAATCACCCCATAAATGGTTTCTGACATGGCCGCAATCGCACCACCGAGTGCAAATAACAATAAGCCAAGGATGACCAAAGGCTTACGATTAAACCGATCAGCCAGCAAACTAAATGGAATCTGTAACAGTGCTTGGGTCAGTCCATACACGCCGACCGCCAAACCGATCAATGCTGGTGTTGCATATTGATATGATTGTCCTGCAACCGCAAACACAGGAATAATCATGAACAAGCCCAACATGCGTAAGGCAAAAATGCTACTTAAGGCAAAGGTTGAACGGCGTTCTAAAGCATTCATCATTTCAAGACACTAAAACTGGCTCAGCGGATTATAAGCCATCCGCTCACAAAGCGTTAAATAAAAACACAACCAAAAAATTAAAAAGGGACGTTTCCGCCCCTTCATATCATGCTAATTCAGTAAACTGAATTCAAGCTTAAGACAATTGTTGCTGTCGCTTGTTATATTGAATAGAAGCGATCACCGCCCAAACAATAAATGCCACACCAATCAAACCTGTCACCACTTCTGGTACATGCACACCCGTACCACTGCTAATCATGATAAAGGCCAAAGCACCAATCGCATAGTGCGCACCATGTTCTAGGAAAATATAAGCCTCTAAAGTACCCTTCTCGACCAAATAAATCGTCATCGAGCGCACGAAGATCGCACCAATCGCTAGACCGAGCATGATGATTACCACATCACTGGTAATCGCAAACGCACCAATGACGCCATCGAAACTGAAAGATGCATCGAGCACTTCTAAATACAAGAAACCACCAATCCCTGCTTTTACCACACCTTTCGACGCACCATCAGCACCTGAGGTTACTGCATTTCCACTCTCGTCTACTTCGGGTTCACCACCCAGTAAATGACTTAAGACTTTCACGCCAATGTAAACCACAATGCCCCAAATACCCGCCATGGTCACAACCAAACGCTTCGCTTCATCGACATGCGACGCCATAATCAACATCGCCACCAATGCAATAAACACAGACATCGCAGGGACACTGGCCAAATGCGCAAGTTTAGATTCGATCCAACGGAACCAATGGGTTTCTTTTTCATCATCAAAGAAGAAGTTTAAAAACACCATTAACAGGAATGTGCCACCAAAGGCAGCAATCTCAGGATGATGTTCCATGAGGCGTGCGGAGTATGCCTTTGGATCATTCAGTGCCAATTTCACCACTTCCATCATACCCATGTCTGCGGTCACAGCCACAATCATAACGGGGAAGATTAAACGCATGCCAAATACAGCGATTAAGATACCGACAGTTAAGAATAGCATCTTCCAAAAATGATCCCAGTTGCGTAACACTGAGGCATTCACAACAGCATTATCAAATGAGAGTGAAACTTCCATAATGGCCAAGATGGCCGTAATGGTTAAGGCTTTGAGCATGGTTGACACACCCGCCTCAGGGCCATGCGTATAGCCCCAATAAGCAGACAGTGCCAAGCACACGATCGTAAAGAATATTGAAAAACGGAAATGCTTCATGAGCAGCCTTTTATTCGAAATTGTTGGGTCATAAAAATGTGTCTATTGTAGGCGAGTTTTTGCCGAAAGATAGTGCAGATTGTTGGACTTATTTTGAGATCAAAAGCGATTAAAACGGAGTTCTGTTATAGTTTTAACAAGATGCATTTTTATCATTTTTTAACAGGTTCAATTGATGACTTTTTCCCAAACACTTTGGCAACGCAACCACGATTTATATCAACAAATTTTAGCCTTGCCCTTTAACCAAGAACTTGCTGCGGGAACCTTGGATCGTACGGTTTTTTGTCATTATGTGATTCAAGATGCACATTATTTATTGGCTTATGGTCGTGCGCTTGCGGTTGCAGCAGCAAAAGCCTTTGATGCCGATGATGTGATTCAGTTTTCTGAGGCTGCCAAAATTGCGATTATTGTTGAGCGCAGTTTGCATAATGATTTTATGCAGGAATTTGACGTCACTAAAACCGAGTTTGAAAACACACCTTTGACACTCGCTTGCCATCATTACACCTCTTTCCTGACAGCGACCGCTTGGTCAGAAAGCTATCCCGTGATTTTGGCAGCGCTACTGCCTTGTTTCTGGATTTACGCGGAAGTGGGGAAAGATATCGTAAGCCAATCGGTTGCGAATAACCCGTACCAAGCATGGATTGATACATATGCAGGTGAAGAATTTAATACAGCGGTACGCAATGTGATCGCGACCGTGGATAAAGTAGCGGCGCGCTGTGATGAAGATACTTTAGCGAAAATGCACGCGGCTTATACCATGGGTGCAAAACTGGAGTGGTTGTTTTGGGACAGTGCCTATCAAAAACGTCAATGGTTCGGTTTAGACAACATTTAACCGATTAAAATCATTTATATCGTCGTAAAAAAGCCCCAATTAAGGGGCTTAGTCGTATATCGTATCGTCCGATATACTGTATGAGGCTCATCTCAAACTGATTGCATTAAAACACAAACGAGATCGAGTGAATACCTTTATCCATTAAAAAAAGTTAACCGCAATTAAAGCAATCAATGCCGGCACAGCTTGAATATAAATAATCTTTTTACTGGCGGTCAGCCCACCATAAATACCAGCCACCAACACACAGCCTAAAAAGAAATTCGCTAAAGGCAATGCGTAGCTTTCAGGTGCACACAACGACCACAATAAACCTGCGGCAAGAAAACCATTATAAAGACCCTGATTTTGTGCCAAGACTTTGGTCAGTTGTGCTTTTTCCAAGCTATTACCAAATGCCTTTAAACCCGCGGGTTTATCCCACAAAAACATTTCAAGCACTAAAATATAAACATGCAATAAAGCAATCAATCCTACGAGCAGTTGTCCGATCATACTTTTTTCCTTTTTATTGTGTCTGAACTTAAACAGACCAACCGCACGGCTGATCTGCTATTTTTCCAATTATGGTTTTAATAATACTTTACCCTGACGAGCGCCCTGAGTCGCCTTCAGTGCAGCCGTTTTAATGTCATCAAAACTAAAAACACCCTCAACAGGTAAAATCAGTTTCTTTTGCGTCGCAAGCGTTAACAACTCAACAAACAACGCTTTTTTACGTTCTGCTGGCATTTCTTTATTCACTACACTTGCCCAAAAACCTTTTACCGTCGCTTGTTTGAATATCAAATCACCCGATGAAATCTGCATGGTTTCGCCCGTCATACTGCCAAATGAAACCAATAGACTATTTTCACTTAGCAAATTCAGCATCTCACCACTAGCCGTTCCACCGATTGAATCGACCCCAGCAATCAGAGTTTGATCCACATGAATGGCTTTGACTTGTTGCTTCCAATCCTCCTGATCAGTTGCAACCACATGTTGGATACCTAAAGCCTGCATCTCAGCAATTGCATCTGTACGACGTACTAGGTTAATGACTTGTAAACCACGTGCCTGTGCAATCATGGCAACTGTTTTACCGACTGCGCCATTGGCGGTATTTTGAATCAACCATTGTCCTGCTTGAACATTCACGAAATCTAATAACATCAAGGCACTAATCGGCATCCCGATCAATTGTGCTGCTGTTTCATCATCAATCGCATCGTTTAAAGCAATGATACTGTGTGCAGGAGCAATAAAATATTCAGCCCAACTTCCATGGACACCAGCAACTGCTACACGTTGACCGAGTTTACTTTGATCAACGCCTTCACCGACTGCATCGACAATGCCCACTGCTTCGCTACCCCCAATAGCAGGTAAGGTCGGCTTATAGCCATAACTACCACGCACGGTCCAAACATCATGATTATGCATCGGAGACATGATGGTCTTGATACGTACTTCACCCGCTTTGGGTTCAGGTTGAGGCATATCACCTAACGCTAAAACGTCTACGGGTTCGCCAAATTGATGATGGATAATACTTTGCATAATTTATTCCTGTATCGGTTGTAACAGCTGTTGCGTGGTTTCTAAGGCCAAATGTAATGGTGCTTTGTCCTGTGCCAATTTGGTCATCAATGCAGCACCTAACCATAGTTGGTACATCACTTGAGCTGTTTTGAATGGGTCAAGATGTGTCGGAATCGAACCTTGCTGTTGCCCTTCTTGCAGCAATAAAGCCAGCTGTTGCGTAAGCCGATGCACACCTAAGTTCAAAATCTGTCGCATGTCTTCTGATAGATCAGAAACCTCTGCCGCGAGTTTCACAATTAAACAATTCTCTGCCCAACTGCCATAAATAGGATCGTCAATCCACGCCTGCCACAAAGCTATCAACCGTGCATAAGCACTTGATTCGCTCTGCTGCCAAAGTTGTTCCATTCGTACTTTATAGTCAGCCATATATTGCTCTAACAAAGCACAACCAAAGGCTTCCTTTGAAGCAAAATAATGGTAGAACGAACCTTTCGGCACATCACAGGCTTTTAAAATTTCTTGTAAGCCAACGCCGACAAAACCTTTTCGCAGTACCAATTCAAAACTGGTATCTAAAATGTGTTGTCGAGTTGCTTCACTCTTCATTGATCGTTTCATGTCCATACTATAAATTAATATTAGACCAGTCGTCTAGTAAAGTTATGTATTTTTCTTCGCCTACACCTTAGCTGTAGATATCTGTGGCAATGAATGATAAAAATACAACTCGGTTAGCGTGAGACAGTGGTTATAAATGTGGTCTAACCGTCACAATTTGTCGTTTTAAATATTTTTATACCACTTGAACAATTTTAAGGCGCTATCATATAAGACCTGTTCAACAGTAAGATGCTGCTCAGAAATTATTTTAAATTTAGATGTACTGAATCTTCCAGCATTGCATTTAAATTGAATAATTGATGATGCATGACATCAATGTTCAACGTCGTTTGATTTTCTATTTGCATATTATTGAGATGTTTTAATGAGCCAAAGTCATATCCGTATTCGAGGTGCACGTACCCATAATTTAAAGAATGTGTCACTCGATATTCCACGTGACAAGTTTGTGGTGATCACAGGGCTTTCAGGTTCAGGGAAATCATCGCTCGCATTTGATACATTATATGCTGAAGGCCAACGTCGCTATGTTGAATCGCTTTCGGCCTATGCACGCCAATTCCTTTCGCAAATGGAAAAACCTGAGGTTGATTCCATTGAAGGTTTATCGCCTGCAATTGCGATTGAGCAAAAATCCACGAGCCACAATCCTCGCTCAACTGTCGGCACGATTACTGAAATCTATGACTATTTGCGTTTGCTATATGCGCGTGTCGGCACACCGTATTGTCCTGAACATGACCTCCCGATGGTGGCACAAACCGTTTCAGAAATGGTCGATGCGGTCAAAGCGCTAGAAGAAGGCACCGCACTGATGTTGCTTGCGCCTGTGGTACGTGAACGTAAAGGTGAATACACTCAACTGTTTGAACAATTACAAGGTCAAGGTTTTGTCCGTGCACGTGTCGACGGCGAAATTATTGATATTGATAGCCCACCTGAACTGGATAAAAAGAAAAAACATACCATTGAAGTGGTAGTGGATCGTTTTAAAGTCCGTGATGACTTAGGCAATCGTATCGCAGAGTCTTTTGAAACAGCACTGCGTTTAGGTAGTGACATTGCCGTTTTATCATGGATGAATGGAGAACACCCTGAACGTGTTTTTTCAGCCAAACATTCATGCCCTAAATGTGATCGTGCTGTGGCAGAACTTGAACCGCGTTTATTCTCGTTTAACAATCCATTTGGTGCCTGCCCTGTCTGTGATGGCCTAGGCACACGCAGTCATTTCAGCGCAGATAAACTGATTCCAAATCCTGAACTCGCGATTAGCCAAGGGGCTATCCGAGGTTGGGATAGACAGCGTCCGTATTACTACACCATGTTGCAAAAAGTCGCAGATCATTTTGGCATTGGCTTAGATGAACCGTGGAATATGCTGGATAAAGACACACAAAAGAAATTCTTACAAGGCACAGGCAAAGAGAAGATCGACCTCAGTTATATCGATGAGCGTGGTCGTAAACACAACCGTGTTCAAGCCTTTGAAGGTGTATTGCCGCATTTAGAACGTCGTTATCGTGAAACCGAATCAAATTATGTACGTGATGATCTGGCGCAATATTTATCTAATGCCGCCTGTGATGCTTGTGATGGTTCGCGTCTCAATGAAATCTCTCGTCACGTGCGTGTCAAAGATAAAACAATTGCCCAAATCACTAAAATGTCGATTGGTGATGCTGAAAATTATTATCAAGACCTGAATCTTGAGGGTGCAAAAGGTGAAATCGCCGATAAAATCTTTAAAGAGATTCGTGAGCGTTTACATTTCTTGGTCAGTGTCGGTTTGAATTATTTGAGTCTGGCACGTTCAGCAGAAACCCTCTCTGGTGGTGAAGCACAACGTATTCGTTTGGCTTCGCAAATTGGTGCAGGCTTGATGGGTGTCATGTATGTACTGGATGAACCATCGATTGGTCTACATCAGCGCGATAATGATCGCTTGTTGCAGACTTTGGTTCGCTTACGTGACTTAGGCAATACCGTGCTTGTGGTCGAACATGATGAAGATGCCATTCGTGCTGCCGACCATATTATTGATATTGGACCAGGTGCAGGAATACATGGCGGCGTCATTATCGGTGAAGGCAGCTATGATGAAATTGCCAACAATAAAGACTCGCTTACAGGTCAGTATCTTTCAGGCAAACTGAAAATCGAGATACCTAAGCAACGTACCCTGTCACCACGCCCAGACGAATTTATCAAACTCTCTGGGGCAAGTGGTCATAACTTACAAAATGTCGATCTCACTATTCCATTGGGCATCATGACCTGTGTCACTGGCGTTTCGGGTTCAGGTAAATCGACCTTAATTAACCGTACCTTATTGCCTTTGGCTGCAACTCAGCTGAATGGCGCAACCACACTGACTGCCGAAAAATTCGATTCGATTGATGGTTTGCAGCATCTCGATAAAGTGGTTGATATTGACCAAAGCCCGATTGGACGTACTCCGCGTTCGAACCCTGCGACTTATACAGGTTTATTCACTCCAATTCGTGAATTATTTGCACAAACGCCTGAAGCCAAAGCACGTGGTTATAGTGCAGGTCGTTTCTCGTTTAACGTCAAAGGTGGACGTTGTGAGGCCTGTGAGGGCGATGGCATGATCAAGGTGGCGATGCATTTCTTACCTGATATGTATGTGCCGTGTGATGCTTGTCATGGCAAACGTTATAACCGTGAGACTTTAGAAGTTGGTTATAAAGGCAAGAACATTTCTGATGTTTTGGAAATGACCGTGGAAGATGCTGCAGAGTTCTTTAGTGCGATTCCTGTGATTCACCGTCGCTTAGATACCTTAATGCAAGTCGGTCTGGGTTATATTCGTTTAGGTCAAGCCGCAACCACACTTTCAGGTGGTGAAGCACAACGGGTTAAACTGGCACGTGAGTTGGCAAAACGAGATACAGGTAAAACTTTATATATCTTGGATGAACCAACCACTGGTCTACATTTCCATGATATCGCCAAGCTACTCGACATCTTGTATGAGCTACGCAACAAGGGAAATACCATTGTAGTAATTGAGCATAATTTGGATGTGATCAAAACTGCCGACTGGGTGATTGATTTAGGACCTGAAGGCGGTTCGGGTGGCGGTCAAATCATCGCTGAAGGCACACCTGAGCAAGTGGCTGAGGTTGAAATGTCGCATACAGGTCGTTTCTTAAAGCCGATGTTATTGATATAGTAAGAACATCTTTTAAATATAGATTTAACATGGAAGAAATTTTTTTAAAAAAGTATCACCATCGAACATTCATAGTTATGGTGATACTTTGTCTTTGTACATATACTTTGTTTCGTTTCTTTTTATTACCATTCATAGATGAAAATGAAAAAATAACTTTAGCTAAATTTATAGGAATTCTATTAGACACTTTAATAGCTTCTTTTCTTATTACTATCATTATTAGTTATTTCATCTGGTTTATCACACCTAAAAAACATCTTAAGTCAACCATATCTGTGATTGAGCCTAAAGAGATAAATCAACTACTTAAACAAAATACATTTTCAACCAAAAAATGGATTTATAAAGGTACATGTGGGCGCTTTACTAGAGCAATGACATTACCAATATTGGCTAAATATGCTCGAGAAGATAGTTTAGGACGTACAATTGATATATACCTTCTCAATCCATTAAATGAAAGACTTTGTAAAGATTATGCTATCTACCGTAGTGGCTTAAAATCTGGCTCAAAACAACAGTGGACACAAAAAATTGTTCAAGAAGAAATCCTAGCGTCTACTATTAGTGCTCTCAAATATTCCAAATGTGAGCCACTATTAGATGTTAGATTGTTTTATCTTGATACTTTTTCATCTTTTAGGTTTGATATTTCAGATGAAGTAGCTGTTGTTACTAAAGAAGACCCTATGGCGAGTGCGTTATCTGCATCGAAAGGGTCTTATTTTTATGATTCATATCTAGAAGATATTCGAGTTATTTCAAAACATAGCCAAAAAATTGATTTATCTAATGAAACAAATATAGAATTAGATCAGAATCTTAGAAAATGTTGTATCGAGTTATTAATCAAAAATTATTTTAACTTTGATACACAAAAATTAGCTATAGATTATAATTCTATAGCATGTAAAGTTAATTCTCCTTCAGATCCATATTCATGAATTTCAAAATAAATCACAAAACAGATATTGATGCAGAGCAACTTTTTCAGTTTATTTTAGATAATAGACTAAAAATTACGACACATCCTTTGGGATTTTACTGCTGTAGAATTTCTACAGGAGCTAGTAGCGATATAAGATTACATTTTTGGGATAAAAATCTTTTATCTCAGGAGTCTTTCACAATTCACACTCATCTTTTCGATCTTGAAAGTTATATTTTATACGGATCATTAAAAAATACTATTTTCGAATATTCCAAGGAAAATAAAGGTCTCCGATGCTCCGTGTATCAAACAAGCTATAATGGCAATCAATCAATTATTAAAGATCAAGAAACTCTTAGTTTTCTTTTTATAGATAGTGAGACAATTTATAATGCAGGTGATACTTATTCTTTAAAATCACACCAAGCACATAAAAGTGAATTAATTTCACCTTACGCTATTTCATTGATGACTACACTAAAGCATCAAGCACACATAGCTTATGTTTTCGGCACATCAGAACTTCAAGACGAAAAGTATATCGAGTATCATCGCCGTGAATTAAATCAAGTCGAATGTTATGATTTAATTACAAAATTTAGAAAAATAATCAATCGATAATAATTATACCACTACATTCTTACCTCTGGCTTTCGCTTTTAACAACGATTGATCTGCTTTTTCCAAAAGCTCTAACCAACTCTCTGCACCAATAGCCACTCCAATACTGACAGAAACCTGAATCGCCTTCCCCAGACTTGTAACAACGATATTTTGCGTAGCAATCCCTAAGCGAATACTTTCCGCAATCGCTTTCGCTGCCTCCATTTGAATACTTTCAATCACTACCAAGAACTCATCACCGCCATAACGCACGATAAGATCAGAAGCACGTACATTTTGCTTAAGTTGTTCTGCAACCATTGCGATCACCTCATCGCCAACCAGATGCCCGTATTGATCATTTACGAATTTAAAATGATCAATATCGATCGCAAACACACATGTTTGAGATAGTGCATTGGGCTTAGCAGTCAAATCATTAATATATTCTTCTAATGCCAACCGATTTGATACACCCGTAAGCGTGTCGGTATTTGCAATTTGCTTGAGTTGCGACTCCATCAAATCACGCTGTTTAAGCATGACTTTTAATTTATTAATCGCTTCAAACAAGGTATAAAACTCATGTTTTGATTTCTGACGAGAAGGTGGTTCATGCATCGTATCCGATAAACCCAAAATCATCTCACGTGCTTTAATCAAAGGGCTAAACACCTTTCTCTTGGTATAGATCATCGTAAATAAAGCAATTAATAATGATAAGCTTGAAATAGATAGTGTAAAAAAATACTGTTGTTTGGCATTTTTATTCTGTTGCGTTGCGATAAGCACACTGTAATCCAAAATATACTTTTGTAGATCGATGACGGTGGTGTATTTATCAACAATTTGCTCTGTCAGTTGCGTCCCTGTTAAAAAATACGTTTGATTATTTTGACTTTCATCCAATAATCTACGGATGATAGGTAATCCTTGCTCTAAGAACTCCGTTCTTACACGTTGGTGTAATCGAATGTAATCTGAAGTTTTCATATATTGCGGTTGAATGACATCAACCAAGGACCAAAGATATCTAGCCTGATGCTCCGTTTGCAAAGTCCTTGCACGGTTTATATCAGAAATTTTTTCAGAAAAAGTAATCGGTGCCATAACATTAGATGCAACTCGTCCTGCCTGATCACGCATATCCGTTAGAATCAATATTGAAATAAAATAGTTCGACATCTTACTGTCTTTACTTTTCGACTGCGCCATCAACTCATTAAGAAGCTCACGACTGTTATCCCAAACACTGAACATTGTTAAAATGGCATGATCTAGTTGCGGTGATGTCCGCTGAGACTGTGGTATTTCCGCATAAGCATCAACGATTTTACGCGCATGCTCTAATTTTACTTTCAAATTAGTTTGGAGCTGTGTTGCTACTGAATTAAAACCTGCTTGATTTAAAATAGATACTGTTTCATTAATCTGCTCATCAACGACTAATCTAAACTCTGCCAATTCCTGTTTATTTTTTACTATTTCTTCTGATGTACTCGACATAACCTTATTTGCAGGTCCGCGCTCTCTGGAAATCTTATTCGCTGTTTGGACTAATGCACGTAAGCTGGTGATTTCACTCAAAACCTGATTTGTTTTATTATATTCTTGAAAACTATTAAGAATTAAAGGAATAGAAATATATAGAATGGATAAAATAATAATCGCCATGCAAACAAAAAGTCGAAGGCTGATTTGTTCTGAACGTAATTTAACGCGCCTTAAGTTACGCCCCATTAACCCACCTTGTCTTTTTCAAAAAAGCCATTCCGATGTATTTTTAAACAAAAAATGATTTTACCTGTGTTTTCTCAACCACAGCAACTTTTTCAATTTTCTCAATATCATTGATCAAATCACCTAGCAGCAAGACTATTGAATAAATAGATTCTAAAGATAAAAATTATCAATTTCACAAATCAGGCTTGTCCGCACATAATTTAATCAAGCCAAGCAATATCTGAATCTGAACTTTTAACCCTCTAGGATGTTTTCTCCCCCAAGTATAAACATCCTATTTCCAAGCCCAACTTTTTCGTTAAAGTTGGGCTTTTTTTAAGAAAAAGATTTTATTGCGTCTCTAACAATTTCAATTGTTGTAATGCCTGATAAACAATCGCTTTACGCGCATCGCCCTGCTTAGGATTATTTATTTGCATATTTAAAGAAAATGCAATCACCTGCCCATTCGGTTGCTCAATCCAGCCTGTCCACCAACCTACTTGCGGCGTTACATCCATACCCCAACCACTTTTGGCATAAATTTTGGTTCCTTTAACTTCATCAACCAAAACCATCTGTTTCACTTGTTCCTGCACAGATTGATCAAATGCAAGCTGCTTATGAGCCAAAGCATAAGCAAATTTAACTTCTTCAACGGGGGTAATCTTCAGTGGGCCAACCAACCAAAAATCATCGACTTGCGTTCCGATCTCAGCATTGCCAAAGCCCACTCGTTTCACTTCGTTTGCCATCAGCTCTAAACCAATACGTCGAGCCAACTCTTGATAAACAGGCACTGCCGATGCCTGCATCGCCTCAGCTAAGGTTAAATCTTTTTCCCAGCTCGCAAAAGCACGCTTTTTGCCATCCCATTTAAACACTTCGTTTGGCGAACTTTTGTGATGCTGTATCCCAATCAAAGCATTTAACATCTTGAAGGTTGAGGCTGGAATATAAGCCGTATTCGATCGACTCAGCGCATTGCCATATTCTTGAAGTGTTTGCCCATCATATGTAACAAATACGCCAACAGTTTGAGCATGTTGGAATAAAGAAGCGATCTCGGTTTGGTCATGTTTTTTTGACACGGCGCTTTGAGTTGGGGCGTGCAAATTTTGGCAACCTAGCAACGTCAGTCCAATCATTACAGATGCGCAAAGGCTAAGATGTTTTAGTATTTTTGGCATAAGAAAAGCAGAAGTCGAGTATAGATTTGATTACTATAAACCTTTTGTATTATTCGCTCTGTATTGTTATCTCATCTATAATAGGAAATGAACAGACAAAAAAAAGCTCAACCTTGGGGAAAGCTGAGCTAGTAAACTACAAATACACAAAGAAAATGTTCCGAGATCGTAAAATGCAAATTACCTATCTCTTGCTTCACATTATGTGAACTATACCTCACAATGTAAAACTGATTAAACAAATTACATTTAAAAACTTAATCGGTAAATCAGATTTAATCTTTAAATCATTTCTTTCTCAGTTTTAAATTGATCATGATTTCATCAAAAATTATTCGCTATTTTTTGTATAGTTCATCGCAAAATTATTAAAAAAATATGCTCAAAACACACTTTTAATGGCAAAATTATGACACAAGCCAGCACACATTAAATGTAAAAAACGATCATATCAATCGAATTAACCAATTAAATAATTCTCGTACAGTCCTCAAAAATGATCTACAACCTTAACATCAACCAGTCATATCTATTTGTTAATTATAAATATTATTAAAGTTTGACAACAAACTTCGCTTTTGTTTGTTTTTTGAACAAACTTCAATTTAGGCTTCACACTTCGTCGGAGGCTTAGATTTATGACATTGACATCATACTTTGTTACAATACAATGAGTCCAACTTAACTCAATCACTGTTAAAGCTGGAAATTATTATGAAAAAACTCGGTTTAGCCACTGCTTTATTATTAGCCATGACCGGTGCTAATGCTTATCAAGTTGAAGTTCAAGGTCAATCTGAATTTTTAGATACAACTGTAAATGACAAAAACTTTACTGGTGCTGGACAAGCAACTTACTACTTCAAAGATGTAGACGCTTCTAAAGGTCCTTTAGCTGAAGCTGCGTTCTTAAACCACGCATCTAATGTTTCTGCTGCTTATAGCTATACTAAACATGATGGTGATGAAGTTGTAACTTCTGAAACTCAATCATATGGCGCAAAAGGTGAAGCTTACATCCCTACACCATACCTACCGGTATATACAAGCGCATCTTATAGCCACACTAAATCTAAAGTTGACGGCGAAAAAGACAATGGTGACCGCTTCGCATTAGAAGTTGGTACTATGCTTACTCCTAACTTCTTAGTTGCTGTTGGTTATACAAACATTGCTGACCAATTTGCTTTAGATGCAAACAGCGTACTTTCAAGCGGTATCGTAAAATCAGTCGCTCAACCATTAGTGATTGGCGAAGACCAAGATGCAATTACTGCACGTACTAAATATGTAGGTAACATCGACGGTACAAACATGGCTGTAGGCTTTGAAGCTGGTCTTGTTTATGGCGATACAACTGCATATGAATTAAAGTCTGACCTTTACCTAACGCCTAAGTTAAGCGTTGGTGCTTCTTATGCAGAAGTAAGTGCAAGCTCTAACCCAGCAAGTGACAAATTCTCTCCAATCAAATCTGCTTGGGGCGCGAACGTAAACTACTTCATCACTCCAGCGGTTGCTGTTGGTGCAAGCTACGTAAATGCAAATGCAGTAAATGCTGACTTAGATACGCAAACTGTTGGCGTAAACGCGAAGTTCCGTTTCTAATATTGAATCTATGCTCTATATAGAGCAGACGATACATCATAAAAAACCAGTTCATTTGAACTGGTTTTTTATTTTTAAAGATCAAAGAGAAATAAAGTATCGCACCTTTATCTTTATATTGAATTACATCTTTTTGTCTTCAATATTTAATGCACCAATGGCTAATACGGCTTGAGTACGGTTTTGTACGCCTAATTTACGAAAAATCGCAGTCACATGCGCTTTAATGGTGGCTTCTGAAACCTCTAACTCATAGGCAATTTGTTTATTCAACAGCCCCTCAGCGACCATCATAAGCACACGGAATTGTTGGGGGGTCAGTGATTGCAGACGTTCTGCCAAAGCTGTCTCATCGGCGGCTCTTGGGTCAAAACCAGCATGTTTCGGTAAACTTGGCGGTAACCAGATTTCCCCTTCTAACACATGCTTAATAGCTTCACCAATATGACTTGGATGTGATGACTTCGGAATATAACCCATTGCCCCATGTGCGATGGCACGCTGAATAATCGAAGCCTCTTCATGCGCTGATACCACTATGATCGGAATGGCAGGATATTGCGCCCGCACATAGACCAGAGCAGAGAAACCCGAAGCACCAGGTAGATTTAAATCGAGTAACACTAAATCTGGTTCTGCACCCTGTTCTAAACGCTTATAGAATTCGTTTACATCAGCCGTTTCTTGGATCTGCGCTTGTGGCAAACTGTAACGAACCGCTTGAATTAAAGCATGTCTAAAGAGAGGGTGATCATCTACAATTAAAATATTCATAAGCGCTATAAGCAATCTGCTGTTTTAGTACGTCACTGTACGGTGTTTATTAAAATTAACCTATCTAAGCCTATTTTTAAATAAACCATTGGTCAAGCACTCTGACATTTTTTATTCCCTTTTCCAGTAAAATAAATCAGATATTCGTATAAATCAGATCAAATCAAATTTAACATTCAAAATTTTGAGGAGAAACATAGAATTAAACCACTGTGAATTTCCAATGTTGTGCGATTGAGCGATATATCTTTAAATCAGATAAGCTTGCAGCATTTCCTTATTTTACTGTGGTGCAGCGATATAGATAAATAAAAGCCATTGGTAATGAACTTTTATTTAGGCAATCACTATGTCCAATCGTAATGCAGTTTCTACTCCCCTCAATATCGTTGCTGTTTCTGGGGGTTTAAATAGCCCATCAAAGACTGAGAGCCTCGTCCAAGCCATTCTGGATGAGCTTGCAGAAGCCATTCATATCAAAGTACATTTTGTAAAACTTAGCGAAATTGGGCCGTTATTAGGTGGTGCAATTTATCGAAATCAATTACCCCAACGGGTACAAGATGACTTGGCTGCGGTAGAGGCGGCTGATGCATTGATTGTTGGTACACCTGTTTATCGTGCTTCATTCACAGGATTATTCAAACACTTCTTTGATTTCGTCGAACAAACAGCGTTGGTCGATGTTCCAGTTTTATTGGCTGCTTCAGGCGGCAGTGATCGTCATGCATTGGTGCTAGAGCATCAATTGCGTCCTTTGTTTAGCTTCTTTCAAGCGCAAACCTTACCGATTGGGGTCTATGCAACTGATCGTGATTTCACACCAGAATATACCGTCAAAAGTGAACAGTTGTCTGATCGCGTGACCTTAGCCGTGGCACGTGCGTTACCGATTCTCGAATGGGCGCCAGCCAAAGGACAACGCGCTGCCGTGATCAAAGCCAAAACCGAACAGGCCAATCAAAACTTAGGGATTAACAAGCAGATTGAACAAGCAGAGGTTTTACCATCTGCGGCCGTTCCAGACTTAGATGCAGCCGAATCTCGCTTGCACCCCAAGTCTACAAAGAATTTAACCCACGTCGCATAAAATCAAAAATGTCTAGAGGGTAGAAAAATGACAACAACATCAGCAATTAAGTTCGCTTATTGGGTCCCTAATGTCAGTGGTGGACTTGTGGTCAGCAATATCGAACAACGTACCGATTGGAGCTATGACTATAATATCCGTCTAGCACAAGCTGCCGAGAAAAGCGGTTTTGAATACGCGCTAACCCAAATTCGTTTCACTGCAGGCTATGGCGCAGAAAATCAACATGAATCGGTCAGCTTTAGTCATGCGCTATTAGCCAAGACCGAAAAACTTAAAGTGATTGCTGCCATCTTACCTGGTCCATGGAAGCCTGTACTTGCAGCGAAACAACTAGCGACTATTGACTATCTCACCCAAGGCCGTGTTGCGATTAATGTCGTCAGTGGATGGTTTCGTGGCGAGTTCGATGCAATAGGCGAGCCTTGGCCTGAACATGATGAGCGTTATGTCCGCTCTGAGGAATTCATTCGTACACTCAAAGGCATTTGGAGCACGGACGATTACAGCTTTGAAGGGAAATATTATCAATTCAAAAACTACACCCTAAAACCAAAACCTTTGCAGAAACCTTCTATTGAAGTGTTCCAAGGAGGGAGTTCACGTGCTGCGCGAGATATGGCCGCACACGTGTCAGACTGGTATTTTACCAATGGCAATAGCATTGAAGAAATCAAAAAACAGGTCGACGACGTTCGTCACAAAGCCAAGCTTGCCCATCGACAAGTGAAGATCGGAGTGAATGCATTTATCATTGCCCGCGATACAGAGCAAGAAGCACATGCTGTGCTGAATGAAATCATCGCTAAGGCAAATGTAGAGGCAGTCAATGCTTTTGGAGATGCAACCCGTGAAGCAGGTGCAGCTGCACCAGAAGGCGAAGGTAATTGGGCAAAATCAACTTTCGATGATTTAGTACAATATAACGATGGCTTTAAAACCAATTTAATCGGCACACCGCAACAAATCGCTGAACGCATTGTGGCGTTAAAACATGTGGGCGTAGATCTTGTGCTGTCTGGTTTTCTGCATTTTATTGAAGAAGTTGAATATTTTGGAGAGAAAGTACTGCCTCTGGTGCGACAGTTGGAACAAGAACAACGAAATCAACTAACTGCTAAATCGGCTTAAACTTAAATGGTATTTTGAATAATAAGAAAAATAAAAGGTTGTGGCGCAAAAAACTACCCCCAAGACTCGGCTTGGGGGCTTTTTCTATTTATCCTTCAACACTGCTGGCTGTTGGATACACTGTTGCAATTAAGGCATCAACCACCGCTGGTTCAGCAAGGGTTGAAGTATCGCCCAAGCTATCCAATTCATTCGCTGCAATCTTTCTCAAGATACGACGCATGATTTTACCCGAACGAGTTTTTGGTAAAGCTGGCGCCCAATGCAAGGCATCTGGCGTTGCCACTGGACCAAGGACTTTACGCACCCAATTGACCAACTCTTTACGTAACTCTTCAGACTCAGAGACATCCGCTTGTAACGTCACAAAGGTACAAATGCCTTGCCCCTTAATATCATGTGGCATACCAACCACAGCCGCTTCAGCAACTGCTTCATGGGCCACCAGTGCACTTTCAATTTCAGCAGTCCCTAGACGATGTCCAGAGACATTGAGTACGTCATCGACACGACCTGTGATCCAGTAATAGCCATCTGCATCGCGACGTGCGCCATCACCTGTGAAATAGCTATTTTTGAAGGTCGAGAAATACGCTTCAATAAAGCGTTCAGGATCACCCCAAATGGTGCGCATTTGACCCGGCCAAGAATCTTTAATAACAAGGTTACCTTCATTGGCACCTTCAAGTTCATTGCCTTCACCATCCACCAAAGCAGGCTGAACCCCAAACATTGGTCGAGTTGCTGAACCTGGTTTCAATGCAGTGGCACCTGGTAATGGTGAAATCAAAATACCGCCTGTTTCTGTTTGCCACCATGTATCCACAATCGGGCAACGGCCTTCACCGACCACTTCGTTATACCAATTCCATGCTTCTGGGTTAATTGGTTCACCCACTGAGCCTAATAAACGAAGGCTACTACGATCACTTTCACGAACATAAGCATCACCCTCTCGCATCATGGCGCGAATCGCGGTTGGTGCAGTATAAAGAATGGTGACATTATGCTTATCAATTACATGGCCGATACGTGCCCAAGTTGGATATTGTGGAATACCTTCAAACATGACCGTTGTCGTGCCATTACACAACGGTCCATACAGTAAATAACTATGTCCTGTAATCCAACCCACATCGGCCGTACACCAGTACACATCATCTTCTTTAAGATCAAACACTTCTCTAAACGTGGTATTTACATACACCAAATAACCACCAGTGGTATGTAATACGCCCTTCGGCTTACCTGTAGAGCCAGAGGTATACAAAATAAATAGTGGATCTTCCGCTTTCATCGGTTCGGGTGGGCAGTGTTCATCCACTTCCATGATTTCGAGGTGATACCACAAATCACGTGCTTCATTGAACTGAATTGGATTGCCCGTGCGATGTACCACAATTACATGTTCAACGCTATCCGTACCCTGAATCTGTAATGCAGCATCCACATTTTCTTTTAACGGAATGATCTTGCCACCACGCATCCCAGCATCGGCAGTAATGACTAATTTCGCTTGGCTATCGTCAATTCGGCTGGCCAAAGAGTCCGGTGAGAAGCCACCAAATACCACACAATGTACAGCACCGATACGCGCACATGCCAACATGGCAATCGCAGCTTCAGGCACCATTGGCATATATAAAACGACACGGTCACCTTTAACTATCCCATGTTTCTTGAGAACATTGGCAAAACGACAAACTTCATCGTGCAATTCAGCGAATGAAATAATTTTATGACGTGATGGATGATCACCTTCCCATATAATGGCAGGCTTTAATGGATTGTCTTTTAAATGACGATCCAGACAGTTAGCAGAGACATTCAGCTCACCATCAGCAAACCATTCAATTTTGAAATGATCTGGGTCAAAACTGGTATTTTTGACTTGGGTAAATGGTTTAATCCAATCAATATTTTGTGCTTCTTCTGCCCAAAATGCATCAGGCTGTTCAATAGAATATTGATAGCGATTGAAATAGTCTGTTTCCGAAATTCTTGCCGTTTCTTTAAATTTTTCAGGCACTGGGTAGATTTCTTTCATAACTTATTACTTCCTTGGTCTTTTATCTCACACCCTAGATGTACACATCTATTTCTTGGGTATGCTTGTGCTTTCTTGCAGTATGGCGAGCATATACACGAGTAAACAATGCGGCTTTGGTCGTAGGAGTATTGTTGTTATACACCCAATCTAGTTTGAAAATTTATTTAAAATAATTTAAATATGAACGACTTGTCGATGGTTTTTATTCTCAAAATTGATCGTTATTTTGATCATTGACCCACGCTTAAGCGCGCGAATCATCAGAAATACCGACCATGAGGATCGTCTATTCAGCAACATTTTTTCCAACAATAATCATAAACGATTACGATGATTTCGTTATAAAATAAACCGCTAAAGCTGTTAGTAAATTTTTCGTCCATGTTGACCATACATTCACCAAGATGATAACTTTCTTAATCAGACCTTATAATTAAATAGAGACTTCCCCTTGGCAAATGAACAAAAAACTATAACAGATGTAGCCCATGATACTGAAGAAATGATTCATCGGGCCAGTGAAAAAACCACTCAGACTATGTTGGGGTATACAGAAAAATACCAAGATACATACACTGCTATCGATAAAATGGTGCTGGTATTTTGGGAACGCCTACCTTATATCGGCTTAGCCATTATTGCTTTTATTTTGTTTTGGTTACTGACCAAATTATTTAAACTCTTTGTCGATAAAACCCTCAGTAATCGCTCTTACGCTCGACAAAATTTAGTCCTTGTTCTACATCGGGTGGGCACAACTTTTATCCTATTTTTAGGTTTCCTGATCGCACTTGTAATTGCAATTCCAGGTTTTACTCCAGGTCAACTCGTCGGTGCTTTAGGGATTGGCTCAGTTGCCATTGGTTTTGCCTTCAAAGATATTTTTCAAAATTTGTTGTCTGGCATTTTGATTCTACTAGGTGAACCATTCAAAATTGGCGATGCCATTATCGTAAGTGGCATGGAGGGAACGGTTGAAGATATTCAAATTCGAGCCACATTTTTACGCTCCTATGATGGCCGTCGGATCGTAATTCCAAATGCCACGGTCTATACAAGCCCCGTTACCGTCAATACGGCTTATCAGCAACGACGCTGTGAATTTGTTGTGGGGATTGGCTATGATGATGATGAACAAAAAGCCAAACAAATCGTGTTGGATATTCTCAACAATGAACGTACGGTACTGAGCCATCCAACGTTCTCAGTGAATGTAACTGCACTGGCGGATTTCTCTGTCAACCTCACAGTGCGCTGGTGGATTAACACCACTGAAACCGATATTCTGTCCTCTTCAAGTATGATACAAGCACAGGTTAAACAGGCCTTTAGTGCCCAAGGAATTAATATTCCTTATCCGATCCAAGAATTTAAGGTTCAGTCAAACCAAATCGCTCAACTTCCAACAAACATAAAGCCCTCAGATAATCAAACGACCTAAAATATAAGAAATAGCGGTTTCTGTACGTAAAATACGGTTGCCCAAGCGCATCGCTTGGCAACCATTTTTTTTGAGCAGCTCAATCTCATACGGGATAAAACCACCTTCGGGTCCAACGATCACAGTACATGCCTGTTGAATGGCATGCGGCATCGACTGGTCTGCATAAGGATGCGCCACATAGGCAGGTTTTTCGGCGCTAATCAAACTTGGCAGCACATCCTCTACAAAAGGTTTGAAGCGTTTATACATCTGAATTTTAGGCTCAACCGTATCGCCTGCCTGCTCTAGACCCAAAGTGACATAGTCATTCAGTTGTTGCAAAAATGGGCTTTGCCAATAGCTTTTATCTACCCGATAACTATGAATCAAGCTGATCCGCTCCACACCCAGTGTGACCGCATCCATGATGATGCGACGCAATACTTTCGGTCGCGGTAACGCCAGAATCAAATGCACAGGAAGTTTTTCAGGTACGTCCTCCACCTGAATCGGCTTCAACACAATCCTTTGCTCTGAAATATTCAAAACTTCAGTGAGATAACGCTGACCATGACGAATACCGATTTTTAAAGTATCGCCTATATTCAATTGAACATGCTGTTTTAAATGTTGTAATTGACGTGGATTTTCAATCAACCATTGCTCTGCGCAAGCTGTTTGAGAGGGTTCAAGTAAAACGATGTTCATGGTGCATCTGTTGCTTTCAAATAGTGATCGAGCAGTTGAATATGCTGTTGCAACGAACCTTGATTGCGTTGCAACACCACTTGAGCCTGTTCGATGAGTTGCTGACGTTGCTTTGAATCATCCAAACAGCCGAGAAGCTGTGCTGTCACCTGTTCAGCATTTTCCCCGACCAAAATTCCTCGTGCTATAACGAATTCATCGACAATGCTTTGGAAATTAAAATACCGAGGGCCTATGACCGTGGGCACATTCAACACCATCGGTTCTAAAATATTGTGCCCGCCACCGGGTTCATTAAGTGAACCACCAACAAAACACGCCTGACTCATGGCATACCATAACCACATTTCACCCATACTATCGGCTAGAAAAACTTGGGTATTCGCCTCGATACGCTGTCCTAAACTGCGACGCTGCGTATTTAAATTTAGATTTTGGCAAACTTTATAGACTTCATCAAAACGCTCAGGATGACGTGGCACAACGATACAGAGTAAATTTGGGTTTGAATTTAAATGTGGTTGAAGCTGCTTCAGTAAAATTTCTTCTTCAGGCGCATGCGTACTGGCTAAAGTTATAATTTGCCGATCTGCCAATTGCCAATCTTGTTTTAGTTGTTCTGCTTGCTCAATAAAATCAGTTGATGCGGTAATATCAAACTTAATATTTCCCACCACTTGACTCTTGGTTTGATCTAAACCTAAATCAACATAACGCGCTAAGGTGGCGGAATCTTGTGCCAACATCCACGTGAGTTGCTGCAACATCGGCTGGGTTAATCGTCTCACCTTGGCATAGCCTTTGGCTGATTTTTCTGATAGTCGAGCATTCAATAAAATACAAGCAATCTGGTGCTGCTGTGCTGCTGCAATTAAATTTGGCCAGATTTCAGTTTCGACTAACGCTAGAATTTTCGGTTGATACAGTGCAAAAAACTGCTTGAGCAAAGGCTTTTGATCGACAGGCAAATAGACGGCTTGAAATAAATCCAGATAAGGTGCTTTTAGAAACAGGGATTTTGCGCGGGCTTGACCTGTCTTAGTGGTATTGGTCACCAAAATGGGATGACCTAATTTTAAATAATGTTCGATTAACGGCTGCGCTGCATTGGTTTCACCCACCGAGACTACATGAAACCACATTGCATGCAGATTTTTAGGCGGTTGAAAGGGACCAAAACGCTCAATACATTCTTGTTGAAATAGCGCATCACTTTCAGCACGTTGTTTTATTTTCCAACGATATAACGGCTTGAGACAAGCCAATAAAAAGTTATACCAAAATGGGGTTTGCTGTGCTGATTTTTCCTGCGCCATTCGAGACCATGATTCACTATTTGATTTCAGCTCATTATGCGGAATTTAAACAAAAAACTCATGCCATTTTTTTAGGGTTCATTGATATTCAACAAACCTTAATGACATGAGTAATTTATCAAACGAATTACGCTTCTAACTTTTCAAATGCAGGATAGTCGGTATAACCCTCTGCATCAGCAGCATATAACGTTTGAAAATTCACCTGATTTAAGGGAAGATCATGCTCTAAGCGGTCTAATAAATCAGGATTTGCAATATAAGCCAACCCAAATGAGACTGCATCTGCTTGCCCTGTTGCCAAAATACGTTTCGCCGATGCAGGCGTTAATTTTTCATTGGCAATCCAAACACCGTTAAACTTTGGACGCAAAGCGGGCATTAAACTGTCTTCAGCTTCATATTCACGAGTGAAAATAAAGGCAACATTACGTTGATCCAGTTGCTCAACCACATAACCGAACGTTGCTAACGGATTTTCATCCGTCATATCATGTGAATCACCGCGCGGCGCAAGATGTATGCCGACTCGGCCAGCACCCCATACTTCGATAAAAGCATCCACCACCTGCAACAATAAACGTGCACGGTTTTCGATTGAACCACCGTATTCATCATCACGTTGATTGGTACCACTTTGCAAGAATTGGTCGATCAAATAGCCGTTCGCTGCATGTAGTTCAACCCCATCAAAGCCAGCGGCTTTAGCAAGTTCGGCGGCATTTTTATATTGTGCAACAATCTCTTGAATTTCTTCATGAGATAAAGCACGAGGCGTCACAAATGGACGTTTAGGACGAAGTAAACTCACTTCACCCGCAGGTTGAATCGCACTTGGCGCAACGGGGATATCGCCCTCCAATAAATCTGGATGTGAAATACGCCCAACATGCCAGAGCTGAACCACAATTTTTGAACCCTGCGCATGCACAGCATCTACAATTTTATGCCACGCCTGAGCCTGCTCTTGTGACCATAGACCTGGCGTATTGGCATAACCCGCTGCTTTAGGACTAATCACTGTTGCTTCAGTAATGATTAAGCCCGCATTGGCACGTTGTTGGTAATACTCCACCATTAAATCGTTTGGAATACGCTCTTCACCACTACGTGCTCTGGTAAGCGGTGCTAAAACCAAGCGATTTTTAATCGTAAAATCACCTACTTGTAACGCAGAATTTAGTTCAGCCATGATCGCCTCAACTTCACTTTTATCAGCGTATTAAAGGTTCACCTTTAATACCGTTTAAAGTGTTTGTTTTAAATGTTCGATGTATTGCTGAATCAAAGCTTCATTACGCGTGAAATATGACCACTGCCCATATTTTTCAACCTGTATCAAACCTGCCTGCTGTAATACAGACAAATGATTCGACATCGTCGATTGCGCAACTTTGCCTAAACGTTCGATGTGCCCTGCACATACGCCACGTTCAAAACTACCACCACATTGTTCAACGGGTAAAAATCGCTCAGGCTCTTTCAACCATTGCAAAATTTGTCGTCGTAATGGATTGGCTAGGGCCTTGCTTATAACATCAATATCCATAGACTCACCACGTTTCTCAACAAGCGAAGCTTCGTTCAGCACCTAGAATCAGTATATCGAAATTTTCAAATATTAATATCTATTTTTTTCGATATTAATATCATATTTTTCCGATTAACCACCTCTTGCTAAACGAGCTTGCCGTTTAAATTAATTTTCCAAAGTCTCTTTTTAGGAAAGAGGTTTATAGACCCTGCTTTAAACTTGCTTCGATAAATTTATCTAGATCACCATCGAGAACCGCTTTGGTGTTTGAGTTTTCCACACCTGTACGCAAGTCTTTAATGCGTGAATCATCTAAAACATAAGAACGAATTTGACTGCCCCAACCAATATCTGACTTTGAGTCTTCTAAGGCTTGCGCAGCTTCATTACGTTTACTCATCTCTAACTCATAGAGTTTGGCACGTAACTGTTTCCAAGCATGGTCGCGGTTCGCATGTTGTGAACGCTGGTTCTGACAAGCAACTACGATCCCTGTTGGTGCATGGGTTAAACGCACCGCAGAATCCGTTTTGTTAATGTGCTGACCACCTGCACCCGAAGCACGATAAGTATCCGTGCGGACATCGGATGGATTGATATCAATTTCAATATTGTCATCGATCTCAGGAGAGATAAACACAGCAGAGAAAGATGTATGACGGTTATTGTTACTATCAAATGGTGATTTACGTACTAAACGATGTACACCCGTTTCTGTCCGTAACCAACCATACGCAAACTCACCATCAACACGGATGGTTGCAGATTTAATCCCTGCCACATCACCGTCAGACACTTCCATCAATTCAGCTTTAAAACCGTGACGCTCGATCCAACGCAGATACATACGTAACAGCATCGATGCCCAATCTTGCGCTTCAGTACCGCCAGAGCCTGACTGAATTTCGAGGAAGCATGGATTTGGATCCATTGGATGACTAAACATACGACGGAATTCAAGATTGGCCAATGCTGTTTCAGCACTGTCTAATTCACTTTGCACATCAAGCAATAAGCTTTCATCATCCGCCTCAACAGCGAGGTCAAGCATTGCCTTGGCATCATCAAGCTGTTCCGCCAAACGGTCAAACACCCCAAGCGTATTTTCTAAACTGCCCTTTTCTTTAGCGATGGCTTGCGCGCGGCTTTGATCATTCCAAATCTCAGGGTCTTCTAACTCTCTTAAAACTTCTTCTAAACGCTCAGCCTTTAGATCGTAGTCAAAGATACCCCCGTAGTGTTTGGCTACGATCAGATAAATCTTTCAATTGGTTTAAATACGGATTAATTTCCACGCGTCTCGTCTCACAATGTTTTTTCACTCAATCGATCATTTTAACATAAGTGTTTTACACTACACAGCCTCTGTGATTCGAACAGATTTCCTTATTGCTGATTTCAAAATAATCCTTTTTTCCTTATTGATTTTATTATTCTTAAACGACACATTTAGCGACAATAGTGTTTATGAATTACACGAAAAATACCAAAACACACAATCCACCCTAAGTTTTAATAAATCAAAACATTAATATTTATCAATTAAAATCAATATATTAAACAAACTAAATTACACTTCACTTACATTCGTACCATTTGTTTACCGACTTAGGATTGACGCACCCTGTTTTTAGCCTAGACTGGAAGTTGTAACAAAACATGTAATCTAAATTTCATTCGGTTCATTATCTCAAAGGGGCATAACCATGAAAAAATTAGCAATTGCATCAGCACTTTTATCTGCACTTGCAGTAACAGGAACTGCTCATGCTTATCAAGCTGAAGTTGGCGCATCGGTAGGTTATATCGACCCTGATAAAGGTAGTTCAGGCAGTGACTTCGCGATTAATGGTAAATATTATTTCAACCCTGTACAAACCCGTAATGCACCACTTGCCGAAGCTGCATTTTTAGATCGAGCAAGTAATGTAAGTGCTGAAGCGTCTTGGAAAGATAAAGGCGCGACTGACGACAATACTTATGGTGTCGGTGTCGAATACTTTGTTCCTAACTCTGATTTTTATCTTAGCGGTGATGTTAGCCGTAACACGTTAAAGCTGGATAAGGCACGAGATATCAAGACCACTTATTACAGTGCTGAAGTCGGTTATCTACCAGCACCAGGTTTGTTGCTTGCAGTCGGTGCGAAAGGCTATGACAACAAATTTGATGATGGTGTTGATCCAACCATTCGTGCTAAATACGTAACTCAAGTGGGTGGAAATGACATCAACTTAGAGGCAGGCGCAGCATTCGGTGATTTGGATGAGTTTAATCTCGCAGCTGACTACTATATTGATAAAACCCTAAGTGTCGGTGCTGATTACTACGACAATGACCTATCAAAACAACGTGAATTTGGCGTAAATGCACGTAAATTCTTTAACCAACAAATGAGTTTAGAAGGACGTGTTGGTTTCGGTAAAGATAGAACTGTTGCCAAAAATGACTACAATACATTTGGCGTTGCAGCAAAATACCGCTTCTAATATCTATAGCTACATACTCTAAATCTATACTCAAATGCCCTGAAAATTTATTTTCAGGGCATTTTTAATTTATATCTCAACCAAAAAATCACTGTTTATTTGACCATTTATTTAGGGTCTGTTGACGTTTGTCCTTTTTTCATTAAACTACCGCTGTTACAAAATATTAATAAAGCAATTATTTTAATGAATGGGGACTCCATATGAAAAAACTCAGTTTAGTCACAGCAATTTTTACATCTGTTTTTGCATTGAATGCGAATGCCTATCAAACAGAATCAACCATTGCCTACGAACATATCGACATGGATGATGGCAAAGGTAACGGCGCGACGATTACAGGAAAATACTATTTCAGCCCAATACAAACCCGCAATGCACCTTTAGCAGAAGCAGCGTTTTTGAATAAAGCCTCTAATATCGGTGGGGGTTTTGCTTATAACAAACTTGAAGATGATGAAGATCTAATCGAGTTACAATTTAATAGTCTTGGTGTAACAGGTGAAGTCTTTATTCCTGATACACAATTCTATGTATCGGGTGCCTTATACCGTACCAACACCAAAGTCACAGTTCCATTATTTGGTTCAGACTCAAAAGTACATAATGGTTATGCGCTTGAGGCAGGATTCTTGCCTATCAATGGTTTATTATTGGCAGCAGGAGTTGCTGATTTATCTAAGAGTCTGAATCCAGTACAACTTGCACAATATGGTTTTATTACCAATTTCATGAATTCTGCTACCGTTTCAGGCGAAGATGATGATACTGCAGTGACTTTGCGTGCCAAATATGTCACTCAAGTTGGTGGTTACTATACTAACTTTGAAGCACAAAGTTATTTTGGTGATGAAACAACTTACCGCTTGGCTGCTGATCTTTATTTAGACCCTACACTGAGTGTAGGCATTTCATTTGCAGACTCGACTGCTGATGACTCAGATAGTATTTTCAACATTCACGCCCAAAAATTCTTTACACCACAAGTTGCTGTTGGTGTTGGCTATACCACAATTGATGGCGCAGATTCTTTTGGCATCAACGGTACATTCCGTTTCTAATTCTAAAAAATAATATAAAAAAGTCGCTATTAAAAGCGGCTTTTTTATTGTGTTAAATGCACCACTTGCAATTGCAAACTGGTATTTCCATTATAAATATTACGTTCTAGGGTATAAACCAAGTCGACATAACCTAACATCGGATTAAATTCAAAACGATCAACTGCATTAAAAGCAATTGCATCAACAGATTGCTGCCCAAGTGAAACTTTTAATTTCAAATGTTGGTCTTTCAACCAGCGATAGTCAATCACTTTAAAGCGACCTTCAAACTGAGGCAACGGAAACTTTTGCCCCCAAGGTCCAAGTTGTTCGATCCAATCCAATGTGGACAAATGTAAAGCTGAATCAACTAACTGACCGTCCGTCCACAATGTCGCTTGAAATAAATCATCATCCATTTCAGCGACAGACTGGGTAAATACTATTTTGAATTCATCAAAATCTTGCTTTTTCAACGTCAAGCCTGCTGCTGCTGCATGGCCACCAAAATGGCTGACCAAGTCAGGGCGCTGTTCCGCCACTTGTTCAATCATGTCACGGATATGAATCCCATCGATGGAACGCGCAGATCCTTTGATATGAATACCATCTTCATCAGGGGCAAATACTAAACTTGGGCGATAAAATTGTTCTTTTAGCCGCCCAGCGACGATACCAATCACACCTTGATGCCATTGCTCATCAAACATCACCAAAGCTGCTGGCAGATGTTCGGTTTCAAGCTGAATATGTTGCAAAGCCGTTAATGCTTGTTGCTTCATTTCAGTTTCAACCTGACGACGTTCGATATTCAGTTGATTCAGTTGTTGTGCGATCGGATAAGCCGTTGCCAGATCTGGTGCTAACAAGCATTCAATACCGATACGCATACTTTCCATACGCCCAGCCGCATTAATTCGTGGTCCGATGACAAACCCTAAATCTTGCGCGCGCAATGTTGCGGCATCGCGTTTGGCAATATCCAGTAAAGCCAAAATTCCTGCACGACATTGTTGCTGCTGAATGCGCTTTAAACCTGTATCAATCAGAATACGATTGTTATAGTCCAAAGTTGCCACATCCGCATAGGTGCCGAGTGCGACTAAATCTAAATATTGGGTGACTTTACAGCTACTTTTACCCAGCTGAGTGCGAGCACTAGCTAGTTTGGCCAACACATAAAAAGCAACACCCACGCCGGCCAATGCTTTACTCGGGAAATCACAACCCAATTGATTTGGGTTAACCACCGCCTCTGCATTTGGCGTCACTTTTGTGGTCAAGTGATGATCGGTAATAATCACTTGCATTCCCAATGCTTGTGCTGTTTCTACCCCTGCATGGCTGGAAATACCATTATCGACTGTAATCAACAAATCAGGCTGATAGCTTTGTTGCGCCAGCTCAGCAATCTTTGGGGTAAGCCCGTAACCATATTTAAAACGGTCGGGCACGAGATACTCAACGTCTGCACCCATCTCCCTTAATACCAAGACCATCAACGCCGTACTGGTTGCACCATCAGCATCATAATCGCCAATAATGACAATTTTTCTGTGCTGATCAATCGCATGATCAATCAGTTCAACGGCAGTATCTAAGCCTTTTAAATTGGGTGAAAGTAAATGCTTTAGCTTTAGCTCAAGTTCTTGTTCGGATTGAACCCCTCGTCTCGCTAAAATTTCAGCCATAAATGACGGTACGCCCTGAAACTGTTCAGGGCGTGTCAAAAAAGGCCTTTGTTGAATCTGCATTTTGGTCATTTATGGCATCAAACGTTGGATAACCCAAAGTCCATTTTGTTTTTCATAACTCAAACGATCATGTAACCGATTCGGTCGTCCCTGCCAGAACTCATAATAGTCAGCCACTAAACGATAGCCACCCCAAAATTCTGGCTTGGCAAGTTCACCCTGCTCACCGATCTGCTGCTGCAAGTCTTGGAAACGTTGCTGTAACTCGTCACGACTGGCAATTCGCCCACTTTGCGGTGTACTGATATGGGCTGCAATCTGACTATCACGTGGGCGTTTGTGATAATACTCGGCTGACTCTTGTTCAGAAATCTTGATCACCTGACCACTAATCCGTACCTGACGCTCTAAGCTCGGCCAATAAAATAACAATTCGGCAAAAGGATTCTCAGCAAGGTCTACACCTTTTTGACTGTCATAGTTGGTATAAAAGTCATAGCCTGCTTCCGTGGCGCCACGTAACAATACGGTACGCACATGTGGTCGCCCTTGGGCATTTGCCGTTGCCAAAGACATGGTATACGGCTCATGTAAATGTGCAGCCAGAGCATGATTAAACCAGTTTAAAAACTGAAGATGAGGATGATCACTAATCTGTGCTTCGTGTAACTCACCTTGTTCATAACTTAAACGTAATTCACTTAAGTCTTTAATCACATCACTCATGCCGACTCTCCGCTATGCAACTTGGGCTTGAGCGCGTACTGCATCAGCCAATTGATGCGCTAAAGTTTCAACTTCTTGTTGTTGATCACCTTCAACCATCACCCGAATCACTGGCTCAGTTCCTGATTTACGAATCAAAAGTCGCCCACGCCCCTTCAATTGTTGTTCAGCTTTTTCAAACTCAGCAACTAAAGCAGGAATCGAGTATGGATCAATCATCTGCTGCAAACGCACGTTGACCAGTATTTGTGGGAATAAGTCAAAACCCTCGACCAACTCATGTAAAGCTTTGCCTTGTTCGACCATCACTGTTAACACTTGCAATGCTGCGATAATTGCATCACCAGTGGTGCTCTTATCCAGTGTCAGAATATGACCTGATGGCTCCCCGCCAATCACCCAGTCATTTTCTTCAAGCGCTTGTAAAACATAACGATCACCTACACTCGCACGCACAAAACCGACATTGGCTTTTTGCAATGCCAACTCAAGTGCCATGTTGCTCATCACTGTTCCAACCACCCCTGTAGGCTTATTTTTCGCCTGTGTCGCTAGGATATATAGAATATGATCACCATCAATCAACTGACCATTTTTATCTACCATCACCACACGGTCGGCATCACCATCAAAAGCAATACCTAGATCAGCGTTATGTTCAACAACTGCTTTCTGTAAATGTTCAGGATGAGTAGAACCACAATTTTCATTGATATTTAGACCATCTGGTTCGTTATACATCGAGATCACTTTAGCGCCCAACTCACGGAATACTGAAGGTCCTACGCTATAAGCAGCGCCATTGGCACAATCCACCACAATTTTTAAATTACGCAAATCAAAATGGTATGGGAAGGTCGACTTACAAAATTCGATATAACGTCCATTGGCATCTTTTACCCGAACGCTTTTTCCTAAACTCGCATTGTCCTCAATTTGAAGATCATTTTCTAATTCTTGGTTAATTTGCTCTTGCAACGCATCGGGAAGCTTTTTACCCTCACTCGAGAAAAACTTAATGCCATTGTCATAATAAGGGTTGTGGGATGCTGAAATCACAATCCCAGCATGGGCATGTAGAGCACGGGTTAAATGAGCGATGGCTGGCGTCGGTAATGGACCTAATAGATGTACATATACACCTGCTGCATTAAGACCTGCTTGTAGAGCCGCCTCTAAAATATAACCAGATAAGCGTGTATCTTTCCCCAAAACAACAATTGGCTTATTTTTCGGACTGGTGCGTTTTAATACTTTTCCAGCTGCAAAACCTAGTTTTAATGCAAATTCAGGAGTAATTGGCATTTCTCCAAATTTGCCACGAATTCCATCAGTACCAAAATAACTCATTATTTACTCACTTTCTTATCTTTTATATGGATTGTAACCATATCTTTTTCATGTTGTTCACTTTACACCAAAACAAAAAAACCGTCAGTGAACTGACGGTTTTTCAATCTAAACAGTTACCAAAAATCAACCAATACGATAGTTGGGTGCTTCTTTGGTAATCGTCACGTCATGCACATGTGATTCTTGCATACCCGCAGAGGTAATCTTCACAAACTTCGCGTTTTGCGCCATTGCTTCGATATCCGCTGAACCTGTATAGCCCATAGATGAACGTAAACCACCCATCATTTGATGCACAATCGCACTCATTGGACCTTTATAAGGTACACGACCTTCAATACCTTCAGGAACAAGCTTTTCTACACCTGCTTTGGCATCTTGGAAATAACGGTCAGACGAACCTGAAGCACCAGACATCGCACCTAATGAACCCATACCACGATAGGCTTTATAGTAGCGCCCTTGGAAAAATTCAACCTCACCCGGCGCTTCTTCAGTACCCGCCATGAGTGAACCTACCATGATCGTGCTTGCACCCGCAGCAATCGCTTTCGCCATATCGCCTGAGTAACGAATACCACCATCAGCAATCAAAGGAATCTGACCTTTCAAAGCACTGGCGACATTATCAATCGCAGACATTTGAGGAACGCCAATCCCTGCAACGATACGAGTAGTACAAATTGAACCTGGGCCAATACCGACTTTCACAGCATCTGCACCAGCATCAAGTAATGCCAATGCTGCATCACCAGTGGCAATATTGCCGCCAATCACTTGAACTTGCGGGAAGTTTTGTTTAACCCAACGCACACGTTCAATCACACCAGCAGAGTGGCCATGTGCCGTATCTACAACAATCACATCCACACCAGCTTCGACCAACGCTTCTACACGTGCAGGTGTTTCTGCACCTGTACCAACCGCAGCACCCACACGTAAACGACCGAGTTCGTCTTTACAGCTATTTGGATAAAGCTCAGCTTTACGGAAATCAGTAACCGTGATTAAACCTTTCAGCGCATTATTTTCATCAACCACCAATACTTTTTCAATACGGTGTTTCTGAAGAAGTGCTTGAATATTCTCTTTCGATTCGCTTTCAAGAACCGTCACTAAGCGGTCTTGACCTGTCATGATGTTGCTTACAGGTTGCTCAAGATTGGTTTCAAAACGAGTATCACGCCCTGTCACGATCCCAACCACTTTGCCATCTTTCACTACTGGCACGCCACTAATGTTATTGGCTTGCGTAATCGCAATCAATTCACGAACAGTGGTTTCAGGTGTAACAGTGATTGGATCTTTCACCATCCCCGCTTCAAATTTTTTCACACGGCGTACTTCAGCGGCTTGTGCTGCAATATCCATGTTTTTATGCAAAATACCAATACCACCATTTTGTGCCATCGCAATCGCCATACGTGACTCAGTCACTGTATCCATTGCAGCCGAAACGAGAGGGATATTAAGTTGAATTCCGCGAGTTAATCGTGTCTTTAGAGAGACATCTTTTGGGAGAACAGTTGAGTAGGCAGGAAGTAATAAGACATCATCGAAGGTTAACGCTTCTTGAACGATGGTCAGCATAACAATCTCACTGGTAATTTCCGTGAGCTATTATAAACAAATTTCGCTGTATTTTTCATTTTCTATGATGAAATAATTTTTACACCATTAAATCTTTGCTATTTCGCCCACAATTCTGCATGCCACACCGGTCACCACCACACATTTCCGATCATTTTTAGAGACAAATTGCCTGCTCACTCAATTTAAAAATAAATGTTTTGGACATTTAAAAAGAATACTTTTTTAAATAAAATAATTCTCATTATCAAATTCAACTTCTGCTTGTTTAGGCTGACCCACTTATGCGACCATCGCAACGACTCCCATCTTCACCCACCCTCTTAGCGCTTGCTGTTTTTACAGCGATGACCACAACGCATGCAGCAACTGCGACTCCCCAAAGTAGCGAATCAACCAATATCCTGCCCACAATCGAAATTCAGGCACAACAAGAGCTTACTTCTAGCTACGTTGCCAAAAAAGCCAGCTCTGTTTTAAAGTCAAATGTCCCTTTATTTAAAACAGCTCAATCCGTCAGTGTAATTACCCAAGAACAATTAGAACAGAAACAAGCCTCTACGCTAGCCGAAGCCATCAATGGTGTTGCGGGTGTAGTATCAGGACAACTTGGACGACGTGGCTGGGATGATTTTATTATTCGCGGACAAAACTCATCAGATCAGGTGTTTATTGATGGATTACGCCAAGGACAAAGCACTTTCGTTGCCACCGAAATTTCAGGCATGGATCAAGTCCAAGTTTTAAAAGGTCCTGCATCGGTCAATTTTGGTTTGGTACAACCGGGTGGCATGGTCAATATGGTGACCAAGCGCCCCCAAGCAGAAAGTTTCTATCGCGGTACATTGACCTATGGCTCAAATCAACTCAAACAAGGTACATTTGATCTCAACTACAGCCCGAATAATAGCGATAAAGGTGCTTTTCGTATCAATGCCCGAGTTGCGGATCAAAACGATCCAACTGATTTTGTCTATTTTAAAAATTATTATATTTCACCTTCTTATAATTTTGATTTAGGTGAAAATACGGATTTATCGGTGATTGCCAGTTATCAACATCGTGAATATATGCGCCAACAAGGCTTGCCTGTTATGGGCACTTTATTGCCGAACCCGAATGGCTCATTGAACAGTAAATTGTTTATCAGTGAACCTGCACATGGTGGTTACGATGCGGATGTTTACCGTGTAGGTTATAATTTTGCTCATCGGTTTGAAAATGATTGGCAATTCAAGCAAAACTTTGCAATACAAAAAACTGAAATGCTTGGTCCAGCAGTGTTTGCAGCAACAGGTAAAAACTTTTGGGCGAAAGATAAAAATGGGAAAATTGATTACACCACCATTCAGCGTCAGGGACGCTATCAAGATGTGGATAATCTAAACTTTGCAATCGACAATCAGCTACAGAAAACATTTAAGCTTGCCAATATGGCACATGAATTGACGGTTGGTGTCGATGCCATGCAAGAAAAAAGTGATTACATCAATAATCGCTGTACAGTCGGCAATTTGAATTTATATGCGCCACAATATAACACCACTGTGGATTGCCCTGAAACGCCAACCAATCATGATATCAATCGCCTCAGATACACGGGCTTATATATACGTGATCGGATTCAACTGAATGAACAACTGGTTTTAAATCTTGCAGGACGTCACGATTGGGCAGAAACCAGCAGCACCAATTTGGTCAAAAATACTGAGACATCACAATCTGATAATGCATTTACTGGCAATGCCTCCCTTTTGTATAGCATTAACGATCTGGTTGCACCTTATGTCAGTTATGCAACATCCTTCTTGCCTACAACAGGAACTGATTTTTATGACAATACTTTTAGGCCTGAAAAGGGCAAACAAATTGAAGTTGGCTTAAAACTACAAAGTCCAGATCAGCGGATTCAAGGTAGCATTGCTTGGTTTGACCTACGCCGCCAAAATGTTTCTGTCAGCGATCCAATCAACTCAGGCTTTAAGGTGCAACGTGGCGAACAAATGACACGTGGGGTCGAAACTGAAATCGCCGCTCAGCTCTTTGATCAGCTCAAAATCACAGCCGCTTATACGTATACACCTGACGCTGAAACCAGCAAAGATACCGTAGCCGATAATATCGGATTGCGGATCGATAATATTCCCAAACACAGCTACAGTCTTTCTACCCGTTATCGTTTTGAACCGAATTCTGATATAGGCTGGTATGTGGGTGCTGGTTTGCGAGGTGAAACGAAGAAAAGCGTCAATGGCTTAGCTGTGGATATCCCAAGCTACACTTTATTCGATACTGAAGCGGGTTACGATGCCGAACATTGGGGTGCACAATTGGCGATCCGCAATATGTTTGACAAAGATTATTATGCTGGTGCGCTGAATGAGAATCTAATTACTTTAGGCAATCCACGTCAGATTAACTTTACGGTGAAGTTTAAATATTAATCGGATAGAGTCCCCCTTTATCAAAGAGGGGGGGACTCAAAAATTGTAACTTGTTCTGAACAAGTGAGTATGTATAACCTGAGTCCGACATAAGGCTCATTCAATAACGAAGTGCAACAAATTTCAGTGTGGTTTTCATTTTCTATGATGAAAATAATTTTAATACTGTCCCTTAGAAATATAAGTACAGGTTATAGAGGTGTTAGGTCGTAAAACTGTCAAAAACATGTCATTGCTTAAATAGCGATATTGTATTGTCCATGTTAGATTTCTTGTATCTCTATCCGCCTCCGTAAGCTTATAAATATCTGAGCAACCCCTTACAGGTTCTCCATAATATTTCCATTTCGTATACATTAAATAATCATGCGATGTTCGGAACAAAATCGTCACCGCACCTAAAATGACAAAACCCAAAATCGTTCCAATCAAAATTTGATAAAAATAGCGTCTCTCATTTATTTTATTCACAGGCTCAATCATCATTATCCTTGATCGCTGAAATCCTAAAAAAGTTAGGTTTAAATGCAAAAGATTTGTAAGGTCTTTATCCGCATAAAATCCTAAAAACTCACGTGATACACACGTGAGCGTTGCTCTTTCTCATGTTAAACATTATAAATAATAATGCTGCACCAAAGCCGATAAACCGATAATTAAGAAAATTGCTGCGCCAATCTTATGAATCAAAGCAATCGGCAACCGTTCAGCCAATTTATTACCAATAAATACCGCAGGTGCATTGGCAATCATCATGCCTAAGGTTGTGCCGAGCGTGACCCAAAAAATACTGTCAAAACGAGCCGCCAATGCGACCGTTGCAATTTGGGTTTTATCGCCGATTTCTGCCAAGAAAAATAAGATAAATGTTGCACCAAACACACCAAATTTTTGCCATTTATTGATATTTTCTGTTTCATCACCCAATTCATCTGGAATCAACATCCAAATCGCCATCCCAATGAAACCCAAGGCAAGAATCCACAATAAGATTTCAGGACTCAGTACGGTGGTAATCCATTGCCCAAGGACAGCCGATAAACCATGATTAATCAATGTCGCCAATAATATGGCAATCAGAATCGGAATCGGTTTACGAAAACGTGCGGCAAGCAATAAAGCCAGAAGTTGAGTTTTATCGCCCATTTCTGCAAGGGCAACGATAGAAGTCGAGATGAGAAATTCATACATTGTTGAATGCTCTGGCTAGCAAAATATACCGATGACCTATCCCTCCTGCTAGCCAAAATCAAATAGATTGATTGCAGAGTGATAAATCAAAGGTCTTGCCAACAAAAGCACAGCTAAAAAGCTGTTTTTGGTTCTTTGCTATGATGACCATGTTCTGTTGAACAATTATGTTGATCATCACCTCTTTACTTTGCGTAAAGAGCGGCTACTCCCCAATGAAGTGATTTTATTCTAACAAATCCATATCCTATTTAAAATCTCTAAATTTAGATTTTTTGATACCACCACAATACACATCTAAAAAGCCCCAATAGGCATGCAAAAACGACACTGCTGCCAATAATACCCATACTTCCCCAACCGCTGGTGCTGCCAGCATGCTGCGCTTGATATTCCATTGTCATCGCCACGGTCGCAAGTAACACCTCTAAACCCATTACCGCATAAAGAATCCATTCCCAAGGAAAATGTAAATAACTCACCCACAATCCCATCAGCACAAAAGCAATCAACACGAGCGGTAACATCACTTTATAAATCGCGAGCATCTCTACTTCCTGTTTAAGCGTATTGAATCCTGATGATTTATTCTAAATAAAACAGCGCTGAAATAAAGTCTGATATTTTAAATTTCCCAAAAAGAAAACCCCGCATAAGCGAGGCTCTCTACATTCAAAATATTTACAGCAATAAACTGCGAATATCTTTTAACAACTTGGTGAGCTTATTACTAAAACGTGCCGCATCCGCACCATTAATCACACGATGATCATAAGATAACGATAGTGGCAGCATTAGTCGCGGATCAAAATCTTTGCCATTCCAGACTGGCTGCATGGTTGCAGGTGAAATACCCAAAATTGCAACTTGAGGCCAGTTGACCAGTGGTGTAAATGCCGTACCGCCAATTGAACCTAAGCTGGTAATAGTAAAGTTCGCACCTTGTAAATCTTTCGGTGACAACTTACGATCACGCGCTTTTTGGCTCAGCTCAGCCAACTCAGTGGCAATTTGCTTAATCGATTTCTGGTCAGGATTGCGCAATACAGGAACGGTTAATCCATCTGGCGTTGCAACTGCAATGCCCATATGAATTTCATTACGCAATAGCACTGATTTTTGATCATCCGCCAAGTGTCCAGCAAAATAAGGCTCTTCTTTCAGCAAGTGTGCAACCGCTTTGGCAATGAATGCCAAGATAGTTAAGCTAAGACCCTGCTTTTTGAAACCATCTTTGAGTTCACCACGCCACGCTTCTAACTCAGTGATATCCGCTAAGTCGAACTGTGTAACTTGGGGAATAAAGTTATTCAATGACAACTGCGGCACAGAGACTTGCTGCAAGCGCGTCATCGCTTTTACTTCACCACCACCGAAGGCATTAAAGTCAGGTAAAGCTGGCAAACCAGAAGCCGCTGGTGCAGCTTGAGTTGTTGGACTTACTGGCGCTGTGGTCAATCGAGTTTTTACATATGCAAAAACATCGTCTTTCATTACTCGACCATGTTCACCCGAAGCTTTGACTTGCCCAAGTACCACACCCAATTCACGTGCCAACTTACGCACGGCAGGCCCTGCATAAACCTTGGCATTGTCTGCTTCTTGTGCTTTAGTTAACTTATCTGTTTGTGTTGCAGCAGTAGGCGCTGATGCCGCCACTGCGGGCTGCGGTTTTTCCGCGGCTTTAGGCTCTGCCGAAGGAGTGGTCTGGGTCTTTGTTGCGGCTGGCGCAATTGCCTGACCACTGACTTCAACCGTTGCCAACGGCATCCCTTGGCGCACATCTTGATTCAATGACACATGAATGGCTTTTACGATGCCAGCAGATGAACTTGGTACTTCAACCGAAGCTTTGTCCGACTCGACCACGCATAAACTTTGTTGTGCTTCTACACGATCACCGACATTGACCAAAATTTCAGAAACAACCGCCTTATCTACACCAAGATCAGGCACTGTGATTTCAACTTCACCTGTTGTAATGCTGGTTGAGGCAGGTGCTTCAGCTTCAGCAGGTTCAGCTTGCGGTGCTGACGCAGTTTCAGTGGTTGTTGTTTTGACTTGAATCAATACAACCCCTTCTTTAACACTGTCACCTTCTTTAATCTGAATCGATTCAACCACACCTGCGACCGAGCTTGGCACTTCTACTGTGGCTTTGTCTGACTCAACCACTACGATGCTTTGCTCAGTTTCAATCTGATCACCAACTTTGACCAAAATTTCTGCAACCAATGCTTTTTCAACACCAATGTCAGGCACTTTCACATCAACCACTTGCGTCGCAGTCGCTGTTTGAGCCGCCACAGGCGCTGGTTGAGTTTCAGTTTTCTCAGGTTGCGCTTCCGCTTTCGGACTTTCAGACTTTGGTGCTTCTGTAGCCGTCTCTTGTGCAGCTTGAGATTCTTCCTCAAGCTCAATCAGTGCAACGCCTTCTGTGACTTCGTCACCTTGTTTTACCAAAATGCTTTTGACGACCCCTGCGGCTGTGCTTGGTACTTCAACCGTTGCTTTGTCTGATTCTAGAACCAAAAGGCTATCCTCAACTGCAACGTGATCACCCACTTTTACCAAGATTTCTGCAACAAGAGCCTTATCTACGCCAATATCAGGTGCTTGGATTTGCATGATTATTTCCCCTCACCTGTTTGCGCTTCATGGTATTCAGCAACTGCCTGAACTTCTGGATGCGCTTGTGGAGCCCAAGCCACTGGACGATCGGTATCTAACTCAAAGTTAGAAATTGCATCTTTAACTAAACGGGCATCGACTTCACCTTCGTCAGCTAATTTTTTCAACGTCGCAACAACGATATGCGCAGCATCAACACCAAAGAAACTACGTAAGTTCGCACGTGTATCTGAACGGCCATAACCATCTGTACCTAATGCAACAAATGGACGACCATCAGGAAGATATGCACGAATTTGTTCGCTGTACGCACGCATATGGTCTGTAGCAGAAACGACGATACCTTCTGTACCACGTAATTGTTTAGATACCCAAGATTCTTTCACTTCTTCAGCAAGCGGGTGTAAACGGTTGTATTCTTCACATGCCATGCCATCACGTGACAACTCATTGAAGCTCGTTACACTCCAAACGTTTGAGTGGATTTGATACTCATCACGTAAGATTTTCGCAGCTTTAATCACTTCACGAAGAATGACACCTGAACCAAGTAATTGGACAGTTGCTTTTTCATCATTTTCGAACAAGTACATACCACGTTTAATGCCTTCCTCAGCGCCTTCTGGCATTGCAGGATGCTCGTAGTTTTCGTTCATTACAGTTAGGTAATAGAACACGCGCTCTTGGTTTACATACATACGTTGTAAACCGTCATGAACGATTACAGCTAACTCATAACCAAAACATGGATCATAAGATACACAGTTTGGAATTGTGTTCGCCAAGATATGTGAATGACCATCTTGGTGCTGTAAACCCTCTCCGTTCAGTGTAGTACGGCCAGCAGTAGCACCAAGTAAGAAACCTTGTGCCTGTGCATCACCAGCAGCCCATGCAATGTCACCAATACGTTGGAAACCAAACATTGAGTAGTACATGTACATTGGAATCATCGGCAAGTTATTGGTTGAATAACTGGTACCTAACGCCGCCCATGCACTCATCGCACCCGCTTCGTTAATTCCTTCTTGAAGCATGTGGCCATCACTTGCTTCACGGTAATGCATGAGCTGTTCTTGATCTTCTGGGGTATATTTTTGACCGTGAGCAGCATAAATACCGAGCTGACGGAACATGCCTTCTAAACCAAAAGTACGCGCTTCATCTGGAACAATTGGTACTACGCGGTCTTTAATTGCTTTTTCTTTCAGTAAGGCAGAAATTAAACGTACCATCAACATCGTGGTCGATTGTTCTTTACCACCTGAACCATTTAATACAGCATCAAATACAGATAATTCAGGAATCGCTAAAATTTCACTCTCTTTACGACGTGCAGGTAGGTAACCACCTAATGCTTCACGACGCGCCTTCATATACTTCATTTCTGGAGAGTTTTCACTTGGGCGGTAGAATGGAAGCTCTTCTAACTTATCATCTGTAAATGGCAGGTTAAAACGGTCACGTACATATTTCAAAGAGTCGACCTGCATTTTTTTGATTTGGTGAGTTTTGTTCACCGCTTCAATTTCCTCAGACAAACCGTAACCTTTAACCGTTTTCGCAAGAATAACGGTTGGTTGACCTTTGGCTTTCATTGCTTCTGCATAGGCAGCAAAAACTTTGTACGGGTCATGACCACCACGGTTAAGATTATCGATGTCTTCATCGCTTAAATCTTTTACAAGTTCCGCAGCTTCTGGGTACTTGCCAAAGAATTTCTCACGTGTATATGCACCACCTTTCACTTGATAGCGCTGGTACTCACCATCAACTGTTTCTTCCATTACCGCTTTTAAAGCGCCTGAATTATCTTGAGCAAGTAGAGGATCCCAATGACGACCCCACACCACTTTAATGACACGCCAGCCCGCACCACGGAATAAAGATTCTAATTCTTGAATAATTTTACCGTTACCACGTACAGGACCATCGAGACGCTGTAAGTTACAGTTCACAACCCAAATTAGGTTATCAAGCTTTTCACGACCAGCAAGTGAAATTGCACCCGTACTTTCTGGCTCATCCATCTCGCCATCGCCAAGATATGCCCAGACTTTACGATCTTCTTCTTTAATCAAACCACGATTCATCAAATATTTTTGAATGTGTGCTTGGTAGATCGACATGATTGGACCAAGACCCATTGATACAGTTGGGAATTGCCAATAGTCCGGCATTAAATACGGATGTGGATAGCTTGGTAAACCGTTACCGCCAACTTCACGGCGGAAATTACTTAACTGTTCTTCAGTTAAACGTCCTTCAAGGAATGAACGTGCATAAATACCAGGAGCACAGTGTCCTTGGTAATAAATCATATCTCCGCCAAAGTTATTGCTGTTTGCGCGGAAGAAATGGTTAAAACCTACGTCATATAATGTTGCACTTGATGCGAAGCTCGCCAAGTGTCCACCTAAATCATCACCTGTTTTATTCGCACGAAGTACCATTGCTAAGGCATTCCAACGAATCAATGCACGAATACGGCGTTCCATATCTTGGTCGCCGGGCATCGCAGGTTGTTCTTCAACTGAAATCGTATTGAGATAAGGTGTATTTAAGCGTTGAATTGGAACGTGTTTCGCAATCGCCCGTTGATAAAGCTTTTCCAGTAAGAAAGCAGCGCGCTCCGTGCCCATGTGCTGCAATACCGAATCAAAAGCATCTTGCCATTCTTGGGTTTCCTGCGCGTCAGAGTCGCCATAAAACGCCATATAATTCACCTTTTCCCTTAAGTTATATTGTTGTTGCTATATTTATCATGTTTTGGCTTCATAAAGGTATTGCCCTAAATGAATACAAAAGCACTTAATATTTTTTTCCTAAATAGTCATTGACCCAAATCAAACATAAAACATAAAAAATCGCCAATAAAGGCGATTTTCTTTAAATATTTATATACAACTGTTAATAAATTACATTAAGGCAACATTGCAAGGTAAGTTGAAGGGTTTCTGCGTTGACCATCTTTCACAACTTCAAAATGTAAATGAGGTCCAGTACAACGGCCTGTACATCCGACATTGGCAATATGCTCACCAGCGCCAACACGATCACCTGCACTCACCATTAAGCGTGATGCATGTGCATAACGTGTGACATAACCGCTGCCATGGTCAATTTCAACATATTGACCGTAACCTGTACCCCAACCTGCTTTGGTCACAACACCAGGACCAGTTGCATAGATAGGTGTACCTGATGGTGCCGCAATATCAACACCTGAATGATGACGGGTCGAACCCAATAAGGTGCGATTGCCCCAAGTGGAACTTACTCGGCCTTCTTGTAGTGGATGACTCACCAACCAAGAATGACCTGTACCCGCTGAGAAAGATGATCCGCTGTCTTGGCGACCATATTTTTTCTCAATGCTTGCATTATTCAATTCAATGGTTTTTTCGCGCAATTTAACCGATACATTGGATACAGCAGGTAAATCAATATCATCAGGGTGGGTATAAGAACCTTGAGCTAAGGTATTTGATAACTGTTCTAAACGATCAGCAGCATTTGCTTGATTGATATTTTGATAGTCTGCAAAAGCAACTGAAGCAGCTGAAGCCGCCAATGAAAATGCCAGTAAAATACGACGCGTATGATGCATAAAAAACCTCTTGAAACCGTCCTTAAAAAGTCCCTTTATCATCTCTTCCTTGATAACAGCCAAAATAAACGCTTAAGATGGGCATATCTCCTCGAAGGAAGTTGACATGTCTGAACCTAGCAACGTTTTTCAACAGAAAGGACAACGTACAAAAACTGGAAACTTAACGTTTCTAACGACGCAAGTCACACAATGGACACAACTTACGAAAATTATTCAACCTTTACTGCCCCAACCAGAGCAATGGCAAGTTGTTTGTTATCAACATGGTGTTCTGATCATAACCGGTGAAAATCAAGCAATGATTAGTCAACTCAGTTATTTGCAAAGCCACTATGTTGCGCAGTTAGCTCAACTCCAAGGACTTCATGATTTACGAAAAATTCAAGTTCGTTTAAGACACAAAGTTATTGCACCTCAACAACCATCCCCCTCATCAAAAGTACTTACATCAGAGACCCAAGAGCTATTGCGTAGCGCCGCTGAATATGTGAGCGACCCTAAGCTTAGCCAAGCTTTACTACGTTTGGCAAGCAATAAAAAGTAAACCACTCAATTTAAGTGACGGAATCTGCTGTTATTTTCCGTGATGTGCTTCTCATTTCAGCATGTTACATTATAACATAGGCATTGAAAGACAATGACTTATGTCACACTTACATACGGAATTGGACAATTCTTCTCGTCATCAAATGTTACAATTTCATAGCTGCTTGGATCATTTTGAACATTGCGTAAGAGCTGATTATTGAGTGCATGACCTGATTTATAGCCATCAAACTTCGCAATGACCTGATGTCCAAGGAGATATAAATCCCCGACTGCATCCAAAATCTTATGCCGGACAAATTCATCCGCAAAGCGCAATCCTTCTTCATTGACCACACCTGTATCATCCACCCCAATCGCATTGTCTAAGCTCGCGCCCAAGGCAAGATTATTGGCTTTTAAGTAATCTAAATCTTTCATAAAGCCAAAAGTGCGGGCTTCACTCACTTCATAGACAAAAACTTCTGTGGAAAAATCAATGGTGGCTGACTGGTATTCTTTAGCAAAGGCAGGATGATCAAAATCAATGGTAAAGTTCAACTGAAAGCCTGAATGCGGCGTAAAAATCGCGCGTTTATCTTCTATTAATGCTTCAACAGGTTTTAAAATTCGAATAAATTTTTTCGGCGCATCTTGCTCAGCAAGCTCACCTTGTATGAGTAAATAAATAAATGGCCCTGCACTTCCATCCATAATCGGAACTTCAGAAGCGGATACCTCAACAATTAAATTATCAATCCCAAGACCGGCAATGGCACTCATGACATGTTCGATGGTGCCCACCTTAATGTCTTCACGGACCAGATTGGAACACATAAAGGCTTCTTGAATCAGCAAAGCATCGGCTGGAATATCAACTGGCGGATTTAAGTCGATACGGCGAAAGACAATACCTCCATCAATATGGTGTGGAACAAAATTAATCAGCACCTTTTGACCACTGTGCAGACCAATACCGCTCGCTTTCACCACACGTTTGAGAGTCCGTTGTTTCAACATGCCATGCCAACTTTATTTGCAAAAACCGCTATAAGTTAGCATATTTAGGGTCTTTTGGCACTTCATAAATGGATTGCCTTGTCAAAGAAAATCTCATCAGAGCTGAAATAAAACGTAAGCAATAGCGACATGACGACCCATTTATTCTAAAAAATAAAAAAAGGGGTAATCAATACCCCTTTTTAACCATCTTTTTATTCGACTATTTACGTTGCTGATTTTTCAAATAGTCTTGAATGCTCATCGGTGATGACAACGGTGATGAACTTGGCGCTGCATTGGCTGAAGCCTCTGCATTCGCACGCTTATTGATCGCAGGAACATCATCTTCATCAACAGCTTGGGTTGCTTGAGCGGAAGCATGTGTAGCAGTCGTACGTTTTTTATGATCAACTTCGGCTGAATTGCGTGTTAAACCCGTTGCAATAACGGTGACACGAAGCTCATCACGGGCATCTGGATCAAATACCGTACCGTAGAAAATCTCACCATCGTCCAAATCAACGATTTGATTGACGATATCGGTAATAATTTCTGTTTCGCGAAGGGTAATATCATCGCCACCCGTAATATTGATCAACACGCCTTTGGCATTGATAATATTTACATTATCAAGCAACGGGCTGCGAATCGCTTGCTCAGCAGCTTGACGTGCACGATCTTCACCACGGCCTAAACCAGCACCCATCATGGCGTAGCCACGTGTACTCATCGCTGTTTTTAAATCGGCAAAGTCAAGGTTAATGTGACCACGATTGACCACCAGATCAAAGATACTACGAACCGCATTTAGCAATACATCATCTGCCTTTTTATAGGCATCTTTCATTGAAATATCACCATAAACACTGAGTAAGCGCTGGTTCGGAATGATAATCAAAGAATCAACATGTGCTTCTAAAGCATCAATGCCTTTTTCCGCAGATTTTTGACGACGACGTCCTTCAAAGTTGAATGGAGTCGTGACAACACCAACGGTCAAAATCCCCATTTCTTTGGCAACTTCAGCAACCACTGGCGCCGCGCCGGTACCTGTACCGCCACCCATGCCCGCAGTGACAAAGACCATGTCAGTGCCTTCAAGGTGTTGGCGAATCACTTCACGACTTTCTTCTGCGGCAATCTGACCCACTTCTGGGTTTGCGCCAGCGCCTAGGCCACGCGTGCTTTGCTCACCCAATTGAATCTTGAATGGTGCATTCATAGAGTCAAGTGCTTGCTTATCTGTATTGGCACAGACAAATTTCACACCTTGAATATCAGACTGCGCCATGTGCTGAACAGCATTACCACCACCACCACCAACACCAAACACTGTGAAACGGGCTTGACCGTTGCCATCGTCTAGTTCATCTTCTATAAATTCAAATGAGGCCATGACCTTTAGATTTCCTAATATATTAATGGCAGTTACTTCAGCCCGTTACTGCCCTGATTTTTAAAACTACTGATGTTTAGGATGCTGTGCAATAATCATCAACTTGTCAAGTAGAGTGACTTAGTATTACAACTTCCTAACAAATTTTCCTAAAAATAACTACAACTGAGGGTTTGTTGAGATTTCAACCATAGCTTGCGTTATTGACTAAAACCACGAAAATGAGGCATGAAACGAAGACAATGGCGCCCCCTTGCCAAGTTTCATAACGAAGTTTGCGGAAGTTTTAGTCATAACCCTTCGGGACAGGGACATTTTTTGCCGCTACTACGTTATGTTCTGCTTATTTAGAATGACTAACTTTTGCAAAACATGCCTTGAATCAGCTAAAAAATGTCCACTGTCGCAAGCATCTGTGAAATCTCAACAAACCCTAGAATATAGCCTTTAATTTGCTATTCAATGCATTCCAACCATTGGCAACCCGATCCACAAAACTACGATCCGCAGCTTCCTCTGGTTCTTCAACCACATCTTGCAAATCACTTTGGCTAAACATCAACAAACCTGAAGCAGTGGCATACATAGAGCGACGCAAAGCTGGCAAATGCTGATCATCGGCATAGACCTGTAACGGCGGATTGCCCAAATGTGCAGAGACACCAAGCATCCGTCGTGCCAAATTCACCATACCTTCGATTTGACAAGCATCACCCGTTAACACCACACCATGATACAAACCATGAATCGCACCACTATGCTGTAATTCATCACGAATCAGCGCAAAGATTTCCTCATAACGTGCAATGATGATTTCTGCAAGTTCAATACGACTAATGGTTTGCGTGCCATCAATCCCCTGTACTTGGATCATATGATCAGGTTTCACCACACTCAGATCCACACAACCATGCAGTATCTTGATCCGCTCAGCTTCATCCGTGGTGGTCTGTAGAACAGCAGCAATATCACGCGTTACATTTTCACCACCACGCTGCAAAGTACGGGCTAGCGCTAGACGTCCATCTAGATATACCGCAATATTGGTAATACCCGCACCAATATCTACCAAACACACGCCATATTCTTTTTCATCTTTGAGCAGACTTGCTTCCGCGGTTGCTAAGCAAGACACCACCATTTTTTCCACCCCGATATTCGCGCCTTTCATCGCACGATCAAGGTTTTGCATGGTACTAATTGGCATCATCATCAATTGATAATGTCCCGTCATACTGTGTGCAGACATATTGACGGGGTTCTGCACCCATTCCGCCGAATCACCCAACTCAAAACCAAGTGGCACTGCACTTGCTAAATAATAATCTGGGGAAACATGACTGGCTTTCGCCAGCTCTAACGCTCTGACTACTTCATTTGTTGTAATAATATGATCATGGTTGGCCACAGGTGTACGACCAGAAGCATAAAAACTCTGTAATTCTGTACTCGGAATAGACACCCAAGCGCTATGAATACGGCACTCCGCCATATCCTCAGCTTCGGATACTGCGTTTTTAATCGCCGCAATGACCTTGTCTAGACTGACAATCTTGCCCTTAACCATACCTCGGTTACGAGCGGATGCCATGCCAATGACTTGAATCTTGTCCGGCGCATGGATTTTACCAATTAAAACTGTGACCTTATGAGTCCCAATATCAATCGTAACAACTGAGGGAACAGTTTCACTCATTACTTGAATACCATATTTTGTTGTGTAGTACGGGCAAACTGCCTGTTGTTTTCAAGCCACGTATTATGGCTTTGCCTGAATTGCACCTGCAAGGCTTGTGTCATCAATCGTTACAACAAACTGACCGTTGACGATCTTAGGCGGTGTTGCGTTTCTCCATTGAATGGCAAGACCATTCCGATAACGCAAGTCAATCGCCGAGATTTTGGGCCATACAGGTTTAAGATCCGTTTGTGCCAAATGGCTTAAGCGTTGTAGTTTATTCATGGTCTGATCTTGATCTACAATAATACGTAACCCCGAATCAAACTGCATAAACCACGTCATACGCTCAGTTAAATACAACTCTTTTAAACGCAAATCAGCAGGCAGAAACAGCTGATTAATTTCATTATAACGACGCATCATCATTTTGGATTGGCTGGTCGGACCATGTAAAAGCGGTAAATTTGGATGTGCTTTTGGCACAGCTTCGCTAAATACTTCACCATTATCACTAAGCAAACGCCCTGTTCCCCAACGCGCAATTGCATGACGCGGCATCACCCGCACACGAATTGCATTTGGCCAAGCTCGTGACACGACCACACGGTCGACCCATGAAACGTTTAATGCTTGATCTCGAATGAGTTCTAAATCTGAAGTGAAATAATTATCTTTAATAATCGGCGTTAATTTCTGAACCAATAACTGGTTTTCTTGTTCTGAATTTGCACCAACGACCTGCAATTCCGCCACTGTGGCATCAGTCATGACTTTATACAAGCCATAAATACCCAGCGCCAGCACTGCAAATGCGATCACCAGCAACACCCAGCCGCCCGCATTCACCATCTTTTGTTGAGGTGAAGGCGGTTTCTCGTGGATAGAGCTAATCGCTGGCCGTGATTTACGGCGCATGGATGCAGGGAGTTGAGCCATGAATTAAGCCGACTTTGTTAAGGTTGGCTCTAAAATCGCAACGCAGAGCTGATCGAAACTATAACCCACGGCTTGTGCTGCTTTCGGCACAAGAGAATGACTGGTCATACCCGGAACGGTATTCACTTCCAACAACCAAAAGTTGCCTTGCTCATCTTGCATGGCATCAATACGCCCCCAATCTTCCGCACCGACAGCTTGGAACGCACGTAAACAAAGCGTTTGTAAACTTTGCTCTTCAGCTTCGCTTAACCCACAAGGAATCCCATATTCAACATCATTACGTTGATATTTAGTTTCATAATCATAAAACGCCACATCTGCTGGCGGTTGTAAACGAATTACAGGTAAAGGCTGACCATTCAAAAATGAAATGGTAAATTCACGACCCGTAATCCATTTTTCTGCCATCACCACAGCATCATGCTGTGTTGCTTTTTCAATGGCAGCAGCAAAGTCTTCTGCTTTCTCAACCTTACTCATGCCGACACTTGAGCCTTCATGCACAGGTTTAATAATCACAGGCAAGCCCAATTCCGCAATCACAGCATCCAAGTCAGTCGCTTTGCTAATAATGCGGTATGGCGCTGTTGGCAAGTCACTGCCTTGCCAAATTTGCTTGGTTTTGACCTTGTCCATACCAATCGCAGAACCTTGTACCCCAGTGCCTGTATAGGGAATATTTAACCATTCCAATACCCCTTGGATCTGACCATCTTCGCCACCGCGACCATGCAACACGATAAAAGCGCGATCATAAGCAACCAATTCAGTCACACTACGATCTTGTGGATCAAATGCTTCTGCTTGCACGCCTGAACGCAACAATGCATCTAAAACGGCTTGACCACTATCCAATGACACAGCACGTTCAGCCGACTTCCCACCAAACAACACAGCAACTTTGCCGAATTTTGCAGCATTTGACACGTTTATATCCTTAAAACTTTAATACAAAATACAATTATTTGGCATACAAGCGATGCTGAGCCAATTCTACCGAAATTGCCCCCACGTTACCTGCGCCTTGTGTTAATAACAAGTCATTCGCTTGTAACACTTTTTGTAAAACACTTGGTAAATTGCCTTCGACTGGATCAACCAAGATCGGCTCAACCTGACCACGTAAACGAATACTACGCGCTAAAGCACGACTATCAGCACCAACCACTGGTTTTTCACCTGCGGAATACACTTCCAATAACAACAATTGATCGACTTGAGATAACACATCCACAAAATCATCAAAACAGTCACGGGTACGACTATAACGGTGCGGTTGGAACATCATCACTAAACGACGATCTGGATGGCTGGCACGTGCCGCTTTGATGGTGGCTTCGACTTCTTTAGGATGATGACCATAGTCATCCACCAATTTCACCAAGCCATCTCCGACTTCAAATTCACCTTGAACTTGGAAACGACGTCCGACACCACTAAATCCTGCTAGAGCACGACAAATCGCCTCATCCGAAACGCCCTCATCGGTTGCTACCCCAATCGCTGCCAATGCATTCAGCACATTATGCAAGCCTGGTTGGTTGACGGTGACACGTAACGGTTCACGATCTTTACGCAGCACAGTGAAATGTGAACGCATACCATCTTGTTCTACATCAATGGCACGAACGTCATTATCGTCATCAAAGCCATAAGTAATCACAGGACGACCCACTCGCGGAAGAATCTCGCGAATATTGGCATCATCACCACAGACCACAGCTAAGCCATAGAACGGTAAATTATGTAAAAACTGGATGAAGGTATCTTTTAACTTGTCAAAGCTACCGTCATAGGTATCCATGTGATCCGCATCGATATTGGTGACGATGGCTGCCATCGGTTGCAAATACAAGAACGATGCATCTGACTCATCGGCTTCAGCCACGATAAAGCGACTTTCACCAAGTGCAGCATTTACACCTGTGCTATTCAACAACCCACCGATCACATAGGTCGGATCAAGGTTTTCTTCAGCCAACATGGTGGTCAGCAAACTGGTGGTGGTGGTTTTACCATGCGTACCTGCCACAGCAATCCCGTGACGATAGCGCATCAACTCACCCAACATTTCCGCACGACGCACGATCGGCGTACGCTGCTCAATCGCGGCTTTGATCTCTGGGTTTTCAGGATCGATTGCAGTTGAAACGACCAATACATTGGCATTTTTAATATTTTCAGCACTATGACCAATATACACTTTGATGCCATTGGCTTCGAGTTGCGCTGTGGTCTTAGAGGCTTTAATGTCTGAACCTGAAATTTTATAGCCTTGGTTACCCAACACTTCAGCAATACCACACATCCCCGCACCACCAATCCCCACAAAATGGATGTGTTTAATACGGCGCATCTCTGGCACTTTAATCAGCTTTTTAGCTTGGTTTGGATTTGTTGGAGACATAAATAAAACTCGAATTACAATTTTTTAATCAGATCAACCACATGCTGAGTTGCATTCGGTTGTGCTTGTTGACGTGCTTTAATGGCCATTTCAGATAAAAGCTGGCGGTTGAGTAAACTCGCCAACAGCTCATCTAAAGCTGCTGGCGTCATCTCTGCTTGCTGACAAATCTTGGCAGCCCCTACATTTGCGAGGAATTTTGCGTTTGCGGTTTGGTGATCATCTACCGCAATTGGTAAAGGTACAAAAACCGCAGCCAGACCAGCAGTGGCGACTTCAGTAACCGTCAATGCGCCCGCACGACAGATAATCAGATCTGCTTCACTATAGGCTTTGGCCATATCTTGAATAAAGGGCTGAACTTCAACATGTAAACTCGCAGGCGCAGCTTGATAACGATTTCGCGTTGCATCTTGCTGATTTTGACCACATTGATGGAATACATTTAACGGCACATTGAGCTTTTTTAAAGCCTCTGGCAAACGTTCATTTAATGCTTGTGCACCCAATGAACCACCGACAATCAAAATATTGATCGGTTGCTGCTCTTGTTCCCGACTTTGATAACGCCATGACGGATTCAAAATCGCGCTGATTTCAGCTCGCACAGGATTGCCTGTGGTGACTACTTTATCACTGCTTGGGAACGTATTTGGAAAAGCCTGACAAACTGTTTTTGCAATCCGTGACAGTTGGGTATTGGTAAAACCAGCAATGGCATTTTGCTCATGAATTAATACTGGAATACCCAGCAAACGTGCCGCCAAACCACCCGGTCCTGCAACATAACCACCAAAACCAGCGACAGCATCAATCTTGAGCTGCTTCATGTAGCGCATTGCGCTTAAAGTTGCTTTTAAAATTTTAAAAGGTGCAGTGAGTTTACGTAATAAACCATTGCCACGCACACCTTGGATATCAACTTGATAAATCGGAATATTTTGATCTTTGAGTAAGCGATTTTCCATACCAGTTGGCGTCGCCAACCATGAGACTTGACAACCTTCTTGTTGAAGTTGTTTGGCAACAGCAAGCGCAGGAAAAACATGCCCACCTGTACCAGCGGCCATCATCAAGACATGTTTGGGTTTGTTCTGTGGTGAATTGGTCACGGTGTAATTCTTCAACTCAAAAAAGAAGGTTATCGTCTATTGTTTTCGGCAGTTATTTTAATCCTAAAGTTTCATTCACGAAAAGCGAATTTCACTTGTTTACAACAGAAAGCTATACTTTTTGCAATTGTTTGCTAAAAACATGATGATGTCTACATCTAATTGCCCATTTACTGCTAAATTAACATAAAAAATAAATGGGCAATTCGGTCAAAAATTGATAATAAATTAGTTTGTACGACCCGCTTCTAACACCGCAAATAAATCATCGGCAATGGCAGTGCCAAATTGGTCATCAATCTCACGAATACAGGTTGGACTGGTGACATTAATCTCGGTGACATAATTGCCAATCACGTCTAATCCGACGAAAACCAGACCTTTTTCACGCAAGAATGGTCCAACTTTTGCCGCAATCATTTTGTCATTTTCACTCAGCGGACGAGCTTGTCCTAAACCACCCGCAGCCAAGTTGCCACGCACTTCACCGTTTTGTGGAATACGCGCCAAGCAATACGGGACTGGCTCACCATTAACCATCAAAATGCGTTTATCCCCTTCCACGATTTCAGGAATATAACGCTGCGCCATGATTGGACATGTGCCCAATACAGTGAGCATTTCTAAAGTTGAACCAATATTCACACCATCTTGATATAAGCGGAAAATCCCTGTACCACCCATGCCATCCAATGGTTTTACGATGACATCACCATGTTCTTTAATAAATTCACGAATTAAACTTTGTTGTGAAGTCACCAAGGTCGGCACTTGTAGCTCAGGGAATTGGGTAGCAAATAGCTTTTCATTACAGTCGCGTAAGGATTGTGGTTTATTGATAATCCACGCACCTTCACGTTCCGCCTGTTCCAAGATATAAGTGCTATAGACAAAATTCATATCAAACGGCGGGTCTTTACGCATCAACACCACGTCATAAGCAGCAATCGATTCTTTTTGCTTCTCGCCTAACTCATAATAATGGTCATAATCTTCAAACACTTTTAACGGCGAAATCAAACCAAAAGCTTTACCTTGATCGATATACAAATCTTGTTGCAATGCATAACCCAACTCATGTCCACGACGGCTGGCCGCCCATAACATCGCCATGGTGGAATCTTTTTTTAGATTCACAGTTTCAATCGGGTCCATCACTACAAGTACACGCATAATCTGACGCTCGTATTTTTAATCTTGGCAAAAGTATAGCGAACTTTAATGATGATGTTTAAACAAGTTATGTAATTCTTAACTATAAAAAAATCTATTTTATTCAGTCTTCTACAACGATCTATATAGCAGGTCTGAATTGATCATTGATTAAAAATCAGAAAATTACTGGTAGATGATTTCAATACCAGTAATTTCCAAATCATCAACACTTTATCTAACTTATGCCAAAAGTTTTTGAATATCTTTGCCAATTTTTTCAGGTTTTGTCGTTGGAGAGTAACGTTTGATTACTTCGCCATTTTGATTGATCAAGAACTTGGTGAAATTCCATTTAATGCTTGCACTGCCTAAAATGCCTTTCGCTTCCGAAGTTAAGTATTGATACAAAGGATGTGCAGTTGGCCCATTCACGTCAACTTTGGCAAACATCGGAAATGATACGCCATAGTTACGCTGACAGAAGCTGCCAATTTCTTCATTGCTTGATGGGTCTTGATTGGCAAACTGGTTACATGGAAAGCCTAAAATCACGAGACCTTGCTGTTGATAGTCTTGATATAACTTTTCCAGTCCTTCAAATTGTGGGGTTAAGCCGCATTGACTTGCGGTGTTGACCACCAGTAAAACTTTGTCTTGATAGTCTGCAAGGTCCTTTTGCTCGCCTTCTAACAGCTCAGCCTGAAAATCATAAATTGTCGTCATAACAGTTCTCTCTTCAATAAAAATGTGCAATATCCAACGTCGCTGTTTCGGTGATTCAGCTACATGGCAAATAATATTGCACACAATTATCTTGTGTGCAAGTTAATTATGCGCAATATACTTTCCCGCATTTCCAAACTATACTGTTCTCTAGCAATAATGATGGTGTTGAGGAGTAAAGCATGACTGAAATTTCTTACTTGGATAATCAAGTGTGTTTTGCGATGTATTCCGCGACCAATGCGATGATTCGTCAATATCGCCCGTTACTTCAGGAATACGACCTGACCTATCCGCAATTTATTGTGCTGCTGGCTTTGTATGAAAAGGACAATGTGACTTTGTCTGAAATTGGACAAAAGACCTTTTTTGATTCAGGAACGCTCACGCCAATTATTAAAAAACTCGAAGAAAAACAGTTTTTAAAGCGTGTTGCGGTTAAAGAAGATGAGCGGATGAAGAAAGTCATCTTGCTGGAAAAAGCGCTTTCTGCAAAAGATGAAATCACTTTAATTCCATTTAAACTCGCCTGCTCTTTGGGTGTCGATCCGAATGATTTGGTGGCGATCCATAATCTTTGTCATCGTTTTTTAAAGGGTTTAGAAAATTCTAAACTTGAAAGTATGAGTGAATAAATGCAACAAGCCATTGTTGGATTTCATTTAGATGACGAAGGACATTACGTAGCTGATCTGACTTGTGGTCACACTCAACATGTGCACCATGATCCACCGTGGCAAAATCGCCCTTGGGTTTTGACTGAACAAGGGCGTAAGGAAAAGTTAGGTGTGATGTTGGAATGTAAAAAGTGTGAGGAGATAAAATCTGGATAAGAGGTTTTATGTTAAATTTAATTTTTTGTAAAAGAAAAAATGATGAATATTGAGATTAAAATTTTAAATGTAAGTGATGTTAACGATTTTAGAAATATTCGACTGGCAGCGTTATTAAACGCCCCAAAAATGTTTGGTTCTAGTTACTCAATAGAAGTAACCAAGCCATTAGCTTTTTTTCAGAACTGTTTATCAAACTCAATAGTATTTGGCGCTTATCACGGAAAAGAAATCATCGCTTTAGCAACGTTAACACAAGAAACAGTCGCCAAAATTTCCCATAAAGCCTATCTATCAAGTTTATTTGTTCAACCAGAATTTCAAAACAAAGGTATCGCAAATGAACTACTTCAAGCAGTTATAGAACATAGTAATAAACATGTCGAACAAATATTACTTACAGTCGCTGATGACAATAACTCTGCCATTCATCTTTATAAGAAACTTGGTTTTCAAATATATGGTAATAGCCCAAAGCCTTGAAAAATAATATGCAATATAGTGATAAGCTATCTAATAGTATCTTTTTTTTGTTTAATTGAATTCAGTATTGCATCTATAACATATGACTCACTTGTTTTATTATTACTCTTATCTATAAGTAAATTTGATTTAGCAGTATCACCATAAAGACGATAAACAGCAGCTAGAAATTCATTATTATCATCTATTGGCATAACTTCATAAGCTTTTTTTGCAAAATAAACCACCTCTCTTTTAACTTTTTCAGGTTTATTTTTAATCAGCAAAATAGAGGCTTTTAGTACATATATAGAAGAAAGTATATTTTTATCCATAACATTATGAAGTTCTATTTTTTCTCCTTCGACCAATTCATTGCTAATTTTCTTTAAAAGCTTATCAATAATTTGATCCGTCTTTTCGTAATCCCCTTCAAAATAAGAGACTCGAGCTTCCAAAAAAACATAGGGATTGCTACCCTCCTTGTAACATTTTTTTAATAACTCAGCATACCTAGATCCATCTGAATCATTATTAGTAATTGATGCTATTGCGAGCATTGAATTGTATATGGTGCATAGTTGAGAAATGCTTGTTATTTTCTTTTCTTCTTTTAAAAGTATATTTTTTGCATCGCCATATTTTTTTTGATCTATTAGATCTATTGCATCATACATATCAAAATGATCGTCATTAGGATGTTTGTTTGAACTCGCCAAAGCAAATTGACTTAAGTTTAAGACTGTAATAAAAAAGACAAGCAGATATCCCACTGGGCTTATTTTTAGAAAAAATTCTCTATTTAATAAACTCATATCTTTACCTCAGTTGTTAAGTTCTGCATCATTCATGTTATTAACTTTTCCTAAAATTAAAATAGTATACCTTATACAAAATACTTGATCGTTTCCTTTTCGCATCAATCTTTAATACGCTCTAGAACTCAGCGCACTAGAACAGTTTATCTGATATCACATACCACAAATTCGCTCTTCAATTTTTTAAAAATCAATCAGATAAGCTGAAAAAAGAACTGTTATTTTTTTTCATCCATATAAAAGCTGATACCCCCGTAATAACGCAACATATTTACGAAAAATATCTTTATATTTCACTCTATAAATTAACCCTTGACCTCAAGCTAAGTTGAGCTTTTATAGTTGCGTTTTAACCTTAGATACATGGAAAGATTGATGAGTGATTCAAATAAAACATTTCTCATTTACGGGGTCAGTAAAGGGCTAGGAAAAGCCATTGTTCAAACTGTACCAAAGTCAACAGATACCATCTATGGCGTATCTCGCACCCAACCACGAGAAATTCCAAACTTAAACTGGATCTGTACTGATCTTTCCAAACCTGAACAAGCTGTAAGTGATGTACAGGCTGTGATTGGACAGCAAAAAATTGATGTGCTGATTTACAACGTGGGCATTTGGGAACAACAGGCATTTAGCGAAAATTATAATTTTGCAGACGTTCCTGCCGCTGAAATCAACCAAATCATTAATACCAATATCACTACTTGTATCCAATCCATTCAATCACTCATTGAAAATCTAAAACTATCTGATAACGCTAAAATCATTCTGATCGGTTCGACTTGGGGCGTTGAAAATCATAACGGCAAAGAACTTGTTTTCTCCGCAACCAAATTTGCCCTAAGAGGCATAGCTCAATCCCTCAGAGAAATCTTACGTGAACATTTAATTGGGGTAAGTGTACTGAACTTGGGCTACCTTGCCAGTGAATATGAGATCGAAAAACCTGTTGAAGAAATTTTAGAAGAAACGGAATATTCACTAATCCCTTTGGCAGATGTTATTCATGCGATTAATTTTATTATTTCAACCAGCAAAGCAAGCTGTGTTAAGGAAATCTTGATGCCTGCAATGTTGGATCAGAATGTTTAGTTTTTTTACGCTTAGGTTCTGACTATATAAATGATCTTTCATGACAAGTCGCACTTGGGTTTTAACTAAAAAAATATGTCATCAGAAACCAAGGGCGATGTTGGAGTGCAAACGTCGTATATTCTAGATAAACACACATAAGTTAAAAAGCCCAATATATTATTGAGCTTTTTAATTATAAATAATTTATATGTCCATTTTTCTAAATAAAAAGAAAGGTAAATTTCGGATAATCATCATAATGATCGCCCATTTACCTGGCGTATAGACGGTTAATTTACCTTTATCAATTCCTTGCACAATATCACGAGCGACTTGTTCAGGCGAGGCAAGCTTGCCTTTACCAGATATCCCAGCCGTCATAGGGGTTGCTGTCGGGCCCGGCTTAATTAAAGTTGCTGTGACATCAGAGCCCGTTAAAGCTAGGCGATGTTGTAATCCTTGTAGATATTTATCAATCAGCGCTTTCGATGCACCATACACATAATTCGATTTACGACCACGATCACCAGCGACTGAACCAATTACTGCCAATTTTCCATGATTATGTTCAATCATATGTTTAGCAATAATTTCAGTAAATAAAACAGGTGAAATTGCATTTACTTCGATTGCCTGTTGGCATTGAAGTAAATCATTTTGACATTGATCTTGATCTGGTAAATTACCATGAGCAATTAGGGCAATATCGATTTTCCCCTGTTGATTGATGGTATTAATGCAATCCTGAATGGCTGTCGCATTTAAAAAATCAACGGTCTGAAATTGGATGTTAGCTTGCGGGGTACGGACTTTAAGATCATTAGCAACACGTTGTAGCTTGTCTTGGTCTCGCCCTAACAAAATAATTTCATAAGGCTGCTGCTTAAGCCAGAGTCTGGCACAATGTTCGGCAATAGCGGAGCTTCCACCCACAATTAAGATTTTTGGTTGATTTGACATTTAAGCCCCTAATAGACGACGAGACATTTCCGAGCTGATGCCTGGATCTCGATATTTTAAAAATTCAGTAAAGCGAGGATAGCCCGCTTCAAATAGTGATCTTGGCATACGCGCATCTTTGGCTAAATAAAGGCGGCCTTGTGCTTGTTGTACAATATGATCCAATTCATTTAATAACTTTAATGTTTTTTCCCCACGATTAGGGAAATCTAACGCCAAAGTAACGCCAGACTTTGGGAAACTCAGCAATCCCCCAGATTCACGATCACCAAAGGTTTTTAATACAGCTAAAAATGAGCCCTCACCCGATTTTTTAATGGTGTTTAACATCTCTTGAGTGACTTCTTTGCCAATCTCTTTCGGGACCACACTTTGATATTGATAAAACCCTTTGGGTCCATACATTTTGTTCCATTCATGCATGGCATCTAACGGATAAAAGAATGGCTCGTAATGTACGGTTTGAGGCTGTTTTTTTAGCGAATTTCCATGGAAATAAGCAAAATTAAAGACAGGTAAACTGAGTTTATTGACTAATGAAATAGGTGGAGTGATTGGAAATGTTTTATCGTTAATTTTAGGTTCTATATGAGTTGATTCACTTGCTAGGTTGCCCCTTGTAAAAAGTCCTTTGGCATTCGCACCATTCATACAATCAATCCAAGAAACTGTATATTCCCAGTCTGATTCTGATGAATCAGAGAGTGCAAAAAACTCATCTAGATTGTGGTAAGGAATGGTTTCTGAGTCAATCCATGAACTTTGAACTGAACGTAACTGAATTTTTGCTTCTAAAATGATTCCTGTTAGACCAATCCCACCTAAGGTTGCATAGAACCAATCTGCTCTTTCAGTCTTTGAACACTCAATAACTTCACCATCAGTACGCATTAATTTAATGTATAGAACGTGATCACCAAAAGAGCCAAAAGCATGGTGGTTTTTGCCATGTACATCATTCGCAATGGCCCCACCGACGGTAATCATTTGTGTTCCTGGTGTTACAGGTAACATCCAACCTTGCGGAATCAGTGTTCTATGAATATCTTGTAATGTAGCACCCGCTTCGCAGTGTAAAATGCCAGTATTTAAATCAAAAGAAATCAAATGATTCAGAGCTGTCGTCAGCCATAAAATACCATTACCATTTAATGCGACATCGCCATAGCTACGCCCCATACCATGAGCGATACCCGGGAACGCACCATGTTTTATTTGTTTGTATGTTTGTGAAGGCGTTATTAAAGGAATAATGTGATGTTCAGCGTCAGAAAGTCTGCCCCAAGCCTGTACCTTTTTCATTTATGCCTCAACTTTACGAAACACAAAATGTTTATCTAAGTAATATTTGCAAATATAGCCAATCATTAGACCGATTATTCCACCCACGTAACGCATTTCTTTGGTTCCAAAAGCTGCGTGAAAGCCAAACTCAAAGCCCCAGAAAATAATAGTCGTAAAAATACCCATGATGGTATAAAGCATAAAAACCTTTCCATCATGTTTTGTATTTAGGGTTTTATATTTAAAAATGTATTTTTTATCCAGCACATACTTAACAACTAAGCCAACACCTGTACCAATAAAAATTGAAATAAAAATATAAAAATTTCCAACATAAATGTAACTAGAAATATCTTGTGCTACAATATTGCAAAACGTTGCAATTATAGCAAATGCTGTATAGAGCAATGCGAGCTTAATCGAATCCATCATTTATATTTAATAGCGCTGAAAAACAAATGTATGATATAGCAGAAGATCGGTCTTTTCTAGCAGAAATCCCTGGACTGATTAAACTAATACGACCTAAACAATGGCTCAAAAACAGCTTTGTTTTTGCACCCTTAATTTTTGCAGGTGAGTTTTTACATTTAGGGTCGATTTATTCCGTATTATTTGCGGCATTTTTATTTTGTTTAGCTGCTTCAGCGGTCTATATTGTTAATGATTTAAAGGATATAGAAAAAGATCGGGCGCATCCTGAAAAGTCCAAAAAAAGGCCTTTAGCCTCAGGTCAGGTAAGTCCACAAAGTGCAATTATTTTATTAACTTTGATTTATATTGCTTTAGGGTTCTCTTGGCTCATTGCTCCGCAAGTAATCTACGTAATCATCGTATATTTACTGCTGAATTGGGCCTATACCTTTAAACTGAAGCATGAACCAGTTATTGAAATCTTCATTGTAGCTTTTGGTTTTGTATTACGAGTATATGCAGGTGCGGTCGCCCTTGCAGTGCCTGTCTCTGATTGGATGTTTATTACCACATTAAGTATTTCACTTTATCTAGCTTCGATTAAACGTCGTCAGGAACTCGTGCAAAGCGGTTCACAAGGACGTGGAGTACTTGCACACTATTCAGTAAGTTTGATTGACCGCTTTGCGGGCATGTCTGCCATTACTGCAATCATTTTTTATAGTTTATATACGATGGCAGTACAGCCACAACTCATCATTACAATCCCTTTTGTAATGTTTGGATTATTCCGTTACTGGTTTATCGTTGAAACCTTAAAAGGTGGGGAATCTCCGACTGACGTAATCGTTCAGGATTGGCAAATTTTATTGACTGTTGTTTTATGGATAACATGTTGTATTTGGACATTATGGCCAGCTTAACTTTATCTTGGATTATCTTGTGAATTATTATATTTACCTTATTACCCCATTTTTGGCTTGGCTAGTAGCTGGCTGTCTAAAATTTCTTATTAATTCAATTAAAGCAAAAAAACTGGCTTTTGGATTAATTGGCTATGGTGGATTGCCGAGTAATCATAGTGCCATTGTAAGTAGTATGGCTGCGCTTATTGCCCTTAAAGAAGGCATTGATACACCTGCTTTTGGGGTTGCACTCACGCTCGCATTTATTGTGCTGTTAGATGCGAATAGCTTAAGACGTGCAGTTGGTAAACACGCGGTGGCGATTAATCAATTAGCTAAAGATACTCCTGAATATCAACAGTTAAGAGAACGCATGGGTCACACAAAGATTGAGATCTTAGCTGGTGTACTGGTTGGTTGTTTTGTTGCATATTTAGCTAGCACGTTATAAATCAAATATTAAATTGTGACTATATAACTCATAAATGTTAGTTTAGTCACCAATTTACTCCATTTTAGCATTAGTTATCTAATAGTTATTTCATAATTAATTTGTAGCAGCATACTTATGAACACGTTAATTAAAAGCAACAAAGAATATATTTTATATTCCTTGTTAACCCTTATTGTAATTGTATTTATTCACAGCAATTTATATTCCTTTGACTTTAAAATAATATTGCATGACTACTTATATTCACAATGGGTATTTAGCTATGACTAGGCTTTGTTGCACAAACCTATCTGTAAAGGGTTTTTCAGCGATATAATTTTCAAATGAAGAAGCCTACACACAAAATCTACCGCACAACCAATTG